>SXOX01000116.1 GCA_005776585.1 Pseudomonadota bacterium | reverse complement strand
GTGAAGATAAAATTGCCATTATCGCAAATAACCGCCCTGAATGGAACTTTGCAGATTTTGCAATTCAACAAGCTGGTGGAGTCAGTGTTCCTATTTATCCAACAGTGTGGCCGCCGCGAGCGCCACGGCGTCGTGAAACGCAAGCAGGAATTGACGTGCAGCGTCAGGCGATGGCCACGACGCCTTGCCGAGCAGCTCCAGCAGCGCTTGTCCGACCCCACCTGCGTCATGTCCTCGAAGCATTCACCTCCCGCCGCGAGCATCAGCGCGAACGCCTCGACCAGCTCCGCCTCGGTGTACCCCGAACGACCCCGGCGCCTCCCCGCACGGGCCTCCTCGTCGACCGACTCGCTCACCCCGGCCGCTCGCATGGTCTCGAGAACCAAGGGCAGTCCACCGACGGACGTGACGCCGTCCATGCCTCGGCTCGACTCGCAATCAAACGCCAGCGGTTTGCCAGCAGCCCTTGCGTCCATCGATCGTCGCTTCATGCGACCATAAACACACGAACCGGGGCACCAATTCCATGTACTTCACTAACGTTTGGGGACCCGCGCCGGCGGCGTCAGCTCCTTGGAGACGCTATCGCGGGATCGGGGGAAGTGACCCAGTCATGCGCAGGTCGATGACGCGAAGGAGCGGAAGCTCAGAAGCCGCGACGACCCAGGGCGGGGGGGCTCGTTGCGGATCGCGCGCACCGCCCGTCGTCGCGAGCGCGCCGATCGAGGCTTACATCTCGAGGACGAAGCCTTGGATGGCCGAGTCGAGCCACATCGCGAGCTTCGGCTCCGTCACGAGCCGGCGAACGGCGCGGAGCTTGGGCTCGACGTGCCGGCCGAGGCGCTGAATCTCGGGAATGGTCGGGAGCTCCCAATCCATGACGCCCTGAGCATGGGCGGTCTCGAGGACCGTGAGGAGCGCCTTCTCTTCGGCTTGCGTGGTGACCTCGATGCGGCCGATCAACGTGCGGACGATCTGCGTGGGGACGAAGTCGAGGTGCATCGGCAAGATGATGTCCGTCCACAGGCGCGGGAGCACATAGAGCACGCGCAGGCCGGGCGTGTGGAAGTAGCTCACCGACCACGTGTCGACCATGGCGAGCGACTCCTCCTCGGTGAGCCCGCTCTGCACGAGCGCGGTCTTGATCTGGAGCTTCGCGTCCGCCAGGAAGCTGTCCATGTCCTTGGTCGGCACGTTGGCCTGCGCGACCGCCTTGCCGCTCGCCGAGACGTCACCCAGCGAGACGATGCCGCCGCCCGTCTCGTCGACCTTGAGCAGGAACGCGGCCGGAATGCGAAGCGCGCCGCCGTTGGCGAGGGTGACGGAGCCATCCTTGGAGCTCGTCACGCGGACCGGAAGGGAGAACGAGCCCAGGCCGCGGTAGAAGATGAAGCTCTCGTCCTCACCTTGAGCGCGGAGCGGCGCGCTGGGGACGTTGCGAGAGGGCGCCCAGATGTCGCCGGAGGAGACCTTCGGTGGCGCAAAGCCTTTGGGAGCCAGCGCGACCTTCCAGGTCATGGTGCCGCCCGAGACGCGCTCGCCAATCTCGTACTTCGCCGGCCCGTAGCTCTCCGCCTGCGGATACCACTGCGAGATGACGCCCTTGGGAAAGTCGACGCGCACCGACAGCGGCCGCGTCGCGCTGCCGTGGAAGTAGATGACCGGCGTCTCCATCTTCTGCGTCACGCCCTGCGGGATGTGCTCCATGCACTTGTTGTTGCCGAAGCACATGCCGTCGCGACCGTGCACGAACGGCGGCAGCGGCTCCTCTTCGTGGTGGAGCCCTTCGAGATCGGTCCCGTCCGACGCCTGCACGGAGGTGAAGGTGCCCCACTCGTGCACCGCAACGGGTTGGAACACGTCCTTCTGCGCCTCGAGCTGCTCACCCGAGAGCGTCGGCGCAAACGTGAACTTCGGCACCGTGACGGTGCCCTGCCCTTCGACGACCTTGCCACCGGCGTTGACCGTACTCGCCTGCGCCGCGTTCGCGCCGAGCGCGCCGCTCGTCTGTGGCGAGGCCGCTTCGGGCAGGAGCACGCCTTGACCACCGCCACTCCCGCCGCACGCGAGCAGCAGCGCACCCGTCACCGCCGCGCTCCCGACCTTGGTCAACCAACTCCGCACCCACCGAGTCTCGTTTCGCATGATTCAGCTCCTTGCCGCGGTCGCGCCGCGTCGTCCAGATTCGGCTGGACCTAGAGCAAGAGCCGTGCCGAGCCGTATTGCGCCAGACTCGCCAGTATCCCACTCCCATGACGCGTTTTCGGAGCAAAGTGACTTTACACCCATGCGTAAGGATGCTAACTCGACTTACATGAGCTCGAACCTCGCCGACCTGCCGCGATCCCTGGAGCGCCGCTATGAGCCCCGCCGAGCCCTCGGGCACGGAGGCATGGGCACCGTCGTCGCCGTACATGACCGTCTGCTCGACCGGGAGGTCGCGCTGAAGCACGTCACGGTCGGCCACGCGGCCGCGCCGCACCTGCGCAATGAGCTCGCAGTCTTGCGGTCCATCGATCATCCGGGCGTCGTGCACGTCCACGACGCGGGCGGCTCCGACGAGGCGCTCTACTACACCATGGACCTCGTGGACGGTCCACGCCTCGATCGCTGGCTCCTGAGCGGGCCGCCGGACGCGCAGGTGGCGGCCGTCCTCGCGCAGCTACTCGAGACGCTCGGGTGGCTGCACCGCGAGCGCCTCGTGCACGGCGACGTCAAGCCGCAGAACATCATGCTCGCGCGCCTGGGCGCCGGCGACCGCACGCCTTGGCCGGTGCTCATCGACTTCGGCCTCGCCCGGCCAGCGACCACGGCGTCCGCGGGCGGCACGCGGCGCTACCTGGCGCCGGAGCTGCTCGTACCCAATGCGCCAGCGACGCCGCGGTCGGACTTGTTCGCGCTGGGCCGCTGCTTCGAGTCCTGGGCCCGCGGCCCCTCGGAGGCAGGTGGGCTCGTGGCCGCCGCGCACGTGCTCGTCGAGTCGCTCCTGCAGGTCGATCCGCAGGACCGGCCCGCCGACGGCCTCGACGCGCGCAGCCGGCTCCCGCTCCCCGCACCGCGGCCGCGATTTCGGACCGCGCGAGGCACCGAGCGGCTCTTGGGCGACGCGCTGCTCTCGCGGGTCGTCGCAGGCGTCCTGACCGGGCGCGGCCAGGCGGTCACTCTTGGCTCCGACGACGAGGCGACCGCCTTTCTGACGCTCGTGCAGGCCCGGATCGAGTCGGAGGCGACCCATGGCGTGCTGCTGGTGCCCTCGCCCGCGCCGACCGACGCGCCGTTGACCACGTGGCGCCGTCTGCTCGCGTGCATCGCGCCGCTGGCCGCACAGCCCTTCGAACTGCCGAAAGGCCCCGACGGACTACGGGACGCACTGGAGGCGCTCGCGTACCGCTCGCTCACCACGCTGCGCGAGGCGGGCCGCGTGCCCGTGGTGCTCGTGCCGCGCTTCAGTGCGCTGCCATGGCCCGACCGTCACGTCCTGACGCGCGCCATCGAGGCCGGCGCCTTGCCCGGGGTCGTCCTCGCGGGAGGAGCGGAGCTCGTGGCGGACCTGGGACCGCTCCACGCGCAGCTCGACCTCAGCGAGGCCTCGGCGCCCACGGCGGAGGCTGTGCGCGATTGGCTGGCGATCGTGCACGTCGATCCGACCCCCGGAGCCGAGGTCGAGGCCGTCCTTCAGCAGCGCGCAGCGGCGGGCCCGTGGGCGTTGGCCGCGGTGCTCGACTCGCTGCTCGACGCAGGAGCGCTCGTCCCCTTCCAGAATGGCTTCACGTGGGTCGAAGGGGTCGACATCGTAGGCATCGACGCGCCCGCGCTCGACGGCCTCTGGGAGCGACTCCTGCGGGCGACCTCGGCAGACGATCGCGGCGTGCTCGAGACGCTCGCCCTGCTCGGCGGCGCGGCGGAGCACGCCGATCTCGAGCTCGCGCTCGACAGTACGCCCCGGGCCGCCCTGGTACGGCTGGCCTCGGCGGGGCTCGTCACGCTGTCGGGAGCCGCGGACGGCGCCACGATCGCGCCGGGCCTGCTCCGCCGCCTGGGCACCCCGACGCTGCCGTCGGAGCGCCTGCGCCTGATCGTCCGCGCGCTCGAGCGGATGACGCCGACCGCAGTACGGCAGGAGCACCTGGGGCACGCCTTGGCCGTGCTCGGGGAGACCGCCCTCGCCGCACAGGCGCTGAGCGCCGCGGCGACCGCCAACGAGCAGGCGTATCACCCGGCCCTCGCGGGAGTCCTCTACGCCGAGGCTGCGGCGCTGCTCGCGGCGGACAAGGGCCAGGCGCGTGCGGCGATGGACCTCGCCGAGCGGGCGCTCCGGTGCGCGGACGTGGCGGGCGACGTCACGACGCTCGAGGCCGCCCTCGAGCTCGTTCGGAGCACGGCCAGTCGCATTGGCACCGCCGACGTCGCGCTGCGACGGGCGGTGGTCGAGGGCCGCGCCGCGCTGCACCGCGGCCGCTATGACGAGGTGCAGGCGATCGTGCGCGATGCCGAGCGCCTCTCCGCGCTCGTGGTCGCGCCGGAGCGGCTCCAGCTCGAGCTGAATCTGCTGCGTGGGACGTCGCTCGCTCAGATCGGCTCTTTGCGCGAGGCGGCCGAGGGTCTCGAGCGCGCCGCGCGTCTGGCCGAGCGGCTCGGAGATCTGCACGCGCTGGGCAAGGTCGCCAACAACCTCGGCAACCTCTGGATTCAGAACGGCGACTTGGAGGCCGCCGAGGCGGCGTATGCGCGCGCGGTGGAGGCCAAGCGCAAGACCGGCGATCGGCGTGGAGAGCGCATCGCCGAGAGCAATCGCGCGCTGGCAGAGCGGGCGGGCCTGCGGCTGGCGGCCTCATTGGAGCGCGCGCTGGCGGCCAAGGCATTGGCGACTGACCTCGGCGACCGGCGCGGACAGGCCACGAGCTCCATGGCGGCCTTGCTCGTCTGGCTCGACGTCGGCCTGACCACGCCCGCTGCGGCGCTCCACGCGGGGCTCGCAGCGATCGCGACGACCTCCGACGCGGTCCGCGTCGACGCCACGCTGTGCACGGCACGCCTCGCGATGGCAGAAGGCCGCACGGCAGACGCGTTGAGCGCGATCGAGGCGGCGCTCGCGCTCGCGGACGCGCGCGGCCTGGAGCCGGCCCGACGTGAGGCCCTCTGGCTCGCCGCGGCGGCGCGGCCCCGAACGGAGGACGCGCCACGCCTTGCCCGACTCGCCGAGATCCTGAGCACGCTGCCGACCGACGCACCGGACGTGGAGCGCGTGCCACTGCTGGCGGCCCGCGCCGCGCTCGCGGCCGCGGCAGGGGAACTGGGCGAGGCACGCGAGGCGCTCGATGCGGCACTCTCGGGGCTCCCGACGGTGCTATGGGCGGGCTGCGAGCGCGTGGTGGTGCTCCTGAGCGAGGCCGCTGCGTGCCTCGGCGACGCCGTGGCGCGTGCGCGCGTCGCGGCGTGTGCCGAGCGGACGCTCTCCCTCCGCATCGATGCGCGCTCGGAGCTTCTCGCCCGCGGCCTCGTCTCCTCGGAGGCCTTACCGTCGCCTACGGCGGCCGCCCGTGCGATGGGTCTCGAGCCGGGCTTGGGGAGCACGAGCGAGTCGGCACGATCGTTGCTTGGTCCCGTGAGCGCACCCGAGTCGCACGACCCGGAAGGAGAGGAAGTGATCGCCGCCCTGGCTCGCCACGAGACCACGCCGTCCGCATCGACGCCTAGCCCCACGTGGGGCTCCGCGAGCGCCGCGCGCGCCGCGGTGCATCGACTCGTCGACGCTGCCGCGGCGAGCCCTGCAGCCGGCTTCGACCGGTGGGCGGACGCGCTGCGCCAGGTCTCGGCGGCAGAGGCGGTCTGGCTCATCGGCGTGGGGCTCGCGGCGCCGGCGGGGCCAGAGACGCGGGTGCTGGCGCGCGTTGGCGGCGATGTCGCCGACACGAGCCGCTTCGGCGACCTCGCGGGTCGCGTCGCTGAGCGGCGTTCGCCGTACATCGGGCGGGGCGCCGGCGGGACGCTTGAGCTGTTCGGCACGCGGCTCGTGGACGCCGCCGTCGGTGACGCCACCATCGTCGCGCTCGTCCGTTTCCGCGGCACACCGCCGGAGGCACCGGAGGCCTTCGCGCGACGCATCGAGGCCGCCTTGGGGATCATCGCGCTCGCGGCCGACGCGCGGCTCCACCGCGAGCTGGCGGGTGAGTTCCGAGCGGCCTTGGACACGGCGCGGACGGAGCACGCGCGGGCCATGGAGTCGCACCACGACGAGGTGACGGCCCTGCGGGACGCGCTCGAGCAGTCCCGCACGGAGTCGGAGCTGCGGTACACCTACGACCGCATCGTGCACCGGAGCACGGGGATGCGCGGCGTGCTGCGCGCGATCGACAAGGTGGCCGACAAGGACATCTCGGTGCTCGTGCTGGGCGAGTCCGGTGTCGGCTAGGAGCTATTGGCGCGCGCCATCCACAGCAACAGCACGCGCCGTGCGGGGCCGTTCGTAGCCGAGAACTGCGGCGCCGTCCCTCATGACCTGTTCGAGTCGGTCTTCTTCGGGCATGTCCGCGGCGCGTTCACGGGCGCGAACGCGCCGCAGAAGGGCCTGGTCGAGGCGGCCAAGGGCGGGACGCTCTTCCTCGACGAGGTGGGAGAGCTGCGCCCCGAGCATCAGGTCAAGCTCCTGCGCGTCCTCCAAGAGCGCCGGTTTCGCCCGGTGGGGAGTCCGCGCGAGCTGGACGCGGACTTTCGGCTCGTGTGCGCCACGAATCGGCATCTGCTCGACATGGTCAAGGCGGGCACGTTTCGCGAGGACTTGTATTACCGAGTGGCGGTCGTGACCATCGACGTCCCACCGCTGCGCGAGCGGCGCGAAGACATCGTCCCGATCGCCGAGCGCATCCTGGCCGACGTCGCGGAGCGCTCGGGCCGCACGGTGCGGCTCGCGCCGGCAGCGGCCGATCGGCTCATCGCCTGGGACTGGCCCGGCAACGTGCGCGAGCTCGACAACGAGCTGCTGCGTGCGAGCGTGCTCTGCGACGGGACCATCGAGCCCCGGCACCTCTCGTCGCACGTGCGCGCCGCCGGGAAGGCACCGCGTGGGCGAACGCTCGACCCGTCGGCGCTGTGGGACGGCGAGGCCGCGCTCAAAGACGTGCTCGACCGGGTCGAGCGACGCGTCATCGAGCTGGCCATGGAGCGGCATGGCGGGCGCAAATCGACGGTCGCGCGGCTACTCGACATCTCGCGACCGGGCCTCGATGCCAAGCTCGCGCGCTTCGAGATCGCCGTGCAACGCCGCCGGCGCGCCGTCAACGACGGGACCGGTACCGTGGCAGGGGACGCGTCGGACACCGACGGGGACGCTTGATGACACTTGCTCGATGCAAGGCAGGGAGTGACAGGTGAATCAACTCGAGTTCCAAAGACGCACGATGGCCCTCATCGGCATCTTGTGGCTTGCCGCGTGCGCCGGCACCAGCGTGCCAGTGGGCGGGGGGGCAGCGACCCAGACCGACACCGCGGTCGACGTGGGAGTCGACCTGGGGATCCCGCCGGTCGACACGCTGCCAACCGACCTCACCGCGCCACCGGAGCTGCCGCCAGCCGACAGCGTCGATACCGCCCCGACCGCGCCAGAGACCTCGTCGCCGATCGCTTGGACGCCCTTTAGCGCCACGGCGGGGAGCAACGCGCGCGGGGTCACATTGTCGACGGGGCGCATCGCGTGGGAGGAAGACGGCGTCATCCAGGTGCATGACCTGGCGACGAAGATGACCTGGACGGCGGTCGGCAAGTCCGAGCCGGGCGCGCATCGGGAGCCCGTGCTCGACAGCGATCGCCTCGTCTTCACCAACGACCGCACGGGCGACCGCGACCTGTGGGTGCTCGACCTCGCGACCAAGACCCTCAAGGCGCTCGTCGTCGCCCCGGGGGACCAGCTCGCGCCGAGCCTCGATCACGGCCTGCTCGCGTGGATCGACCGGCGGTCGGGCGCGCACGACGCGCTCGCCTCGGAGCTGTGGTCCATGGATCTGGACGTCGCGGGCGCCGCCGCGCGGCAGCTGACGAGCGACGCGGTCGAGCAGGCGTGGCCGCACGTGCGCGGCCGCCGCGTCGTGTTCACGGACTTCTCGAAGGACGTCGACAAGAAGCTCACGGGCCTCCCCGAGAGCCCCATCGATCACAACAGCGACAACGGCGACATCCTGGGCCTGGACGTGCCCATCGACGCAGCCAGCGCGGTGCCCAAGGCGTTCGTCATCACCGATGACCCGAACAAGCAGGCGCGCCCGGCCGTCGATGGCGATGCGGTCGCTTGGCTCGACTGGCGAGGCATCACGCCGGAGCCGAAGTACGCGCGCTTCAAGATCTACGCACGCGTCGGCGCGCAGGCGGAGCAGCTTCTCGGCGAGACCGGCTGGAACACCGCGGAGCTCTGGCGACGTCCCGCGATTCAGGGGAGCCGCGTGGCGTGGGTGATGGAGGCGACCGCCGCGGGGCTCTCCGGGCCGCACGCGGTCTATGTGGGGAACCTCACCACGCAGAAGCCTGCCAAGGCGGTCCCCGAGACGAGCGGGCTCCTGCTCGCCGTCGACCTGCGCGAGGACGCGCTCGCGTGGGCTGGCCCCGGGCACGTCGGCCTGCTTCCACTCACCGCCGTCCCGTCAGAATAGTCTTAACCTCCAGTCCTCCGGCCCCGATGACCGCCATGTCAGGTCGAAGGGGACACGGAAGGCCCACCGAGGCGCGACCAGGACGGCCGCGCGCGAGCCATGGACGGCTCGAAGACTCGACCACAACAGGAGGCACGGCGACCGTGAGGTCGGCACGGCGACGCCCTTGCGTCGACTGCTCTGGAACGCAGCTGCGTCCGGAACGGTCGAGGCACGCCCCGGGCAGAGCCGTGTCGGCCGTCGCGGTCACGTGCGACGACGACGCGGGGGTCGAGGATGAGCACGTTCGGTCGAGGGGCGGTCGCGGCGAGCTTGATGGGGCTGCTGAATTTGGGCTGCGAGGTCCTGAAGCACGGAGACGACGCCAAGGGCGCCGACGGCAAGGTGCTCGTCAAGATCACGGATACGGGTGCAAGTGATTCGGGCGCGGGTGCCAGTGAACCGGAAGCTGGATCGGGTGTCACCGAGGATGCGGGGGCCCTGAGCCCGCCCAAGGACTGCGAGGTCGACGCCCAGTGCGACGACGCGAGCCCCTGTACGACCGACTGGTGCATCGCGGGCACGTGCGTGCACTCGGCCGCGAACGACGGCGCGACCTGCGACGACGGCGACCTCTGCACGACGCTCGACGTCTGCGCCGCCGGGGTCTGCTCCGGGCAGGCCCCGATCACGTGCGTCGCGACCGACGCGTGTCACGTCGCCGGCACCTGTGAGTCGAGCACCGGCATCTGCACCGACCCGCCGGTCGACGACGGGACAGGCTGCAGCGACGGCAACCTCTGCACGCAGAAGGACACGTGTCAGAAGGGCACGTGTGTCGGCGCCGAGCCGGTGGTGTGCGTCGCGATGAATGACTGCCACGGCGTCGGCACGTGCGCGCCGCAGAGCGGGACGTGCACCGCGCCGCTCATCCCCAACGGGAGCGGCTGCTCGGACGGCAACCCATGCACCTCGAAGGACGTCTGCACCGATGGCACGTGCGCCGGCAGCGCGGAGCCCGAGGGCTCGCCGTGCGCGGCTGACGATGGCAACGCGTGCACCGTGGACCCGACGTGCGTCGGCGGGGCGTGCGGTGTCTTGGCGCCAGTGGACTGTGACGACGGCAACGCGTGTACGACCGACGGCTGCTTCCCCTCGACCGGCTGCGTGCATGCGCCCATCGCGTGCAGCGCCCCCGACGCGTGCCACGCCGCCGCGTGCTTTGCGACCGTGGGGTGCCTCGTCGTCGCGCTCGACTGCGGCGACGAGAACGCGTGCACCACCGACACGTGTGACCCGGCGACAGGCTGCCACTCGAGCGACGGGAGCTGCGACGACGAAGACGCCTGCACGACCGACACATGTGACGAAGAGCTCGGCTGCGCGCACGCCGCGCTCGCCTGCGACGACCAGAACGCCTGCACGACCGACGGCTGCGATGCGACGCTCGGGTGCACCCACGTCGCGCACGACGGCGCCTGCGACGACGCGAACGCCTGCACGCTGATGGACGTGTGCGTCGCGGGGAGCTGCACGGGCGGCCTCGTGCGTCCGTGCATGGACGGCAACGTTTGCACCGACGACGCCTGCGATCCGTTGCTCGGCTGCCTCAACCCACCGAACACCGCGTCATGCGAGGACGGCGATCTGTGCACCGTCGGCGAGCTCTGCCAGGACGGCGCGTGCGCCGGAGGCGGGCCTCGCGACTGCAACGACCAGAACGTCTGCACCGACGATGCCTGTGAGCCGAAGCTCGGCTGCGTTCACGACTACAATACCGCGCCCTGCGACGACGGCGACGCGTGCGCCGTGCTCGACGTGTGCACCAACGGCACCTGTCGCGGGCAGGAGCCGCGGGACTGCTCCGACGGCAACGCCTGCACCGCGGACGGCTGCGCGCCCAGCAGCGGCTGCGTGCACGTTTCCGCCGCGGGCCCATGCGACGACGGCGACGCGTGCACCCACGACGACGGCTGTACCGCGTCGGGCGACTGCGGCGGCGTGCCTGTGAGCTGCGACGACCAGAACCCCTGCACCGATGACGGCTGCGCGCCGGGGTCCGGCTGCACTCACGTCCTCAACGTGGCGCCGTGTGACGATGGCAGCGCCTGCACGACGACCGACGTGTGTGCGATCGGACAGTGCGTCGGTGGAGGAGTCGTCGCGTGCCCGGCAGAGGACGCGTGCAACGCGGCGGGGCTCTGTGACCCGAAGTCGGGGGCGTGCATCGTCACGCCAAAAGACGACGGCGTCTCCTGTGAGGACGGCAATGGGTGCACGGTGAGCGACCGCTGCGAGGGCGGCCTGTGCGTCGCCGGAGCACCCGTCGTGTGTCACGCGAGCGATGACTGTCACGTACCGGGGATGTGCAACCCGACGACGGGCGTCTGCACGAACCCGCAGCAGCCGCTCGGGACGCCCTGCCAGGACGGCGACGCGTGCACGAGCGACGACCGCTGCAAAGACGGCCTGTGCGTCGGCGGCATGCACGCGGTGTGTGCCGACGCCGCGTGCGGCCTCGGCGTCTGCGACCCGACGACCGGTGACTGTGGACTCACGCCCCGCCCCGATGGCGTGCTGTGCGATGACGACAACGCGTGCTCGCTCGCGGACTGGTGCGAGCAGGGCGGCTGCATCGGCCACGTCGAGAAGCCCTGCCCTGCCATGGACGCGTGCCACGTGAGCGGGACCTGCGAGCCGCTGACGGGCCTGTGTGATACGCCGGCGGCGAGCGACGGCACGGCCTGCGAAGACGGCAATGCCTGCACGCTCGTGGACACCTGCCTTGGCGGAGCGTGTGCGGGCACCGACCCCAAAGTCTGCGCCGACGGCGACGACTGCACCGATCCTGGGCCGTGCGAGCCCTTCACCGGGAAGTGCTTCGCGATCGCGCGGCCAGACGGGACGGTGTGCGATGACGGAGACCTCTGTACGACGCTCGATACCTGTCACGCGGGCGGCTGTAGCGGCGCCGCGCTCAAGCAGTGCGCGGACGGACCCTGCCAGACGTCGGTGTGCGATCCGCTCGTCGGCGTGTGCAGCGCCGTGGCCGTGAAGTCCGGAGAGACCTGCGACGACGGGGACGCCTGCACCGCGAGCACGGTGTGTGCAGACGGCCACTGCGCGGGCGGTGCCGCCGTCTCGTGCGACGATCAGAGCGCGTGTACGACCGACGCCTGCGACGCGCACGCCGGCTGTGTCCACGGACAGGTGAGCTGCGACGACCAGAACCCGTGCACGGCGGATTCCTGCGACCCGGCGACGGGCTGCGTGACGACGCCGCTCGTGGCGGCCTGCGACGACGGAGATGCGTGCACCGTCGACGACACCTGCCAGGCCGGTCAGTGCGCGGGTGCCCCGAAGGCCTGCCCCTCGGACGACGCGTGCCTCGTGGGCGGATTGTGCGATCCGGCGACGGGAGACTGCAAGTTCGCGCTGGCCGCGGACGGCACGAGCTGTAGCGATGGCAACGCGTGCACGCAGGTCGATCAGTGCCAGCACGGCACGTGCATCGGGACGACGCCGCTCGACTGCGGCGTGGCGCAGGCGTGTCACACCACGCCGCTCTGCGACCCGACCACGGGCCAGTGCGTCTCCGGAGTGCTCGCCGACGGCACGCCGTGCGACGACGCGGACGGCTGCACCTGGGGCGATCGGTGCGTGGCGGGGACGTGCGAAGACGGCGCGCTGGTGAGTGGCGTGGCGAGTTGCCTCGAGATCCTGAAGGCCAAGCCCAAGGGCCTGCCCAATGGCCTCTACACAGTCAACACCCCCAGCGGGCCGGCTACCGTCTACTGCGACATGGCCGGCGGCGGCTGGACGCTCGCCGGCTACGGAGCGAGCGCGACGTTGCCGGGGCCGCTCACGGCGACGGCCGGGCTCTTCGACGTGGCCCGCACCGGCGCCGCGGTCATCGACGCGCGCGCGCTCGTCAAGCAGAGCGCGCAGGTCGCCTACGCGTGGGCCTACGCCGGAGCGCCGAGCGGGGGCCTCGTGTCCTATGGTCGCGTCGTGCAGGCGAGCCTCCCTGCGCCCGAGTGCACGGGCCTCGACCCCAAGGTGGGACCGAAGTACGGCTTCTTCCCCTGGTGCACCGACTGCCCCGACGGCGCCGACACGTCCGAGTACGCCGAGGTCGCGCTCACGAGCGTCGGCCCGGAGGTGGCCCTGCCCGAGACGATGTACACTCGGCGTACGAGCCTGACCGCCTGCTTCGGGACCGCCTATGGCCTCGTGCAGAACGAGTCGCGGTCCAACGCGCAGGCCGACTGGAGCATCGACGCGCAGCCCTACACGGCCGTGTACTTGCGCATCGGGACGGCGCCGAACCTTGGGTGCACCGGGGTCGTCGAGGATCCCGGCGGTGGCGCCTGCGACGACGGGCTATGCACCGCGCCCGTGCTGCCGAGCACGATGGCGATCTGGTTCCGATGATGGGCGGCGGGTCGCATTGGCACTCCCGCCGCAGTCCCGCGATCTGGGCCACTGGCCACTGCTGGGTCCGGACGGCCCAAATCCGGGGGTGCGGGGGTCGTCCCCCGTATAGAAACCGACGAACTCGCCGCGGCAGCGACGCAGGAACGATGCGAGACGGGGATCTTGTTAAGTTGTGTACATCACTCATTCCAAGTTGCCCGAACCGACCGCTACGAGTGAACGGCGACGGTATCGCGGCATCGGGGACGGAAACGGGAACTTGACTTGGGGACTTGCGTCAGTATGGTGCCGCAACGCGGGGAGATCGCCCCGTCGTGTGGAGAGAGAACCGAATGCAACAGTGCCCGATGATCGCCGTCTCCCGTCCGTGCCCGACCGGCACGTGGGCCCGTTCGACCGTCTGACACCCGTTTCGAGCCAGCCCACCGCGCCGCGGTCGAGGCTGGCCCCTCCCAAGACCTCCTGGTCCAAGTCGAGCCTGCCTTCGCCCGCGCCGCCGTGGGTGCTGGAGGCACCATGAACGCAGTCTATACCAGCCCCGTCACTGCCAACGGCGACGTCCGAAGCGTCGCACGCGTCGCGTGGCCGCTCGTCGTCTCGATGCTTTCGTACACTGTAAACAGCGTTATCGACATTCTGTTCGTCTCGAGCCTCGGCATGGACGCCGTGGGCGCGGTCGGCCTCGCGATGACGGCCGGGTTCGCCATCACGTGCTTCGGCATCGGGCTCTTGAACGGCATCAAGGTGCTCACGGCGCAGGCCGTCGGAGCGGGCGACGACACGCGCGTCTCGCGCTTGCTGGAGCACGGACTCGTCGTCGCGCTGGCGCTCGGCCTCGTGACGATGCTGCTGCGCTTCGTGTCGAGCCCGCTGCTGGCGTTCATGAGCGGCGAGGCCGAGGTCGGCGCGCTCGCGGCCAGCTACTTCGAGACGCGGCTGCTGGGCGTCGTCCCGCTGTTCATCGGGGCGGCGAGCTTCGCCTGGCTCGAGGGTCAAGGGGACACGCGTGCGTCGATGCGCGTGCTCGTCGTTGCCAACGTGTTGAATGTGCTGCTCGACGTCGTGCTCATCTTCGGGCTCGGGCCCATCCCGGAGCTGGGCGTTCAGGGCGCCGCGGCGGCGTCGGCGCTGACACACACGTTTCAGGGCGTCGTCGGGCTGCTGCTCGTTGCCCGTCGCCGGCGAAAGATGCCCACGCCCATCACGCGCCCGGAGGCAGCGATGGCGAAAGAGGTACTGCACGTGGGCCTCCCCATGGGCGTCCAGTGGTCGCTCGAGGTCATGAGCTTCGCCTTGTTTGCGACCTTCATCTCGCACGCGGGGAAGGCGCACATCGCGGCGCACACGATCGCGGTGCGGCTGGTGAGCCTCAGCTTCCTTCCGGGTCACGCGCTCGGCGAAGCGGCCTGCATCCTCGTGGGCCAGGCGGTCGGCGCAGGCAACCCGGCGCTCGCACGGCGCGCGGTCCGCTCCGCGACGCGGCTCGCCGTCGGCGTCATGGGGGCGCTCGGGCTCGTGTTCCTGCTGGCCGGAGGGCCGATCCTCGGCCTGTTCAAGCCGAGCGCCGCGGTATTGGCGCTCGCCACGCAGCTCCTGGTCATCGCCGCGGCGTTCCAGGTGATCGACGCCATCGCCATCACACGCGCCGGCGCGCTCAACGGGACGGGCCAGACGCGACGGGTGATGCGGGTCAACGTGCTGTCTGCTTGGCTCATCCAGGCACCGGGCGGCTGGCTTGCCGCGATTGGCCTCGGCCTGGGCGCTCCAGGCGCGTGGGCCGTGCTCACGCTGCACCTCGCGATCGTGGCCGCGCTGCTCGGTCGCATGTGGTCGCGCACCTCGCGCACCTGGTAGTCCGACCGTGGCGGAGCCCAAGGCGGTCGCCAAGTCGGCCTCCGGTGTGAGGGAGCCGAGGAGTACTTCACCATCCGCACGCGCGGTGTGCGGCGACGGACGGCGGGGTGCCTCCAGCGGAGGCTCGGGCCGCATCGGCCCGCGCACGAGCATGGCGAGCACGGCGAGCGCGATCCGTTGACCGAAGCGAGCACTGCGTCGCACTCACCCGGGCGATGGACGGCCGGCGACGGCTGAGCAATCCCCACCGGCACCCGGCTCCGACGTCGCGACCACCATCTCGATCCCCGATTCCGCGGGCCGCGCACTGAGCGGCGCAGAGTCGAACCCGGTGAACCGAGGCCGCTGGGCGGGCCTCTCTGCTTGACGGCCGTCTCCTAACAGCCGCGGGCCGCATGACGCTGTCAGGTCAACGTGCGCGCCGCCGGAGGTTCTGAATTGCTCGCACTCGGGGACTTCCCCACAACGTCCGCTTTCGAGCGCCCGTGGACGGGGCGGAGCCGATGACCGGCCGTCTCGACAACGTCACCTTCGACCGCGGGACGCGATTCGAGTGGGAGGAGCCGTCATGCACGGCAAACGAGTCCTGCTAGTCGGCGTCGGGCTGTTCGTCGCGGGGTGTTCGGGGTGCCGATCCTACAGGGTCCCTCCGACAGAGCTCGCGGACCCCGTAGCCAGTCTCGGCGATGCCAAACTCGACGTGCCGCGGGGCGAGGCGAGTCCGTGGGTCGACGCCGCCGTTTCCACAACGATCGACGACGGTGGCCCGCTCCTGCTTGAGGACATTGAGCAGGACGCCGGGAACGACCCCGTCGACGCTGCAACGGACACGGTTGAAGTTCTCGACCTCGCCGCGCCCGACATCGGCGTCAGCGATCCCGGCGGGGACGTCTGGGTGTCGCCGTGGAAGGTCGGCACGCCGTGTCTGACCAAGGGCGAGAAGCACTGTCAGGCACCCAGCACGCAGGCCAGCGCGACTGCGGCATACGTCGAGTGTGACGGGCCGGAGGGCAGCCTCACATGGCACGATCGAAAGTGTACTAGCGCGCCCTACTTCAAGGCCGGACCCTGCGAAGACACATTGATAGACGTCGGCTGCCAGGAGCACGAGGGCCTGACCTTCTGCTGTGCGCACAACAAGCACCCGCCCTCTCGCGGGAAGCGGCCGAACATGGGGTTTTGCACGCAACTCGGTGTCTCGAAGTGCACGAGCACGTCGAGCCTGGACACGTGCGTCCTCAGGGAACACATCACGGATGCGGTGCTCGCCGAGCAGTTCCCCTGCTACGCCCAGCCTCTCGGAGGTTATTACACGTTCATCAATCAATGCAAGTTCATCGGCAAGAACGGCTGGGAGGGCAACTGCAAACCGGACCCGAATCCGGTCGGCCTCCCCAAGTGCCCGGGTCAGCCGTAGCTGCGCCACGGGCGACGGCAGCAACGAGCGGCGATTCGCGGCCGCGAACGCGAGTTCAGGCCGCGGCCATGCAACGCTGGCACCGACCTGGACGGCCGGACGACGAGCCTCGGCCCTGCGGAACCACCGGTCGAGGTCCGACCGGAGGTCGCTCTCGCGCCTTCGGCGTCGGCAGTGGACCCTCACGTCCGGCCGCGGCGCGGTCACCGCGCCTCGTGGCGTCCTCAACGGTCCCTCCAACGTTGACCAGCGACCGCTTTTCGAAGTAGAATCGCGGGCATGAGCGCGTTTGAAAAGGGCTCCGCCGATACCGCCAAGACGGCGACGACCGCCGAGGCGGCACCACCGAGCTCGTGGCGCCTCCAGCTCAAGAAGAGCCTCGCCGGCAGCGGCTTTCAGGCAGGTCAGGCGGCGCTTCAGTGCAAGGGCGGCGGTGCCACGGGAGCCGCCGCGGAGGCCGAAGCCGACGCGCCGGCAAAGAAGGTCTGAGCGTCGAACTCCTGGTGACGGGTTTCGGGGCGTTCGCGGGGGCCGACGGTCGCCGCGTCGAGCGCAATCCCTCGATCGCGTACGCCCACGCGATTGCGGCGCACCTCGCCGACGACCGCCGCGTCCGCGCGCTGGAGCTGCCGGTCGCGTTCAAGGACGGCCGCCTGGCGCTGCGCTCCGCGCTGACCTCGGGGCGTCTGCGGGCGTGGCTCGGCCTTGGCGTGGCGCTCTCGCGCCAATCCGTCGAGGTCGAGGCCATCGCGTTGAACGTGGCCCACGCGCTTGGCCCCGACGAAGCGGGCGAGCTCCTAGTGCACCAGACCCTGGTCGCTGGTGGACCTACCGCCGTCTGCGCGTCCGTCTCGCCGTCGGCTGCGGTCGACGTCCTGCGCCAGGCTGCGATCGACGCGCACGTGAGCCATCACGCGGGCACCTTCGTCTGTAACGCGGTCGCCTACGAGGCCTATCGCAGCGCGGCGCGCCGTGCGAGCGCGCGTGGCCCACTCGCGGCGCTGTTCGTCCACGTCCCGATGCCGGCGGACGGTCCCGAGCCCCAGGTCACAGCGGCCCTCGTCGCGCTGGCACGTTGGCTCGCGCCGGAGAGCCGGCCATGACCCATCGTCGTAGCCAGAGCCAGCTCCTGTGCTGGGTCGGCCTGCTCGTGCTGCTCCCGGCCCGCGAGAGCCAGGCGGACGCCAAGTGCTTCCAGTTCCCGCTCCAGGACCCCAACGGCTGGGGCTACAAGGTCACCCAGAACTATGCCGCGTACGGCGTTCAGGTCGCTGGGAAGTACCACACTGGCGTCGACATCGGCGTCGGCTGCGGCAAGGACGTCCGCGCGGTCGCCGACGGGGACGTGATCATCGCCGGCGTCAACGGCGGCTGGGGCAACGTGGTCCTCATCAAGCACAACGTCCCCGGCGAAGGAGCGCGCTACTCGCAATACGCCCACCTGTCGTCGATCGCGGTCGGCAAGAACGGCGTCAGCAAGGGTCAGGTCATCGGCAAGTCCGGCACGACGGGCAACTCCACCGGCTGCCACCTGCACTTTGAGATGAAGGTCAACGGGAACCTCGGTCCCGGCTACTCCCCGACCCATCCCGACAAGCTCGGCATGATCGACCCTGCGCCGTACATCAACAGTCACAAGGTCTGCGAGACCTGCGAGTGCTCGGGCGGGCAGAGCCAAAGCGACGGCTGCGGTCAATGCGGCAAGCGCACGCGCGGCTGCGACGGATGCAAGTGGGGCGGCTGGAGCGGCTGCAACAACGAGGGGCCCTGCTCGCCGGGCCAAGGGCAGAGCGAAGGCTGCGGCTTCTGCGGGACGCATTCGCGCACATGCACCGGCTCGTGCCAGTGGGGTGACTGGGGCGAGTGTCAGGGCCAAGGCGAGTGTGGCGCCGGCACGACCTCGCAGCTCCCGTGCGGCGAGTGCGGCTACAAGGAGCGGAGCTGCAGCGCGGAGTGCCACTGGGGCGAGTACGCCAAGTGCGTCTGGCTCGACCCCGAGGGCGGGACCAAGGCGTGCGGGACCGGCCTGCTGGGCCAGTGCGGTCCGGGGTATCTGAAGTGCCTGGCGGGGACCGTTGGCTGCGTGGGCACGCTCCAGACGCAGGCCGAGACGTGCGACGGCATCGACAACGACTGCGACGGCGCCCTCGACGAGGGCCTGCCCACGCTCGGGACCGTTTCGCCGGCGTGGGGAGCCGCGCTGCTGAGCTTCGACGCGCCCTCGACCATCGACGCGGACGCCACCGCGGTCGTCACGGCCAAGGCGAAGAACGTGGGCACCGAGACCTGGCCCGCGGGGCTCGTAGTCCTGCGCGCCGCGGGTCCGGCGGTGGAGAAGCCGTCGTGGCTGCGTGACGAAAGCTGGCCGGGCCTGTCGACGGCGGCGGTGCTCGGGATCCCGGTTCTGTCTGGAGAGACGGCCACGTTCTCGTTCACGATTCACGCGCCGAGCGACCTGAAGCTCGTGTGCCCAGGCTGCGCTCCCGAGGCCGGAGTGCCGCTGAATGAGACGTTCACGATCGTTCACACCGGTCGCGGCCCGTTCGCGTGCCCCGCGCCGTACGTCTCGCTCAAGACCACGCTCGTGGAACCGCCGCCTCCGGGCATCGACGGCGGAGAGCTGGCCTCGGGTCATGGCGAGGAGGGCCCCACGGCCGGCGACGACGTCGGCACCAACGGCGACGTGGGTCCAACAGTGTCGGCGGTGGCGAGTCCCGGAGACGCTCAGGGCGCTGATGTCGTGGAAGGTCGGTCGAGCCGCGGCGGGTCCCGCTCGGGGTGTGCACCGACCGTGCCTCCGCCATCGATCCTGTGGCTGTTCCTGCTCGGCGCCGCGATCGGGCGCCTACGGCGCGCCTGACAGGGGCCCAGCCGCGCGCACCAGACCACGCCAGAGACGCGCGCCGCCCAGGCGAGCGACGAGCGCGAGGGCCTCTCCGTGTGGCTCCGGACCACGGGCGACTGCCTCTGAATAGAGACTCTCGAAGTGCGCCGCAGCGCTCCGAACGTCGTGGTATCGCTCGACCCACCCATGGCCCCAATCGACGCGCGTCTGGAGCCCGGCCGGGTCCTCGAGCAAGGTCCTCAGCTCCGCGACGAGCGCGTCGGCTGCCCCGGGTCCAAAGCCGCGCCCGCTGAAGTTGTGGAACGCGAGGCGTCCGACACGCTCCGGTCCGACCATCCCGCCAAAGCCCGTCCGGCCGAGGCAGACGGCCGCGCGCCCGCTCGCCATGGCCTCCAACAGTGCGCGACCGACACCGACGACGACACGCGCGCCTCCGAGCACGGTCTGGACGTCCTCGACGTGCCCCAACCGCTCGAGCGGAGCGTCCCGCACCCGCTCCAGCGCAGTGCCATCACCGGCGATCGCGAACGAGACCCCGGAGGGCGCAAGCCGTCGCGCGGTCTCCGCGAAGACGAGGGCGAGGCGCGCGAGCGGGCCATCGAGGCGGGTCAGCAGCACGACTCGCGCACGCTCGGGCAACGGGGTCCGGGGGAACGCGGCGAGGTCGAGCCAGCTCGGGACGACGTGCGCGCCGTGCGGGTCGGCCCCGCGCGCGACGGCGTCGGCCAGGAGCCCGCCGGCAATGGCGCCCACGTGCCCGCCGCCAAAGCGCTCGCCCGGGGAGAGGGGGCCAAGCAGCGTGTGCAGGACCGGTCGATGCGCGAGGGCGCCCGCGAGCCGCGCCAGGAGGTGGCTGCCGAACTGAAACGTGTGCACTACGTCGGGCTTCTCGGCACGCAGCACGCGCACGAGGCGATGGACATTGTCAGGCCGCAGCTGCTGCAATCGCCCGTCGAGCGCATGAGTCGACGGCAGATGAAGCCAGCGCACCGACCGCGGGAGGGCGGCAACGAAGGGGCCCTCGGGGCTGGCGACGCATACCGCGACTCCGCGGGCGACGAGCGCGCCGAAAAGCTCCAGGAGCGAGCGCTGACTGCCTCCCCGGCAATGGCCGTAGGCCGAGAGCAGCAGGACCTTCACGGGACGGGTACGACCCACGGTCCCGCGAGGAACCACAGCTCGAAGCGCACGGGGCCATGGGTCTCCCCCAGCGCCCGGCGCACGACGTCCGTGTAGAGCCGCGCCTGCGCGCCGTAGCTGACGGCCGCGGCCCGTGCGTGGGCCTCGCTGGCGACGCGGTTCGTCTTGAAGTCGACGACGGTGACCCCGCCCTCCTCGATGAGCACGAGATCGATAGCGCCTGCCGACGCGTGCGCGGGGCTCGGCCCTCCGGCGAGGAAGGGCACCTCGTGAAGTCGATGCCGGGCTTGGGACACGCGCACGGCGAGCGGTGAGCCGAAGAGCCGCTGGAGCACCGCACGCGCCTCGGCGGTCAGGTCCTCGAGCGGGATGGGCGCGCCGTCCCAGCGCTCGAGCGCGGCGTGGACCTCGACGCCGAGGGCGATCGCGGCATCGCGCGACGCGACCCGGGCGACGGGGACCTCGTGGTCGTCGTGGGACCAGCGCATGAGCGCGGAGGCAGAGGTCACCGTGGGCTGCGCCTCGGTCTCCGCGAGCGCGGCGAGGTCCACGGGCGGCACGCGACCGACGAGCTCGGCCAGTCGCGGCAGGATGCTGGCCCGCTCGGGCTCGAGGCTCGTCGTCGGAAGCAGGTCGGCGGGGCCAAAGGGCACCCACGCGACTCCGGCGCTCGGCAGGAGGGCCTGCTTGATGAGGCCGACGAGGCCACGCTTCCCCTTCAGGTCACCCATGAGCGTCAAGGTGCGCTTGGCGCGGGTGCACGCCACGTACAAGAGGCGCACGGCCTCCGCCGCCTGAATGGTCGCCTCGTGGTCCTCGAGCTCGGAGATGCCGAAGGTCGCGACGTCCCCCAGGCGCATCGCCAGGCCGCCTGCCAGTCGCCGCACGACGACGTCGCCGTTGGGCCGGTTGGACTCCCACTCGACGCGCGGTACGAGGACATGGTCGTACTCGAGTCCCTTGGCCGCGTGGATCGTCATCACGCGCACGGCGTCGGTCGTCGCATCCGCCAGCGCGCTCTCGGCGCCCTCGATCTCGTCGACCAGGTTGGCCTCGGCGGTGGCGACGAAGGCCGCGGCGGAGCCGCCCGAGGCGACTGCGTCGCGAAAACGGCGCAGCACGGCCTCGACATTCTTGGCCTTGCGCTCGCCGAGGTAGGCCGCCGCGTACAGGGCCTCGTACGGGATGAGCGCGGCGGACTGCGTGAGGAAGGCGTCGAGATCGCCGGCGTAGAGCAGCGAGCGCAGCGTTTCGGTCGCCGCCACCAGCTCTCGCGCGACCGCGAGACCACCCCGGGCCGCGACCGCGTCGAGCGCAGCGGCGCGGCGCTCCGGCTCCAGGAACCCGGCCTGAACGAGCGCGACGAGGGTCGGGTCGGTGACCGCGCCGAGCGGCGAACGCAGGACACCGAGCCAAGCCAGTGGATCGGCCGTGTCCACGATGACGCGCAGCAGGTTGACGACGTCCAGAACTTCTTGGCGCCGGTAGAACTCCTTGTCGCCCGAGACGATGTTGGGGATCCCCGCGGCGTCCAGCGCCTGGACGATGCTCGCGGCGGCGGTCTGAACGCGTGACAGGATGGCAAAGCGGGACCAGCGACGGCGCGGGTCGGTTGTCGGATCGGCCGCGTCCAGCGCACAAATGCGTTGCACGAGGGCGAGCGCCTCGAGTTCTCGAGTGTCGTCGGCGCGACGGAGGCCGTCGGGGTCGGACAGGTCGAGCACGGTCACCGGCATGAGGCCTGGCAGCGGGGGCTGTACGGCGACCAGCGACTCGTAGGCGGGCTGCACGCTCGGGATCGGCGCGAAGAGGCGCCCAAACGCCGCGTCGAGCTCGGTGACGAGGGCCTCCTGGGTCCGAAAGCTGGAGCTGAGCACGAGCCGCGCGTCGAGGTCCGAGACGAAGCCGTCGTAGGCGGCCAGATCAGCGCGGCGGAACGAGTAGATGCTCTGCTTCGGGTCACCGACGACGAACAGGCGCGGCCCGTCGGCTGCGGCGCGGATGGCCGACAGCATTCGACACTGCACCGGGCTCGTGTCCTGGAACTCGTCGACCAGAAGCTGCCCGGTGCGTTCGGCGAGGTCGGCCGCGACGTCGGGAAGAGACTCGAGCAGGTCGGCGGCGTACCGCAGCAGATCGTCGAATGACAGGACACCCGCGCGACGCAGGTCCTGCGCCAGCTCCGCGGCGAGCGGCCCGAGCAGCTCGAAGGCGGCGCGCAGCGTGGCCGGATCGGCCCCTCGGAGCGCGCCGAGCCGGGGAATGACGGCGGCGACCCATACGGCGACGGCGGGCGCGTCGGTGAGCTTGGCGGCGACGGTGGTCGCGGGAAAGCCCTCCAGGTCTTCGAGCAGCTGGGTCACGGCGGCGCGGCCAGCGGCGCCGAGCACAGTCCAGGGGTCAGCGATCGTGGCGGCGAGATCGGCGCCAAGTCGCGTTCCCAGGAGCCGCGCGTGCTCGATGACTCGCGTCACCTTGCCCTGGCTGCGGGTCGGCACACGGGAGCAATCGGCGGACAACGCGCTCGCGAGCGCCGCCAGGTCTGCGACGAGCGCAGCGAGATCGGGCGGCTCGGTCTGACTGGGCCACGGCGGGCCACTCAGGCCGTCGTCGAGCCACGCCGCCAGAAGCGCCTCGGCGCGATCGGCACCGAGGCGACCCAGGACGCGCGCTGCGGGACCGGGCACGTCCGCGGCGACCTCGGCATCGAGGACGGCGCGCACCCGCTCGGTCACGGCGCAGCGCAGACGTCGCTCGCGCTGCTCGCCGTCCGAGTCGATCTCGAAGCCCGGATCGAGCCCCAGACGCAGCGCGTATCGGCGCAAAACAGTCGATGCAAAGGCGTGGATGGTCGAGACCTCGAGGCGATGCGCCTCGGCGAGCACGCCGCGCGCCCGTTCGGCCAGGCTCGCGAGGCCGGCGCTCCGTGCGATGCCGAGACCGACCTCGGTCACGTGACGCAGCTCGCGCTCGGGGAGTGCAGTCGCTTGGCCCGCGAGGTGGCGCAGCGAGCGGAGGATGCGCTCCTCCATCTCACCTGCGGCCTTCTCCGTGAAGGTGATGGCGAGCACGCTCTCGATCCAGCGGCTCGGACCAGCGTCGGGCCAGCGGCGCGGCGCTTCGCCGAGGACCCAGGCAAGGTAACGATCGACGAGCACCCGCGTCTTGCCGGTGCCAGCGCCTGCGGCCACGTCCAGATCCACGTCGAAGCGGCGCCAGGCCGCCTCGCGCGCCGCGGCGTCGGCGAGCGACGCGCTCACGCGTCGGCCTCCTCGCGCAACACGCCAGCCGCGGTGAGCGCACACAGCTCCCAGGCGGCGGCGTGTTCGGGCGATACGTCCGGCGTGAGCGCGGCGAGCCGCGCCGTGGCCGGATAGTGCTGTCGCGTACAGCTGGCGGTCACGTCGCACCACTCGCAGTGCTTCCCAGGAGTGCGGACGAAGGCGCCGTGGGCCAGCGCATCGCGAACGACGCGCGGCACGGCACGGAGACGCGGCTCCTGCTCCGCCCACTCGGCGGCGTCGACCGCGGTCTCAGTGACGGCCCCATCCGCCGACACCGCGTGATAGGTCGCTCCGGTCACGCGACCCGAGCGCCGCTCGGCGCCGAGCCAGAGGTAGAGCGCCGCCTGAAGGCGCTTGCCGTGCGCGATCTCGTCGACAATGGTCTGCTGCTTCTTGGGCTTGCCCGGCGGCGCACCGGTCTTGAGGTCCACCGCGATGATCTGGCTCCCGTCAGGCGAGGTGTCGAGGCGGTCGACCTTGGCGGTCACGGCGAGCGTAGTGCCATCGTCGAGCGTGAGCGACCCGGAGAGCAGCTCCTCGGCCGCTATGGGACGGAGGCGAAGGCGCTCCCAGCGCGCCCGGAGTGAGCCGACGAGCGCGGCGACCCGACCGTCGAGGTCCTCCCGCGCGAGGAACGCGCCGGCGATCCCCGCCTCAGCCTGAAGCCGCACGCGGGCGGCCTCAGTCGCGATGAGGGCGACGTCGGTCCACGTATCCTCGTCGTCGAGATCGGCGTCGCCCTCGACCAGCCAGCGGACGAGGCGTTCCTCGGCGGCATGCAGCGCGTTGCCGAGCGCGAGCGGCTCGGGCTCCGGCAGATCCGAGGCCGGCGCCTCTGGAGCCAGGCGCAACACGCGCGCGACGAGGTGGCGCCACGGACAGCGCACGAATGACTCGAGCTGAGTCGCCGCCAACGGGCGGTCGAGGACGCCGAGGCCCGCGGCGACGTCGCCCAGGAGGCCATCCGTCGCGTTGAGGCCCTCCAGGGCATCGCGCAGCGCGGCGTGCGCGAGGCGGTCGGTCACTCGGCGCGCCGTGGATGTGCCCAGCACCGCCAGCGCCTCGTGGATTGCGTTGGCGCGGCCTGCGGCGGCGGTGAGGCCGACGAGCTGCAGATCGGCCACGCGAAGCGCCGCCGCGTCACCTGCCTCGACGAGCGGGTGCAGCACGTCGAGCCGACGGCGCGGAACGACGACGTGGTCGGGCACGCAAGGCAGGGCGTCCAGCAGCGGACTCGCGCTCACGACCTTGCCGTCCTCGTCCGATCGCCGCCAGGAGACCGTCAGGCTGGCGCGCGCGCTCCCGGCCGCGAGCGAGAGCAGGAACGGCTCTTCGGCGTGGCCCCGAGACTTGAGCGGCAGCGCGGTGAGCCCGAGTTCCCGGCGGAGGCTGCCGCGCACGGAATCCGAGAGCAGCGGATCCTCGGAGACCAGCCGCGGCCATCGCCGGCGCTCGAGGCCGACCAGAAAGACGTGACTGAAGGCCATGCCACGTGCGGCCATCGCGTCGAGCACGAGGACGCCTTGGCCGAACCGGGGCGGCTCCCGCAAGTCCGCCAGACCGCCCAAGGTCTCGACGAAGGCGCGACGGGTGACCTCCAGGCCGCGCGTGACCTCGAGCAGCTCTGCGTCGGCGGCCTCGCGCAGCGCCAGGGCCGTCGCGGGCGAGAGCAACGCGTTCGCACACGCCGTCAGCTGAGCGAGGTGGCTCTCGACCGTGGCACGCTCCGGCCAGCGCTCAAGGGTGGCTCGGGCGGCGTCGAGGGCGTCGACGAGGTCGTTCGGGAGCGCGACGGGCACCACGGCGCCGTCTCGCAGCGACTGCTGGGTCAGGCGGGCCCAGTCCTCACGGGTCGCGGTCGGCTGAGATCGAAGCGCAGTGGCGAGCGTCCGGTGCCAGGCCGCGAGCTCCGGACGGGCGCGCAGCACGTCGAGCAGCAGGTCGCGGTCGAGGCCGTCGCGTGCCAGGGCCAGCACCTGTCCCACGGCACGGCTCGGCCCGTGTGTCGCGGCGGGACTCGTACGCACACTGGCCACAGGGACGCCATATGCCCTCAAGACGTCCAAGTGCGGCAGATAGGGCTCGAGCGTGCGCGCGATGACGGCCACGTCGTGCCACGGCACACTCGCGCCCTGAGCTGCGGCCCAGCGCGCGATGCGACGAGCGACCTCGGTCAGCTCCGCGCGCTCACCGGAGGCGTCGAACGTGCGCGCCGAAAGCGGCAGATGGGCCGGCGAGAGCTCGGTGACCCGCGGTGTGAGCAGCGCGAGCAGGGCCTCGAAGCCCTCGGTCACAAAGCGCGCGCCGGGGTCTCCGGCGAGCAGCGATGGATAGTAGACGCGGGTTGAAGCGGACCGCGCCACGGCGTGAAGGAGCTCGAGCACGCCGCCGGTCGCGTCGTAGAGCCCGTGGACGAAGACGGCGTCCGTGTCGAGGCGCGCCGCACCGGACCGCAGGCGCTCGGCGGCGGCGACCAGGACCGCGCCGCGCGTCGACGCTCCGAGCGCCTCGAGGCGGGCCTGAACGCCCTGAAACGCCGTGATGACATCGAGCAGCCGCTCGTCCTCGCGGCCGCGCGCCAGGTCGGCGATGGCCTCGGCATGGGCGGGCTCGACCCCCGCGTCCGCGAGGTCTCGAAACGTCGCATGCAGCAGGGACCCGGCGTGGGCAAAGCCGTCGAGCCAGGTGGGCGCGGGCGTCGCCGCGACGCAGAGCCGCTCGGTCGTGGGCGTGGCCAGCGAGGAGAGCAGCTCCGGGCCCACCAGGCGGGGCACGAGGCCAAAGATCGTGAGCACCTCCACGCCGAGCCACGCACCGGTGCCGAGACGCCGGCCGAGCTCTCCGACGAGCCACGTGCGCAGCGTGCCGCTCGGGACCAGGACGAGCGTTCGCCCGAACGGCGCCGAGCGGACGTGCGACGTGAGGTCTGCGACCAGGGCCTCCAAGAGGTCCGGTGCCGACGGCGCGCGGATGACGATGGGCGGCCCGTGCATCGCCCTAGTAGGTCTTGCAGCAGCGGACTCCGATGGACGGCCCGGAGTTCTGAGGGAGCAGTGACGTCCGGCGGGAGGTGCGAAGCTCGGACGATAGGCGGTCGAGGTCTCCGCCCCGCAGGAGCTTGCTCTGCCCGAAGCCCGGTCCCTTGGGCGCGGACGCAGGAGAGATCCCGTAGTAGGTGGCGCTGTACCAGTCTGAGACCCACTCGCGGACGTTGCCGGCGAGGTCGTAGACCCCATACGGGCTGACACCGTCATCAATCAGGCCCACGGGCCAGGTCGTGCCCAGACCGCACCCGGGCTTGATGCCCTCGAGCATGACGGCGTAGGCGCACGTGGCGGTCACGTTGCCCCACGGCCAGAGCCGTCCGTCGGTGCCGCGCGCGGCCTTCTCCCACTCCGCCTCGGTGCACAGGCGCTTTCCCTGCCAGGTGCAGAACGCGGAGGCCTGACCCCAGTCGACGCAGTTGACCGGGTGGTCGACGTACTTCCCGTCGCCGTAGAGGCACCCGCCGACGGCGCCGCTGGGCGCAGTGCAGGCCGCCGCGGCGACACACTGAGCGTAGGCGCCGTTGGTGACCTCGCGCAGGTCGATCTCATAGGCCGGCAGCGTAACCAGGTGATACGGGCTCTCGTCGGCGGCGCACTGCGTGTCGAGCGGCGCGTTGCAGCCCATGTTGAAGCTCCCCGACGGCACGAGGCCCATGCCAGGCGTCTTGGCCCCTTCACATTGCCCCGAAGCGACGGCGCACTCCTCCAGAGCCGAGCAGGTCCCGCACGAGCCACCGCACGCGTCGGGGCCGCACTTCTTACCGGTGCAGCTCGGCAAGCAGCAGACGCCGCCAACGCACGTGCCACCGGAACACGCGCCCGAGACCGCGACGTGCCCGCAGCCGCTGCCCGGCGTGCACTCATCTTTGGTGCACGGGTTCTGATCGTCGCACGTGGGCTGCCCATCCCCGACGCAGACGCCGCCCTTGCACGCGTCGTTGACGGTGCAGTCATTCTTGTCGGTGCACGCGCCGCCATCTTTGGGTGTGTGCGTGCAGCCGGACTTTGGATCACAGCCATCGAGCGTGCACGGCGTGCCGTCCTCGCAGCTTGCGCCGCCACCGCCGATGCAGGCGCCGCCGGCGCAGCTGTCGTTCACCGTGCATGGATTTCCATCTTCGCACGGACCGGTGCCGGCGACGTGCGTGCAGCCTGTGGCAGGGACGCAGTCGTCGACCGTGCACGCGACGCCATCGCCGCAATCGCGTGGCACGCCCCCCTGGCATGCGCCCGCGGTGCACGCGTCGCTCACGGTGCACGCGTTGCCGTCATCGCAGACACCGACGGCCGCCCAATGCACGCAACCGGTGCCGGTCTGGCACGTGTCGGTCGTGCACGGGTTCTGATCGTCGCAGCTCGTGGGCGATCCGGTGCACTTGCCGGTCTGGCAGGTGTCCCCCGTGGTGCAGACGTCGCCGTCGTTGCAGGTCGCCGGAGCGGGCGTCGACGCGCAGCCGGTTGCCGTGGCGCAGGTGTCCGCCGTGCACGGGTTCTGATCGTCGCAGCTCACCGACGCGCCGAGACAGGCGCCCGCGGTGCACACGTCGGTCGTGGTGCAGGCGTTCTGGTCGTTGCACGGCGTCCCCGACTCGCCCAGCGCGCAGTCCGTCAGCACCACCGGGTTGCTCGCGACCGTGGCCCCGATGGACTCGGGATCGGCGGGCGTGATGCGGCACGCGATGGTGGCACCAACGCCGACGGCGTGAGCCTCCGGGACGAGCTCGCTCGTGCCAATCCCCGGCAGCACCTGGCCGTTGACGGTCCAGGTCACCGTGGTCGTGACGACGTCTGCGTCGAGGTCCGTCAGGCCCTGCGGCGCGCACGTGAACGTGTTCGACGGCGTGCCACCCGACGGCGTGAGCAGCGCCTTGGTCAACGACGGCGGCGTGTTGAGCACGGTGACTGGGGCCGAGCTCATCGACGGGCCGGCAAGCTTGCCGTCGTTGGGCGTAGCCCGACAGACGACGACGTCGTGGTGCCCGGTCGCCTCGGCCGGCAAGACGGGCCCCGTCGCTCCCGCGATGGGCACGAGCCCGCCCTGCGCCTCGAGGCGGAGCCAGGTGTAGGTGAGCGCCGTCGGATCGCCCTCCGGATCGCTGGCCGTGGCCGAGCAAACGAGATCGTCGGTCGTGTCGGGGGCGTCGGGCGCGACCAGGACGGCGGTCACCTTGGGCGGAGCGTCGGCCAACAGCGCGGCGTTGGCGCTGGCCTTGCCCTGCCCTGCCCCTTCGGCGTCGTGCGGGGTAGCCTCGCAGCGCAGCAGCGCGCCGTCGCTCTCGAAGGCGACCTGCGTGAGCGTGTTCCCGATCGCCCCAGGGATCACCTGGCCGTTGAGCCGCCAGACCGTGCTCCAGGTCAGCGTGTCGCCGTCGGCGTCGGTCGCCTCGGCGACGCACGTAAACGTCGTGACCTGGTTCCCGACGGGCGGGACGACAGACACCGCGGTCGCCACCGGCGGCGTGTTGGCGATGCTGAGCACGTTCGACTGGATCGGGCTGCCAAAGGCCAGGCCGTCGCTCGGCGTGGCCACGCACACGACGACGTCGCCCTTCTGCACGCTGCCCGTCGCGAGCGTGGGCCCCGTCGCGGCCGGGAGGAGCGCGCCATTGCGGTACCACGCATAGGCTTGTCCAGGGACGTCGCACCCGTCTTCATCGAGGAAGCCCTCGGCAGCGCAGCTGAGCTGAGAGGCCGACGTCGCGGGCGCAGGCTGGCCCACGAGGGTGACGCCCCCGAGCGACGGCGCCGCGTTCGTGACGACGACGACGTCCGCCTCGACTGTCTTTCCCGCGACGCCCGCGGCGGTGGGAGTCGCCGTGCAGCCAATCACATCGTCGGGTTGTGGCGCGTTGATTGTCGCCGCAGGCAGCCCGTTGATGGTCCACGACGTGGCGACGGCGACGGCCTCACCATCGGCGTCGCTCGCCTTGGCCAGACACGCGAACGGCGCGCAGTGGTCGCCCGTGCTCGGCGCGATGACGACCGAGTCCACGGTGGGCGGGAGATCCGCCACGGTCACGCACGTCTTGGCGTCCGAGGTCGCGCTCGCGCTGCCGTCATTGGCGCTGACGGTGCAACAGACCGTGTCGCCTTTGGTGTGCGCCTCCGTGAGCGTGCAGCCGTTGCCGATGACCACCGCACCGTCGATGAACCAGGCGCACGCAGTCGACAGCGCGTCGCCGTCCGGATCGCTCACGGGCGCCGCGCACGAGAGCGTCGCGAGCCGCGTCACGGCGCCGCCGCCGAGCGCCGTCACCGCCGAGCCGCCAACGACGGGGGTCTGGTTGGGCACGAGACACGGCAGCGAGCCCATCGCGGCGCCCGAGACGCCCTCGGAGTCGATGGGCGTCGCGCAGCAGAACACGCTCGTGCCCTTGGGAGGCACGACGGCGAGCACGTCGCCCACCGTACCGCTCTTTGGTGGACCGGCGGCTGCGAACGGCGCAGCGGTGTCGCACGTGCCCGGCCCGCTGCGCCACGAGAACCGGAACTGCGGCACCTCGCCATCGGGATCGGTGCCCGTCGCCGTGCAGCGCAGAGGCTCTCCGGGCGCGGGGCACGGCAGGCTCACAAACGTCGCGACCGGCGGTGAGTCCAGGATCGCCACGCTGGCGGACTCGACGGGCGCCCCGAGCGAGGTGCCATCGGACGGCGTCACGCGGCAGGTCACGCTGTCGTGCGGTGCAAAGCCGCTGGAGAGCGTGTCGGACTTCGCGTTGGGCAGGGGCACCGCGTTGACGGTCCACGTGATGACCGGGACGCGCGGATCGCCGTCATCGGGGTCGACCCACGCGCCGTCGGGCACGAGGCAGCTCAACGTCTGGCCCACCGTGGCCGCTGACGGGAGCAGCGTGACGTGGCTCAGGACGGGCACCGTGTTTTTGATCGTGACCGTGGTCTTCACGTCGGCGCAGCCGGGCAGACCGGGCGAGGCGACGACCTCGAAGACCTGGCCCTTTTGAGTCTTGCTCGGCGAGAGCACCGTACCGTGCGCGACCTCCGTGCGCTGACCGGTGGGCTCGATGAGCAGCCAGGTGAGGCTCGCGCTCGTGGTCCCGGTGACCGCGGCGATGAGGGTGTCCGCGGTCCCCGGCGAGGCCGGCTCGACCACGACGGCGAGTGCCGGACAGCTCGCGCCGGTGTCTTGGAGGTCCGGCCCACGCCCATCAGCGGTGTCGGTGGTTTGGGCCCAGCCGCTGTCGACAACTGGCTGAACCGCGTCCTCCGAAGCGGTGGAGCAGCCCGCAAGCACGACCAGGACTGCCAGGAGGCGGGCCATCGGCTCAGTATACGGACCTGGCCCGAACGCGTTCAGCCCTGATCCCAGAGCCGCGTCGAGAAGTACCGCTCCCCGATGTCGTTCAGGACGGTCACCACGACGCCCTTCTGGATCTCGCGCGCGACGCGCACGGCGCAGTCGAGGTAGGCGCCCGACGACTGGCCCACGAAGAGCCCATGGGCCGCGAGCTTCTGGTTGGCCTCCCACGCGTGATCCGGGTCCGAGTCCCAGCGACGATCGATGACGCTCTCGTCGAGGATCTCCGGCACGATGTCGTGCTCGCTGCCGAGCGGCTTGAGCCCCTCCACCCCGGGGAACGGGTCCGGGATCACGCAGTGGACCTCAATCTTCGAGTCGAGCTCCTTGAGTCGCCGCCCGATGCCCGTGATCGTGCCGCCCGTGCCGACGCCCGCGACGAAGTGGGTCACCCGACCGGCGAGCGCCTCCCAGATCTCCAACGCCGTGCCGTCGTAGTGGGCGCGCCAGTTCCCTGCGTTTCCGTACTGATTGCAGTAGAAATAGCCCTCGGGGTCCTGCGCCTTGACGCGCTTGACGTGCCGCAGCGCCTCGTCGTAGCCCAGCTGCGCGTCGGTGAAGATGGTCTTGGCTCCATGGGCCCACAGCCGCTTCTTACGCTCGGTGCTCGCATTGTCCGGGATGACGATGTGCACCGGGTGGCCGATGACCTTACCAATCAAGGCGTACGCGATGCCCGCGTTGCCCGACGATGAGTCGAGGATGGTCATCCCCGGCCGAAGCCTCCCGTCCTCTCGAGCCTCGGCGAGCATGCGCAGCACCGGCCGATCCTTGAGCGAGCCACCCGGGTTGAAGGCCTCCATCTTGGCGTAGATCGCGACGTTCGGTAGCTCGTCCTTCCACGCATCGATACGGACGAGCGGCGTGTTGCCGATGAGGCCGAGCGACGGGTACTGCTCGACGAGCTTCTGGACTGCGGGGTGAGAGGCTGGCACGGCGTGGCTCCTACACGTGGCGCTTGATGAGCGCGGGGTCGCGCGTCTCGAGGATGACCGTGCCACAGACACGGCAGGTGAACTTCAGCGAAATAGGCGCCCAGCTCACGCCGAAGAGGTTCCAGAACCAGCCCTTCTTGTCGTAGACCGGGTCGGGCGAAACCATGTGGTGGTCCCACGCGAAGCCGCACTGGCAGCGCGCGCCCGCCTCCTGCGCCTGTGCAACGGGCTGGCTCATGCGAAGGGGCCGTCCTTGAACTCGTGCCCGTCGTGGGTCCAGAGCCGCTCCTTGTTCTCGATGCGCGTGCGCACGTGCACCGGCCGACCCCAGACCTGCTGCACGTTCCGGAGCGTGTCGCGCCCGTATCGCGCGTCGAGGTCCACGCCGTCGTGCCGGTGATAGAGGAGGAGCTCGCCGCGGTTCTTGAAGTTTCCGTCCTCGACGTAGATGTACGGCTGCCCGAAGTTGGTCAGCTGCGCGAGCAGCTTCTTCTTGATGTCCTTGAAGTCCTTGGAGAAGATCTCGAACGACGCGCGCTTCTTGTTGTACTCGTAGGTGAACAGCTTCTGCCGCCAGCAGAACTCCGGGGTAAGGAACTCGTCGAGGAAGGTGACGTCGTTATAGATGCGACGGACCTGGAAGATCTTCTCACGCCCAAGCCCCAGCCCGCGATCCCAGTGCGCCTTCTCGTCGAGGTCCTCGCACTCGTCGTATTCCTTGCCGAAGCGGCCGCGGTTCCACCGATCCTCGATGTCACGGAAGAGCTCGAGCCCAATCTTGTACGGGTTGATGCCGCCGGGCGAAACCGCGGTGGTCGCCGAGTGGTGATCGGCGAAGTCGATGATCTCAGACGCATCCAGGATGTTGCGCGTCATGATCATCGAGTGCCAGAAGCTGGCCCAGCCCTCGTTCATGATCTTGGTCATGCCCTGCGGCGCGAAGTAGTGCGCCTCGTTCTTTACGATGTCCAGGATGTCCCGCTGCCACTTGTCGAGCGGCGCATGCTCGGCGAGGAACCCCAGGACGTCGAGCGTGGCGTCGGTCGGGAAGCGCTTGGCCTTGTCCCGCGTCTCGGCCTCCAGCCGCTCGCGCTCCTTCTGGATGACCTCATCTGGGTTGATGTAGCGGTCGAGGTACGACTTGCGCGCCACGAGCCGCGCGGGCTCGGGCGGGATGGCCTCGCCCTCCGCGTTGAGCTCCGGTGGACGCGAGCGCCGGATGTAGGGCGACATCCGGTCGATGAGGTTCTCGAGCGACAGGCACACGTCGAGCCAGTCCTCGACGACGTCGTGCCCGTGCCGGTCCACATACCGCCGGACACGCGCGCCGTGGTTGGCCATCTCGTCCATCATCTTGCGGTTGGTCGGCGCGAACCACTGGTTATGCTTGAAGAAGTCGCAGTGGCCGAAGACGTGGGCCATGACCATCTTCTGGTCGACGAGCGAGTTGCCCTCGAGCAAGTACGCGTAGCAGGGGTCGTTGTTGATGACGAGCTCGTAGATCTTGTGCAGGCCATACGAGTAGGACTTGGCCATCCGCTCGTACTCCATGCCGAAGCGCCAGTGCGGGTAGCGCACCGGGAAGCCGCCGAACGAGGCGACCTCGTTCATGCGGTCGTAGTCGACCATCTCGAAGACCGTGTCGAAGAGGTCGAGCCCGTACGAGCGCGCGACGGCCTCGATGCGTGACTGCCATTCGCGGAGGTAGATCGGGAGCGTCATCGGGCGGCAGGCTAGCGCGCCAGGCGCGGCGGAGCAAGGATCGCGTCTCAGTCCTCGAGCAGGTTCAGGCTCGTGCGAAACGTGCGGTTTCGATGCGTCCCCGAGAGCGGCACGGCCGGGCCGCCACCCGCGCACGGGGCGGGGAGCCAGTAGATGGGCCCAAAGTGCGTCGCCACGTACACGTCGCCGTTCTTGGCCCCCGCGACGCGCGCTACCGCGCCAGGGACGTCGGCAGACTGGCAGACCGTAGCGCCATCGGAGGTGAGCACCCGCACGTGCCCCTTTGGCTTGATGCTCGGATGGAGCACCGCCACGAGGATCTGGCCGTTGGCGCCCCGTCGAACGTCCATCGGAAGGAGCGGCTTGGCGAGGGGCTCCTTCATGAACGGAACCGGCGGCTTCTGGTTCGCCTTGTTCGCCGGCGTCGTGAGCTCGACCCGGTCGAGCTGTGCGGGGCCCCCGCTCTTTTGGTAGAGGACGGCCACGTTCTGAGCGTCGAGCGCCGCGATGGCGTGACCC
>SXOX01000115.1 GCA_005776585.1 Pseudomonadota bacterium | reverse complement strand
TACATTCGCGAGCTTGCGCCCGCCGAGCTGGCCCGGCGCGTCTCGGAGTACGTGCTCTCGGCCGCGCGTGTGCTGGAGGTGGCCCCGCTCATCCACGAGCGCATCGAGCGCCTGGACCAGTTCGTGCCGATGACGGCGTATCTGTTCGGAGCGCTCGAAGGCGAGCTCGACTACGGCTGGGAGCTGCTCGTGCCCAAGAAGAAGTTTACGGGCACGCCGAAGGACGTCCACGACGCGCTGCTGGAGGCGGCAGAGTCGCTCGACGTCGTACGTGAGTGGACGCCGCCCGCGATCGAGGCGCCGCTGCGCGCTCTGGCGGAGCGGCTCGGCTGGAAGGCGGGCGACCTCTTCACGCCGGTGCGCGTCGCGGTCACGGGCCGAACGGCCTCGCCGCCCTTGTTCGAGACGATGGTCGCCTTGGGGGCCGCCATCTGCCGGGCGCGTCTGCGCGCGGCCGCGGAGAAGCTCAAGCTCGCCGGTCAGGCCGGATAGGAGATCGCCATGGTGTCACTGGTTCGCCGCAGTATCGCTCTGGTCGTCGTGGTCGGGGCGCTCATCGCCGCCCTGCCCGCAGGCGCCGTCCGCGTGCTCTACATCGTCCGACACGCGGACCGCCTCGATCACAAGGATCCGAACTCGCCTATCAACGAGAAGGGCCTCATTCGCTCCTACGAGCTCGCGCGAGTGCTCACGCACGTCAAGGTCACGGCCGCCTTCGTGACCGACGTGGAGCGCACGCAGCAGACGGCCCGGCCCACGCTCCAGTCGAAGGGCCTCGTGCCCGCCGTGCTGCCGCGCAACGACCTCGATCTGCTGCACCAGAGGCTCGAGGGGCTCGCGGCCGACACGACGACGCTGGTCGTCCAGCACCACTCGAACGTGCCTACGGTGCTCAAACGGCTCGGCGTGACCGGGGTCGACGAGATCCTCGAAGACGACTACGCCAACCTGTTCCTGCTGGTGCTCGACGACGGCCCGAAGGCCAAGCTGCTCACGTTCCAGCGCCTCCGCTACGGAGCGCCGACTCCCTGAAGCGCGGTTCCTAGGCTTGATCGTAGTGCGCGAAGTGCATCGCGTACTGCCCGCGGCCCTGCGTCACGCTGCGCAGCTCCGTGGAGTAGCCGAACATGCGCTGCAGCGGCACGTGCGCGCGGACGATCTTGCGTGGACCGCGGTCCTCGATGTCGTCGACGCGCCCGCGGCGTGCGTTCAGGCTCCCGATGACGTCGCCCAGGAACTCGTCGGGCACGTTCACCTCGCAGGCCATGATGGGCTCGAGCAGGCACGGGCTCGCCTCCTTGAGCGCGTTGCGCACCGCGATCGAGCCGGCGATGCGGTAGGCGATCGGGTTGGACCAGCCGTCGCGCCACTCGGCCGAGAGCAACACGAGCTCGACGTCCTCCACCGGGAAGCCTTGGAGCGGCCCGGCCTTGACGCCCTCGAGCATGCCTTCGCGGATGAGGTCCTTGAGCTTCTGATCGAGGAACGCGTCGGTCGCGTCGCACCGCCAGGTCGTGCCGGCGCCACGCTCACGCGGCGCCACCTTGACGGTGACCCGGCCAAAGAGCCGCGCCTGCTCCTGCTCGCGCTCGAACTCGCCGACTGCGGTGCCCTCTCCGTTGATGGCCTCCATGAAGACCACCTGGGGCCGACCGACGCGCACCGGCAGGTTGAACTCGCGCTTGACGCGATCGGCCAGCACGTCGAGGTGCAGCTCCCCCATGCCGGAGATGAGCGTGTCGCCGGTCTCCTTGTCCTCGGTGACGCGAAACGTCGGGTCCTCCTCGGCGAGCTTGCCGAGCACCTCGATGAGCTTGTCGCGGTCGCGCAAGGTCTCCGGCTCGATCTTCTGGCTGATGACCGGCTCGTAGGCGCCGATGCGCTCCATGAGGATGGGGTGCTTGGGATCGCAGAGCGTGTCGCCCGTAGCGGCGTCCTTGAGCCCCATGACGGCGACGATCTGCCCCGCGTGGGCCTTGTCGAGCCGCGCGCGCTGGTTGGCGTGCACGAGAAAGAGCCGGGCGGCCCGCTCGGTCTTGCCGCGCGTTGTGTTCAGCACGTCCGCGCCGACCTCGAGCGTGCCGGAGTAGATGCGCACGAAGACCATCTTGCGCGCGTCCTCCGAGAGCTGGACCTTGTAGGCCAAGGCGCAGAGCGGCGCCTTGTCGTCGGGTGGACGTGTCGCAGGGGCGCCAGTCGCCGGCACATGGCCTACGGTGTCCGGCAGATCCGACGGGGCCGGGAGGTAGTCCACTACGGCGTCTAGCAGCGTGGGGATGCCGTTGTTCTTGAGCGCGGAGCCGCAGAGCACGGGGACGAGCTTGCCCGCGATCGTGGCGCGCCGGATGGCGGCCTTGAGCGTGACGGCATCGACGGGCTGGCCCTCGAGGTAGAGCTCGGCGACCTGGTCGTCGACGTCCGCCACCCGCTCGACCAGCTCGCCGCGCGCGAGCTCGGCGCCGTCCGGATCCGGGAGCACGTCGGAGACGATGGGCGTCGCGGGGTCCTCGCCATCCCAAGTGATCGCACGCAGCGTGACGAGGTCCACGGCGCCCCGAAACGTGCCCTCGACCCCGATGGGCAGATGGATGGGCGCGCAGTGCTTGCCGAGGAGCGTGTGCATCGAGCGCACGGACGCCTCGAAATCGGCGCCGACGCGGTCCATCTTG
>SXOX01000114.1 GCA_005776585.1 Pseudomonadota bacterium | reverse complement strand
TCCGGTCTGGTCGCACCATGGGAACGTGTGCACTGGCGAGGCATATGCGAAGGTCGTGAAGCTCACGTTTGCCCGCGGGGCCAGCCTCAGCGACCCCGCGCGCCTCTTCAACGCCAGCTTGGAGGGAAGCACCCGCCGGGCCATCGACCTGCACGAGGGCGAGCACGTCGACGCTGCGGCGTTCAAAGCACTCATCCAGGCTGCCGTGGCCGAGAACGGACGTCCCGCACGGAAGAAGCGCTAGCCCCCGCCAAGCCGTCGACGTGGGGCGCTTGTCCTGTGACCCGCGGTCGGCCATAGTCGCGCCCGCGGTTCCGCAGCCGACCGCAGGGAGAATCCGTCACGTGAGCGCCCGTACCCTCCTCTCCGTCCTGGCCTGCGCGGCCGTCCTGACGAGCGCGCGCGCCGAGGGCCAGGTCGGCTACCAGGTCGACGTCGGCGCCGCGTTCCCGCTCGGCAGCAACCTCAGCGAGCGCGCGGAGAAGGCCGGCGTCCACGCGGGCCTTGGCGCCTACTACGTCTTCTCGTTCGGGCTGGGCGTCGGCCTCCGCGTCACCTACGACACCGCCTTCAGTCGCAGCGGCCAGTGCTCGGGTGCCCGCACCTGCGAGGACGCCCAGTTCGCCAGCGTGATGCCGAGCCTCATGTACACCGGCGGGACGTGGTACCGCTATTGGGTCGCCTTGAGCGGCGGCATCTTCTTCAACCTCGTCCCACGCCCGGCCACGATCGCGGTCGCGGCCAACAACGAGATCGGCTTTGGCATGGACTTCGGAGCCGGCATCAGCTTCAAGGTCTGGCGCGACCTGGCGCTCGGCCCCGCCGTCTCCGTCACGCTGCCCAACGTCCGGCGCCTGCCCGACGACTTCCTCGTCAGCGCGGGCCTGCGCATCCAGTGGGGGCTCTGACCTCGCCTGCGCCGGCGGGGAACGTCGCGCGCGCGGCCCTCGGCGGCGGCCTCGTCGGCCTCGTCTGCGCGGCTCTGGACGCGACGCTCGTCGGTGGGCGCGCCTCGGCGGCGGCGGTGGGGTTGCTCATGGGACTCGACCTGGTCTTTGGCCTCCTGGCCGGCTTGGGCGTCGGCGCCGCAGTGCGATGGCTCGGCATCCCGTCCGCCCACGAGGGGCTCCACGCCCTCCGTAGCTTTCTCTTCCCACCGCGCGCCCTGCGGCCGGCCTACGCAGCGCGGGCGTTGCTCCTACCCGCGGCGTTTCTCGGGCTGTCGCTCGTTCTCGTCGTCGTCAACGCCCGGTTCTTCGCCTTCAACAACCCGACGCTGGCCGCGCTCCTGCTCGTGCTCGTCACCTACGCGCTCCTCGCGCTGGCGGTGACCGTCGTTCGCCGCTTGCTACCCGCCGTGACGCGGCTCGCCGAGCGCCTCGGCGCCCGCTGGCCCAATCAGGGCGACCTCCCTGGATTCTGGCTGCTCCCGGTGCTCGGCCTCGTCTCCGGAGCGCTCGTCGCCGTGCTCCTCCGCCGCGGGACCGCCGTCGCGGAGACCCTCGAGGCTCTCGCACCCACGGCGTGGCTCCTGCTCGCCGCGGCACCAATCGCCGGGTACGCCGTGGAGCCCGTGCTGCGTCGGCTCAGCCGCGGCCCCGTGACGGCGGGCGTGCTGGTCCTGTCGGCAGTGGCGCTCGTCCTGCTCGGTCGCGGCGTGACCGCTTCCGCCATCACCGGCGCCGAGAACGCGGTCCTGCACGCCGAGGCGCTCCCGGGAGGGCTCCTGCTGCGCGTCGCCGAGCGGCTGACCGACCGCGACGGCGACGGCTTCAGCCCACTCTTCGGTCACGGGGACTGCAACGACCACGACGGCAAGGCCTGGCCCGGCTCGCTCGACGGCGACGACTGCGCCCCCGCCATCGCCAAGGACGACGAGGCCGAGCTGCTCCGCAAGCTCGAGGGTGAGAGCGAGCCGGCGCCCCCGAGCGTCGTGTCCACGGCTCCGGGCGAGCCGGCCCCGCAACCGGCGCAGGCGACGCCCCCCTCCGTCAAAGCCACGCCTCCTGCCGCAGCGCCTCCCACTTTGGCAACTCCCACGCGGGCACTGCCCAAGGCCTCGAACATCCTCCTCATCACGGTGGACACCGTCAGAGCCGATCACGTGGGCTTCTTGGGCTACGGCCGCGACACGACGCCGCGCCTCGACGCGCTCGCGAAGCACGCGATGGTCTACGAGCGCGCCTACGCGCCGTCGAACCTCACGCCGGCCTCCATCCCGTCGATGCTGAGCGGCCGCTATCCGACCGAGCTCACGCGCGACGACGCGCACTTCATCCACTTCGCCGAGGACGACACCTACCTCGCCGAGTGGCTCTCCACCGCGGGCTACGAGACGCGCGCCATTCTCACCCACTGGGACTTCGAGAAGAAGACCCGCGCGGGCCTCGACCAGGGCTTTGCGCGCTGGACGGTCGTGGGGACGAAGTGGGGCAAGCAGATGGAGGACGTGAGTACGAGCGAGCATGTGAGCGCCGAGGCGCTGCGCCAGCTGGCGGAGCTCGCCGCGCTGCCTGCGGACCGCCCGTGGTTTCTCTGGCTGCATTTCCTAGACCCGCACAAGTGGTATGTGAACCACCCCGGCTTCGACAAGACCTTCGGCAACAAGAGCATCGACCGGTACGACCATGAGCTGGCCTTCACCGATCATCACATCGGCGTGGTGCTCGACGCGCTCGCGAAGCACCCCGCGGCGGCGCGGACGGTCACGGTCGTCACGAGCGATCACGGCGAGGCTTTCGGCGAGCACTCCACGGGCTTTCACGGCTTCTCGGTCTACGAGGACCAGCTCCGGGTCCCGCTGCTCATCCACGTGCCGGCGCTCGCAAGCACGCCGCGCCGCATCGCCGACCGTATGAGCCTCATCGATCTGGTGCCCACGCTGCTCGACGTCGCGGGCGTCGTCCCGGCCACGAAGCTTCACGGCAAGTCGCGTGTCCCCGAGTGGACGGGAGGCACCGTTCCCCGCCGGCTCATCTACGCCGAGCGACCGCGCGGACCGTATAGCAGCGGGTTGCGAGCGCTCATCGACGGGGACTGGAAGCTCTGCTGGCGCGCGGCGGGCAACGCGTATGAGCTCTACGACCTCGCGAGCGATCCTTCGGAGCAGCGCGATCTCTTTCGGGAGCGCGCCGACATCGCCGAGCGCCTCGTGCGGCACATGACGGCGATGCAGCGCGTGGGGCTCGACAACCGCGACAAGGTGCGTCCCTCCGCAAAGTAGCGCGGCAGCGGACCGGGGCGTACGCTGTGGACCATGCCCTGGCGCTCGCTGCTGCTGCTGACCCTGATCTCTGTACTGGGCCTCGCGCGGTGCAAGAACGAGCTGCGTGAGCGCGTCGAGGCCGAGCGAGAGGCCGTCGACGAGCGCCGCGCGGCCACTCAAACCGCCAAGGGCGCGACACCGCCTACGCCGCCTCCGTCGCGCACGCGCGGCTGCACGACCGAGGCGGTTCAGGCCGTCACGCGACCGCACAACGACGCCATCGCGACCTGCTGGCGCAAGGTCGTCCAGGCCCGCGGTCCCACGACCACGGGACGGTTCGTGGTGGAGGTCGACATCTCGCCCGAGGGCGAGGCCAAGTTCCTCGGCGTCAAAGAGGACACGGTGCACGATCCGGACTTCACGCGCTGCGTCTTCGCCGTGCTCAAGCCGCTGGCCTATCCGCTGCCCGAACGCGCTGCGTGTGCCATTGTGCTGCCCTTCAGCTTCACGGCCTCGGAGGCCAGGCCGTAGCCTCCTGACAAGATGTCACGACTTCGAACGGGCGTTCGCCACGCTGGCATCGGGCGCACGGCTCGCAATCGCAAGTGTATGAAATCATAGCGCGTAACCTCGTGGCACGGGCGTTGCTTTGGGTATCGTTCGCCCGCCGCGCTGGTTGTGCGGTGGGCCTCCCTCAGCGCTTCGCCCAGCACCTCCGATCCGGGATTCGAACCGGATCGGAGGTGTCCCTTTTTGGTGGTCCCGCTACCGAGACGACAGGGGCGCGCCGATCGCTTCGAGCGTACGGCGCACGTCGTGGTGCAGATGGCCCTCAGAGGGCCGCTCGAGGATGGCCTGAAGCGCGGCTCGGAGCTCCGCGCTGTCGATCCGACCAGCCCGCACCAGGGCGACGGCCCGCTCCCGCAGGCGAGGCCGCTCCGCCTCCAGCGCGCGCACGAGCACACGCGCCGAGAACCCCGCGCCCGCCGCGGCCACGACCGCCTCGAGCGCGTCGAGCGCGACGGACTCCGAGCGATGCGTCAGCAGCCCGTCCGCGTCGGCGACCGCCACCGGATCTCCGAGCCGCAGCAGCGCCAACGCCGCGCGCGTGCGCACGACCTCGCTCGCGTCGGACAACAACCGGGTGAGCCGAGGTACGAAGCGAGCCTCGCCAAGCTGGCCCAGCATGCCGGCGACGTGGCCCATCAGGTACGGCTCGTCGCTGTCGAGCAGCTCCTCGACACGCGCGACCACGTCGTCGATGGCGCCCGGGTGCTCAGCCAGGATGCCTTTGAGCGCGCGGGCGACCTGGCCCTCCATCCACGTCTCGCGCACCTGGGCGAGCGACAGGCACTGCCGCGCAGCGCACAGGCCGGAGTCGCAATCGGCGGCCGTCTTGCACTCGGTGAACTCCGAGCCGCCCAGGATGAGCGCCACGCGCCGCCCGACCGACGGCGGCTCCGTGGATTGCCGCGAGCTCGCGGTACAGGCGAATGACGCGATGGAGAGAGCCAGAGTCAGCAGGGCGAGGCGCACGGGCGCGGAGTGTGGTCGCGGTGGCCCCTCGGGTCAAGGCACCAGCACGCGCGCCTCCAGCGCTGGCACGGTCACGCTCAGCGCCTTTCCGACCGAGGTGACGGCCCCGCCGCCGAGCGCGTCGGTCCACGTTCCGTCCTCTCCGACGTTCACGGTGAAGGTCGTCGCACTCGCGCCGCGGTTCAGCGCGATGACCACGGGCTTGCTCGCCGCGCCGCGCGTGTACGCGATGGCATCGGCCGTGCTCCCGGCGATGGCGAGGTCCTTGCTCCGCAGCGCCGGCGTACTGGCCCGCACCTTGGCCAACGCGGCGAGCCGATCGAAGAGCCACTTCTGGTGATCGGTCCAGCCAGACAGCGTCATCATGCGCCGGTTGTCGGGATCGCCGGCACCCGGCAGGCCAATCTCATCGCCGTAGTAGACGAGGGGCACGCCTTCCATGGTGAACAAAAATGCCCACGCGAGCCCGAGGCGCCGATAGGGCCCCACGTCCGTCGGCGCCCATGGCGGGTTGGCCCAGCCCTGCTGCTTGGCGCCGTTGCCCCACACGTCCCCGATCTGGCCGCTCGCGTGGCTGATGAAGCGAGGCACATCGTGGTTGCCGAGAAAGCGGCTCATGATGGCCCCCGGCCCGTAGAAGCCCGCGCTCTGCTGCACGACATCGAAGGGCGCGCCGATGGGCGACTCGCCCCGAGCGAAGGCGCGGACGACGGGCCAATACGCCGGAAAGTCGAACTGCCCATGCAGCAGCGTGGGCCCGATGTACTTCTTGAGGTTCTGCTCGTTCGGGCCCTGCCCACCGCCCCAATCGCCCGCGAACGTCTCGCCCACGAGGTAGAAGTCCACGCCGGGCACGGTCTCGACGTGCCGGCGCAGCTTCTCGCGCACCGTCAGCAGGAAGTTCGTGTGCATGTGCTTGACGGCATCGATTCGGAAGCCGTCGAGGTCGGCCGCGCGGGCCCAATAGAGCGCGGCCTCGCTCATGGCCTCCACGGTCGCGTCCTGCGCGTAGTTGAGGTCCGGCAGATACGGCTCGAACCAGCAGGTGAGCGGCGCCTCGTCGAAGCCGCATTGGAAGAACGCGTTGAACCACTGGGGATCGCCCGCATGCTCCTTGGCGAGCGGGTGCTCCTGATGGAGGTGATTGGCCACGAGATCCACCAGCACCCGAATCCCGCGCACATGGGCCGCTCGCACCAGGGCGCGCAGATCCTCCAGCGTGCCAAGATGGTTCTCGGGCACGAGGTTGGCCGACGGAAAGTAGCCGTGGTAGCTCGCATAGCCCTTGCCGTCGCTCTGGCCGTTGTAGCAGCCGTCCGGGTTGTCGACGACCGCCGTGAGCCACAGCGCGTTGATGCCGAGCTTGGTGAAGTAGCCCTCCTCCAGGCTCTGCGTCACACCCTTCCAGTCTCCGCCGAGCCAGTTGGCCTTGCTGTCTTTGGGCAGACAGTCCGCGGGCGTGCCGACCGCTGGGTCGCCATCCCGAAAGCGGTCGGTCATGACGAAGTAGAGCATGGCGTCACGCCACGAGAAGGCCTTGGGCTCGAGCCAGATGGGCAGAAACAATGTGTCGGCGGCGCCGTCGGCGCTGGAGATGTCGAACGTGAGCGTGTGCTTGCCGGCGGGCAGGCCCTTCAGGTGAACGTTAAAGGTCTGCGCAGCCGCGTCGTAATTGGCGCCAGCGAGTGGTTCCAGCCGAAGCGTCGCTTTGGCCGTCTTGGGGAGCACGGCACCGCCGGAACCCTGACCGTCGCGGGCGCGCACGACGACGTCGATCTGGCCGGCGCTCCCATCGACGTGTAGGGTCTCGACCTCCAGCAGGGGCACCGCACAGTTGGGCACGAGCAGCTTGCTGTTGTCGTCGCTGCCGACCGTCTTGCGCATGGGGTTCTGCGGGTCGAACAGCCAGTCGCCCTGGTCCTTGCCGGTCTGCGTGACGTAGAGCTTGTAGCCATAGCTGCCGGGAGCCAGCGCCGAATAGTCGAGCTCGCCCCGAAAAACGCCGTCGACGCCCTTGGTCAGCGCGAGTGCCGTCGTGCTCCACTGGTTGAACTCGCCCGGAGCGGTGACCGACGCGACGTCCTGGCCAAACGCGTCGTAGGCGAGCGCCAGCGTGCAGGTGCGCGGCAGCAGCGGCGTGACGGGCACGTCGACGCTGTCGATGGCGGCGTCTGGTGTCGCGACGTCGGCAACGTCGACGAGCTCCGCGGCTGCCTCGACGTCGGGCAGTTCGAGCGCCCCCGGGTCCGCCGGGCTCGGCGCGTCGCTCGTGGCGAGGTCCAAGCCGGCGTCTACGGCAGCGGGCTGCGCCGTGTCGACGCCACCATCGGCGAGCTGGCCCACCTCGGGCTCGGCCTCCGTCTGCGGGAGCCGCACGCGCGTGTCCTCACAGCCCACGACCAGACCCAGAACCGCCATTGGGAGCCAGCGCAACACGCGCCAGAGCGTACGACCCTGGGCCGGCGACGCAAGCCTCATCTGCTGAGCACCACCACGACGACGCCAATGAGGCTCATCGCGGCGCCGATGGCGCGGATGGGGGACAGGCGCTCACCGTAGATGAGTCGGGCGAGCAGGAGAGTGAAGACGCTGCTCGACTGGTTGATGACGGCCGCGACCGCGCCCAGCGTGTACTTGAAGCCCGCGATCCACACGATCATCGAGACGTAGGAGCCGAGCACACCTGGCGGGATGACGCGCTTCCAGGCGGGCCACGATGCGAGCAGCGCGAAGTGCGTTCGGCCCTCCGCGCTCATTCCGGTGAAGAGGAGCTGAACGACCAGCGCGGCGCTGATGCGGACGAAAGCGGCCTCGAGTACGTCGCTGCGGTCGAGCGCGGGCTTGGCCAGCGCGATGCCGAAGCCCATGATGATGACCGCGACGAGCCCGATGAGCACGCCGCTCACGACCTGCGTGCGCGGGCGGCCTCCGAGGTCGCCGCGGCCGTCGGGCAGCGACGCGATGGCGACGCCGACGAGCACGAGGCACGCGCCGACCGTGAATTGCGCGGTGACGCTCTCGCCGTTCATCGCGACGGAGACCAGCACGACCGTGGGAGCGTAGGCGCAGTCGACGATGGCCATCATGCTCGGCCCGACGCGGCGCAGCCCCTCCAGGAAGACCAGGTCGCCGATGGCCAGGCCCAGGACGCCGCTGACGATGAGGCGGAGCCAGTCGCCGGTCGAGCGCGCCATGTCGAAGCCCGTGCCGCGCATGATGGCGACGCCCGCGAAAGTCAGCCCGATGAGCACCCACGCGAGCACGTTCTTCATCAGGTTGATCTGGCCCGAGCTCAGGTGCTCGGCGCGCTTGAACAAGATGACGGTGAACGCCCAGAGTAAGGCGCAGGTCAGCGACAGCAGCTCGCCGAGCCACGGGATGGCCGGACTCACGGTGGGGCTCACGAGCGAGCCGACGCGGGGCTCACGTCTTCCAGCGCGGATCGTGCCCGGTGTAGGCAGCCATGACGCGATCGCCCCCGTCGTTCAGCAGACGCTCGGCGAGCGCGCCTCCGGTTCGGCGGGCATAGGCGGCGGGCGAGCGCAGCGTGCCGTGGATCCATGGCGTGCCGTCCTCGCCGCAGATGAGGCCGGTGAGGACGACGTCGTGACCGTCCAGCGTGGCGTAGCCCGCGACGGGGACACGACAGGAGCCCTCGAGTCGCTCCAGGAAGGCGCGCTCGGCCGCGATGCACGTGGCCGTATTGGCGTCGTGGATGGAGAGGAGCGCGGCCTCGAGCTCATAGGCGTCGGCGCGGGTCTCGAGCGCGAGCGCGCCCTGCCCCACCGCCGGGAGCAGGATGTCCGGCGAGAGCGTGATGGCCTCGGGCACGTCCAGGCCGAGTCGATTCAAGCCGGCGCGCGCCAAAAACGTGGCCTGCACGCCCTCGAAGCCTTCGCGCACCTTGCGCAGCCGCGTCTCGACGTTGCCGCGGAGCCCGACGACCTCCAGATCCGGCCGCTGCCGCAGGAGCTGCGCCTTGCGCCGCAGGCTGCCAGTCGCCACGCGGGCGCCGTGGGGCAGATCGGCCAGGGAGCGCACCCGAGGATCGTGCGGTATCAGCACGTCGCGCGGGTCCTCTCGGGGCGGGATGGCTCCGAGAGTCAGCAGCGGCGGGATCTCGGACGGCATGTCCTTGAGGCTGTGAATCGCCAGATCGATGCTGCCGTCCTCCAGGGCATCCTCGAGCTCCTTGGTGAACAGGCCCTTGCCGCCAACCTCCTGGAGCGGTCGATCCTGGATGCGGTCACCCGTCGTCTTGATGATGACGAGCTCGCCGGGGTAGCCCGCGGCCGTGAGCTGGTCGCGCACCCAGCCCGACTGGGCCACGGCCAAGGGGCTCCCGCGCGTACCGATGCGAAGCAGACGAGCAGCGCTCATGGGTGTGGCCCTCCCGGGTCCAGTGCAAACGTGGCACGCAGCACGCGCGCGACCTCGTCGGGGGCGATGGCCACGCCGTCGGCGTCGTGCGCACCTTGACGGAGCGCGAGCATGGGGCCGCGCAGGAGCTTCCCAACGATGACCTCGGCCAGCTTGCGCACGGCGTCTTGACCCTTGGGCTCGAGGCCCGGGAGCATCCCCAGCGTGCGCTCGGCCTCGGCGAGCGCGAGCGCCATCGCCTCCTCGCGCAGCCGCTTGATGGTCGGCGCGGCGTGCCGCTCCTTGCGGTCGCGGGCGAAGGTGCGGAGCTCGTCGTCGACGATGGCCTCGGCGCGCTGCACCTCGCCCGACCGGCTCTGGGCGTTGGTGCGGGAGGTCGACTCCAGGTCGTCGATGTCATAGCGGTAGACGCCGTCGAGTTCGCCGCAGCCGGGATCGATGTCGCGCGGCACGGCGATATCGATGAGGAACAACGGGCGATAGCGGCGCTGGCGCATCGCGGACTTGACCATGTCGCGCGTCAGCACCGGCACCGGCGAGCCCGTGGAGCAAATGACGACGTCGACGCCCGTCAGCAAAAATGGCAAGTCGTCGTAGGCCGAGGCCGACCAGCCGTGTTCGCTCGCGAGGCGGCTGCCGCGCTCGAACGTGCGATTGGTGACTAGCACCTTCTTGGCCCCCTGGCTCGCCAGATGGCGGGCGGCGAGCACGCCCATCTTGCCAGCGCCGACGAGGAGCACGCTCACGTCGTCGAGGCTGGAAAAGATGGTGCGCGCCAGCTCGACTGCGACGTGGCCGACCGAGACGGCGTTCTTGCCGATGTCCGTCTCGGTGCGGATGCGCTTGGCGGTGCGGAAGGCGCGGGCAAACATTGCATCCAGCACGGGGCCGACCGTGCCGGCCTCACGACCCAGCTCCACGGCCTCCTTCACCTGGCCGAGGATCTGCGGCTCACCCACGACCATGGAGTCGAGCGAGCCCGCGAGTCGAAAGAGCTGCCTCACGGCCGGCTCCCCGGACTGGGTCGTGAGCGGCGTCTGGCCGGTGCGCAGGACGGCGCGAATGGCGGCAAACGCCGCGTCGTCGGTCTGCGTGGGCCCGGGCACGGCGATGGCCTGCACGCGGTTGCAGGTCGAGACCAAGACCGCTTCGGCGAGGCCCGCCTGCACCAGCGCGCGACACGTAGCCGGCACGTCGTCCCGCGGGATGGCGTGGCGCTCGCGGACGTCGAGCTCGGTCGACCGATAGGTGAGACCCGCGAGGAGCAACTCCGAGCGCTCGCTCGTGGCCACGGGGACCTCGTGCATGCCGCCCATCAGGCCCCCGACCGCAGCGCGGAGAGCAAGACCACGAACGTGGCCGAGAAGAACGCGAGCCAGAGCGGCAGCGCGGCGCGGCGGCCCTGCCAGCCGAGGACGACGCGGACGTGCACCGCCAATGCGGTCAGCGCCCACGAGAAGCCGGCCATGATGAAGTGGCGGCGGGCGTGGGAGGGGTCCGCGCCGCGCGAGAGCCACACGGCGCCGAGCGCGACGCCGGTCGTGTAAATGGGAAAGGCGACGAGCAGCACGGTGTGGCTGAAGCGCTCGAGCGATTGAATGGACGGCAATCGGCTCGCGTTCGTCCCGACCGAGTGCTTCTTGGTCCGCAGGCGCACCTCTTGGAGCACCGAGACGGTCGCGGCGCTCGCGGCGAGGAGCAGGCCCAGGTAGCCGAGAATGGAGGCCGTGATGTGCACCGGCGTGACGATGCGCAGCTCGGCGGCGCGGGCGTGCGAGGCCTCCTTGTCGAAGGCGTGGAGGCTGTAGAGCAAGAACGCGAAGAGCGCGGACGCCAGCGCGCAGACGAGCGGGGAGCGCCGTTTGGTGAGCGGCAGCACGAGCGTGACGCCGAGCAGCGCGCTGCCGCCGAGGAGGACGTCCGCCGAGCTGCCGGTGAGGCGGCCAGTCGCAAGGCCAACGACGACGGCGGCGACGTGGGCCAGCAGCGCGACGACGTAGGCGATCTGGCCCGCACGCTCGAGTGCCGGTCGCAGCCGCACCAGGTGGGCACCGTAAAGCGCCATGGTGAAGAGGTAGAGGAAGCTCGCGACGAGGATGAGGACGCTCATGGCACGCTCTGCTCCGCGACCAGCGCGGCGTAGGGGAGCGTGCGGGGGTCTTCGCCGCTCAGGCGCGCCTCTTGCCGGAGTCGCGCCGCGACGGCAAGCGCCCGGCCGTATTCGGGGCCGTACCGCTGCTCGAGGTCGCCGCGGAGCCAGGCCGCGAAGCCGGGACTTTGGCCCGAGGTGGAGACCGCCAAGACCAGATCGCCGCGGCGCACGACGGCGGGGAGCGTGACGTCGCAGGCCTCGGGATCGTCGGCGACATTCACGAGCAGGCGTCGGGCGCGGCAGAGCGCGGCGACCGTCCGGTTGACGCTCGGGTCGTCGGTCGCGGCGAAGACGAGGTCCATGCCGTCGAGATCAGCGGGCTCGAAGGGGCGCATGTGGCGCGTGTGGGCTTGGAGCGCGTCGAGGATGCGAGGAGCGACGACAGTCACGATGGCGCCGGCGTCGGTGGCCGCGCGCGCCTTCTGGAGCGCGACGGTGCCGCCGCCGACCACGAGCACGTGGCGTCCCTCGGCCAGCCAATGGAGCATGAGGCCTCGCACGGCGCGGGAGCATAGCCGTGATTGCGGGCGGCGGCCAGCCTCGGAGGCGGGATCCAGAGGTCGCCCTGCGGCGATGCTGCGCCGTTCATACATGACGATGGCTAGCGATAGTCGGACTCCCGCTGGTGGCGAAACCCGATCACGGTCACCTGCGTTGCGTCCTCGATCTCGAACAGCGCGACATAGCCAGACGCTCCGAACGGGATGACGATCTCGCGCAGCAAGGGGTTGTCGTCGGTCGCCTTGCGGCACGAGAACGGCGTCGTGCGCGGAAGCAACAGCGTGTCTTGGATGGCCTTTCGAGCGCGGAGGGCCGCCGGACGATGACGTCGAGCGAGAAACGAGAACAGTCGCCGGAGATCCTGCGCGGCGTGCGGTGCGATACGGACCTGATACGGGCCGGTCACCGGTCGTCTAAGGCGTCCAGTCTACCGTCCAGAATGGCATCGAGCTCGGCGAGCAGCTGCTCCTCGGTCACGTACTCGCCCGACGTTCGGGCATGGCTCGACGCAGCCAGTCCGCGTTCGATGAAGGCGCGCTGGGCGGCGCGCTCCTGGACCGACTTGCGAACCGAACTCTCCACGAATGAGGACAACGTCTCGCCGGCGCGCAGCTCGGCCTCCGCCGCGGCGCGCAGCTCCGGTGAGACACGAACGGAGGGGATGTTCGATGTGCGCACGGAGGCTCCGGCTCGATGCGATGCGTCGCATCTGCAACGCACGGTAGCCGTCAGCCGTGCGAGAGTCAACCAAGTCACCCCGTCCTACCCCTCGACCTCCTCCTCCACGTCCTCTTCGACCTCGCGCACGGGCGTCCCCGTCTCTCCGGCCGGGACCTCGGTCCCCTGAAGCTCCTCGCGGTTGTCGGCCGTGTCCTCGCGCTCCACCTCGATCTCCTCGGGCGACCCGCCGCTGGCGACCACGACGACCGACGTCGCCTTGACCTGGCGCACGACGACCACGCGCGAGTCGAGCATCAGCTCCCAGCCGACCGCGACGGCCAGCGGGACCACCAGGCGGCGTCGGCCCGTGACGACGCGCCACGCGACCCGCCGGCGAATGCGCCGCCGAATGCGCCGACGCACACGCCTTCGCACCCGCATGCCGCGGCCACGACGCGGGACGACGCAGCCGGAGACCGCGGCGCCGAACGCGCCCAGCAACCCGAACATCACCTCTCTTCGATTGAGCATCTCCCCACCTCCATTCTTCTACTTTGCGCCCTCGCGCTCTTTGATCCAGGCCTGCAACGCCCGCTTGACGGCGTCAGGATCGTACGGCCGGCTCGGCGTGACCTGTTTCCACGCGGGCGGCCGAGCGACGGCGGTCGGCAGCGGTGCAGACGTCGGTGCCGGACGCGGCGCGCCTCCCTTGGCTGGCGGCCTCGGCGCTGGCGGGGGCGGCGGCGGGGGCGGCGCCACGCGCTTCTCGACGACGGGCGCGCGCTCGAGGCTCAGCTCGCGCGCCATCACGGGC
>SXOX01000113.1 GCA_005776585.1 Pseudomonadota bacterium | reverse complement strand
GGCATGCAGGTGGCGGTCATGGAGTTCGCACGGCATGTCGCGGGCCTGGCCGACGCCAACTCGACCGAGTTCGACACGGCGTGCCAGAACCCGGTCATCGACCTGATGCACACGCAGCGCGCGGTCGAGGACAAGGGCGGCACCATGCGGCTCGGCGCCTATCCGTGCGTGCTGGAACGCGGCACGCTGGCCCACGCGGCCTACGCCAATACGGAGATCAGCGAGCGGCACCGTCACCGTTGGGAGTTCAACAACCGGTACCGCGAGGCGCTCACGCAGGCGGGGCTGCGGTTGTCCGGGCTGTCACCGGACCAGACCCTCGTCGAGATCGTCGAGCTCCCCGGCCACCCGTGGTTTCTGGGATGTCAGTTCCACCCCGAGTTCAAGTCGCGTCCGCTCGTGCCGCATCCCTTGTTCCGCGAGTTCATTCGAGCCGCGTTCGAGCGCACGCAGGTCGTCTAGCCGTGCCGTTGGCGCGCGTGCCGCTCGGACCGCCCGGGAACGTCGATGCGCGCCCGCTGCCGCTGCTCCGCGCGCTGTTCGCCCGCCTGGACGCAGCGCGCGTGCCTTGGGTCGCGCTCCGCGGTCTCGATGCCTGGCCGGACGGCGTCAATGGTGGTGATGTGGACCTCGCCGTGGCCCCTGAGTCGCTCGGCGCCCTCGGCCAGCTCGCCGTCGAGGCCAGCCGCGCTGCCGGCTTTCAGGTGCTGGAGTGGTTCGTCGGGGCCGGCTGGGTCCAGGCGCGGTTCGTCAGGCCCGGAGCGCCCGATGAGCCGCCCGTCTTCGTCCAGGTCGACCTCCACGCCGCCGAGCAGTGGCGTGGCCTCCCCACCATCGACCTCCGTCCCGTGCTCGCGGAGGCCGAGCGCGACGGTGAGCTTCTGCGACCGCGGGCCGAGCACCGCGCCGTGGTCGATTGGCTGCCCGCCCTCCTGCATCGCGGCGCTGCCAAGCCGGCCCGTACCGACGCCCTCGCTCGTGTCGCCCGGCAACGTCCCGAGGCGGTCCAGACGCTCCTGGCGACGGGCTTTGGCCCAGCGCTCGCTCGGACGCTCGTGGACCGACTGACGCGCGGCGACCCCTGCGATGCTCTGGTCCCTGCGCTCCGCCGCGCGCTGGTGTGGCGCCTGCGTGAGGCCTCGGCCCGCGATGGGTTCACGGCGAATGTGCGCGCTGCACTCGCGTGGCGCCGTCGCGCATTGCCCGATGGCCACGGGCTCGTGATCGCGTTGGTCGGACCCGATGGCTGCGGCAAGTCGACCGTCGCTGCGGCGGTCGCCAGGCTGCTCGGCCAGGCGTTTCCGACCGCCGAGCCGCTGCACCTGCACCTCCGCCCCCACCTGCTGCCCGATCTCGCGGTCCTCTTTCGCGCAGGACGGCGCTCGAAGGCCGCTGTCGCAGTCGATACGCCGCATGCCTTGCCGCCCGCGGGCCAGCTCAGCTCGGCGGTCCGCGTCACCTACTACGGGCTCGACTACCTCCTGGGTTGGTGGAGCGCCGTGCTCCCTCGCGCACGCTTTCAACGCGCGGCCGTTGTCTTCGAGCGCTACGTCTTCGACGTCCTGGTCGATCCTCGCCGTCTGCGCCTCGATCTCCCGCTCGGTCTCCGGGACGCGCTCGCCCGCGGAGCCCCGCGGCCCGACGCCGTGGTGCTGCTCGACGCCCCGGTCGCGGTGATTCACGCACGCAAGGCCGAGCTCCCCGAGGCCGAGATCGCGCGCCAGCTCACGGCCTATCGCGCGCTCATTGGTCGGCTGCCCGAGGGCAGCGTCGTCGATGCGAACAAGAGCCCCGAGCGCGTCGCCTGGGAGGTCGTGCGTCGGGCCGTCCAGCGCAAGGTCGAGGCCACGGAACGGCGCCTCGCCGGCACGCGCGGGAACCCGACATGAGCCGCCGGCTCAAGGTCTTGATCTCCGCCTATGCCGTCAGCCCGGTGCGCGGCTCCGAGCCCGGCATGGGCTGGGGGTGGGTGCTGGCAGCCGCCCGCGAGCACGACGTCTGGGTGATCACCGAGGCCGACCGCTTCCGCGACGAGGTGGAGGCGGGCCTCGAGGCCCACCCCGAGCTCCGTGAGCACCTCTCGTTTCACTACGTGCCGCGGGCCCGCCACGACCGGCTCCGTCGCCTGTGGCCGCCGTCGTACTACTGGTTCTACGCGGCCTGGCAGCGTGAGGCCAAAGCGCTCGCGCAGGAGCTGCACGCCGCCCACGGCTTCGACCTCGTCCACCAGCTGAATCTCGTTGGCTATCGTGAACCCGGATACCTGTACGAGCTCGGGTTGCCGTTCGTGTGGGGCCCTGTGGGTGGGCTCGTCCAGGCGCCGTGGCGCTTTCTCCCGGTGATGGGCGTGCGCGGCGGGGGCTATCACCTCGGCAAGAACGCCTGGAACGAGCTCGACCTCCGGCTCCGCGCGCGACCTCGCCGCGCCGCGCGTGCCGCGGCAGGTCACCTCATCGCCGCGACCCGAGGCAACGCGGAGCGCATCCAGCGCGCCTGGGGCGTCTCTGCGGAGGTCGTCTGCGAGGTGGGACCGCCTGACGCGCTGGACGTCACGCCCGAGCGCCGGTCGCCCGGCGAGCCGCTGCGGGTCGTCTGGAGCGCAGGACACGTCCACGGCAAAGCGCTTGGCTTGTTGCTGCGGGCGCTCGCGCAGGTGCCAGCGTCGGTGGCGATGACGGCCCACATCCTCGGCGATGGCCCAAAGACGAGGGAGTGGCAGCGCCTGGCCGCGCGTCTAGGTGTCGACGCGCGGTGCCAGTGGCATGGGCGTCTGCCGCGGTCCGAGGCCGTGGCCGTGATGCGCCGTGGCCACGTCATGGTGATCACGAGCCTCGCCGATCTCACCTCGACGGTGCTCCTCGAGGCGCTCTCGTCGGCGCTTCCCGTCGTTGCGCTCGATCATTGCGGCTTCACCGACGTCGTCGATGACACCTGCGGGCTCAAGCTCGCCGTCGACACTCCGGGGCAGGTCGTCGCGGACCTGGCCGCCGCGCTCCTTCGGCTGGAGCGCGACGAGACCGCACGCCTCGCCTTGGCACATGGGGCGCGCGCGCGCGCCAAGGACTTCTCGTGGGACCGCAAGGCCGAGCGCCTCGCCGAGATCTATCGGTCGGCCGTCGCCGCGGGCCCGGGTCCGCCGTAGCTGCGAATCGCGCGCTCGTAGCACGCCATCAGCGCCGCGAGCCCCGGCTCGGGCGCGTAGTCGCGCTCGAAGGTCGCCCGCGCGCCGCGCGCCAGCCGGCCGTGCAGCAGGTCGTCGGCCATGAGCCGACGGACCGCAGCCGCGAGCCCCTTCGCGTCGTTTGGCGCGCAGTGAAGCCCATTGACGTCGGGCTCCACCATGTCGGTCAACCCGCCGATGGCGGTCGCCACGACGGGCGTGCCGCAGGCGAACGCCTCGCGGACCGTCATGGGACACGGCTCGAGCCAGGTCGAGGCCTGGAGCAGCAGCCGTGCGCCGCGCATCGCCTCGATACACTCGCGCTGGGGGCGGCGACCGAGGAAGCTCAGGTTGGGGGTCGTCGCGGCCGCCTGCGCGACGAGCTCGGTGAGTGGACCCGCGCCGTAGATCCGAAACGGGATCTCCGGCAGCGCGCGAATCGCCTCGAGCAACACATGAACGCCCTTCTCTTCCGAGAGGCGGCCCGCGTAGATGACATAGCCATCGTCGTCGAAGCGTGGCTCCGGCGGATCGACCATCAAGTTGGGCTTGATGGCCATGCGGCTCGCAGGGAGCCCGCCCCGGACGAGCTCGGCATAGGACGTCTTCGTCAGCGCGATGAACAACTCGACCTTGCGCGACCAGGTCCCCGCGGAACGGTGCCAGGCGACCATGGCCGCCGCCGAGGCCGACGTGGCGCGCGAGCCGCGGTAGCACGCATGGCGAATCGCCGGCAACGTCGAGCCTCCGACGCAGTCCCGGCAAATGACCCCATCGCGATACAGCGAGGCCGCAGGGCAGATCGTACGATAGTTGTGCAGCGTCTGAACGACGGGCACGCCAGCGGCATGGCAGGCGTCGTACGCCGCCGGAGACAGCAGCGGGAACGTATTGTGGAAATGAGCCACGTGAGGCCGGGCGGCGGTTAGCGCGTCCCGCATGGCCCGATGGCCAGCCGGGTTCCAGATCGCGGCGACGGCGAGGGCAGCCCGACCGAGCGGCGTCATGTGCGCAATCGCGTCATTGTCGGCCACCAACGTGTGGACCTCGTGACCGGCGCGGCGCAGGACGGCGACCTCGTCTTGAAACACCCCGAGCTCGCCGCTCGGCTGATTGCTCTGATACCGCTCGTGGACGACGAGGACGCGCATGCCTGCCTTCCGTGGGCCGGAGGTCTCGGGGTCGCACTCCAGCCGATCCTGGAGAGCTTGACAGGACACAAATAGCACGTGAACGTCCACCCCGGCCAACGGCCCCTTCACGCGCGCCAGGATCCAGGACCGCCCGCTTTGGTGCACTCCCCCGCTCATCCACCGTCAGACGCCGCCGCACCGGATCGACCGGGCGAGGAGGGCAGTCACGGTGAGGACCGGCTGGACCTCGACTTCGGGCTGCGTCGCGTCTTTCGTCGTGCATCGGTCGTCCTGCTCGTCCTCACGTGTGGCGGTGCGGCACTGGCGATCGGCGGCTTCCACAAGGAGACCATCGCGGCGTGCGCGATCGGCGCCGCCCTGGCGCTGGCTTGCGTCGTCGTGCGCTCGTCCTCGGTTCGGTTCGACTCCTTCGCGTGGGTGCTCCTTGGCCTTGCGGTCACGTCCGCGCTGCAGATCATTCCGCTGCCAATGTCACTTCTGGAGCGTCTCGCGCCGGCCTCCGCGGCAACATGGCGCGGCGCGCGCGCGGCGTTGGAACAGTCTCTCGACGCGTCGGCGCCCGTCTCCATCGATCCGCACGCGACCGCGCAGGCGCTGCTCCTCGCCACGGCGCTCTTGGCCATCTACCTGGCCGCCTACCACCTCAGCCGCAAGCGCCGCTACCTCGACCGGCTGCTGCGCGGTCTCATCGGCGTGGGCGTCGGCCTGGTCGTCATCGGCGTCCTGCAGGTCCTGACGGGCACCTCCCGCATTCTCTGGCTCTACGACGCGGCGTATCCCATGAACCGGATGCCGTTCTTCTCTACGTTCGTCAGCCCCAATCACCTCGCGGCGTTTCTCGATCTCGTGGCGCCCCTGGCGCTCAGCTACGCAACCGCGCTCGACGACGCCGAGAAGCGCGCGCGCTGGCTGGTCGTCTTCGGCGTCCTGGCCTTTGGCGTCATCGCGACCTTCTCCCGCGCGGGCATCGGCGCGCTCGTACTCTCGACGGGCCTCATCGTGGCGTTCGGCGAGAGCGGCAAGCGCCCCATTTCGGCCGCGGTCGTCGTGGCGGTGCTGGTCGTCGGCGCGGCGATCGCCGGGCCGCTCGGGCTCGAGCTCAAGCGCATGTCGACCGATGTCTCGGCCTCGGGGTGGGCCGTCGAAGAACATGGCCACACCCTCGCGTGGCGCGCCGCTCAGCGCTGGCCTTGGACCGGTAGCGGGCGGGCGACCTATGCGGCCGCCGCGACACAGGTCAACACGGAGTGGCCTGGCGTCACGCTCACCCATGCGCACAGCGTCCCACTGGAGCTCTGCGCCGAGCTGGGCTTCGTGATGGGGCCCTTGCTCATGCTCTTGGGGATGGGCTTCGTGCTCCGGGCTGCGTGGCGCCGTCGCGGCGAGCCGCATCACCGCGCCATCGCCGCGGCGCTCTGCGGCCTGGGACTGCACAACCTCGTCGACTTCAACCTCGACATGCCCGGCATCGCGCTCACGGCTGCGACCCTCGTCGGGGCATTGACGGCGTCGCGTCGTACGGGCGTCACCACGTCATTGCCCATGCTCATCGGCGCGGCCGCGGTGCCCGTCGTCGCGCTCGTCGTCACGCTGCGCACGATCCCCGAGCTTGGGCCGCGCCGCGACGTGTTCATTCGCGCGGACCCCCAGCGCGCCGCTCAGTCGCTGCCGGGGGACTACTTCGCGTTCCTTCAGACCGGCGCCACCAACCGCGACGTCGCCGCGCTTCGGCATGCTCACGCGCTCCACCCGTCCGACGTCGAGACGCTGCTGGCGCTGGCGCAGCTCACTGATCGCGACGAGGCGTTCGCCCACCTGCACCGCATCATCGCGCTTACGTGGCGCCGCATCGAGGACGTCAAGCGGGTCCTCGAGTCTCGTTCTCCGACGCCGGCCGAGGTGCTCGCGGTGCTGCCCGATGACCCTGAGCGTGTCGCCGCCTACCTCACCGTCGGTCGGCCCCGGGGCGACGTCCTGCGGCTGGCGCTCGAGCGCTGGCCCGAAGGCCAGGCCCTGCTGGCGCTCGCCGCGCGCCTGGCGCTCGACAAGGGGGCGCTCGCGGTCGCAGACCAGTATGCGACCGCGCTCGTCGCCACCGGCAGCCGCGACGGCTATCGCATGCTCGGCCTGGTCCACCGCGCCGAGCATCGGTACTACGAGGCCTACCACCTGCTGCTCGAGGCGGGCGACCCTCTGTCGATGCTGGACGCCGCCGAGTGCGCCATTCTCGCCGGCCGCGCCGCCGAGGCCGTCACCGTGCTCGATCGCGCTGCCCTCCCGCCCCACCTGCTCGCGCGGCACCGCGAGCTGCGCGACCGCGCCGTGACGGAGTCCACGCGCCCGCCGCAGTGACCTGCAGGCGATTTGCTTTGGATGCTCTACGCCCATTCTGATAGCCTCCCAGCGCGGCGGCACGGCTTGGATTCAGAAATTTCGTGTGAGGGATCCCCGGGTCGCAAGACCGGAGCCCGCATCACGTTGGTGGAGGCCCCCATGGAAAACCTGGTAAACCGTTCATCTCGCCTTGGCCTCGTCGGGGTCGTGGCCCTCCTGCTCGTCGGGTGCCCGTCGGAGGACACTCCGGGGCTCATCGTCGTCGAGTCCGATGTCCCGAAGGACGCCAAGGTGGACGGGTTCGCCGATGGCCGCGACGTCGTCGATCCGCCGCGCACGTGCATGGCCGACACTGACTGCGCCGGGATGGACGGACAAGATGCCTGCCATTCGGCGCGCTGTGACCGATCCACGGGCCTCTGCCAGCTCGCCACGCGCCCCGGTTGCTGCGTGCGCGACTCCGACTGCGACGACCAGAAGCCCAACACCACCGATCGCTGCGATCCCGAGAAGCGTACGTGCATCCACATCGACGTAACCTCGACGTGCCAAGGCGATCTCGACTGCGACCCCAAGCAGGCCTGCGTCGCGTTCCAATGTGAGAAGGCGCTGTGTGTGACCTGGAGCAAGCCCGACTGCTGTACGACGGACGCGCAGTGCGACGACGCCAACGGCTGCACCACCGATCGCTGTCAGGCCGCCCGCTGCGTGCACGCGCCGTCAGCCGATCCCGCCTGCTGCACGAACACTCTCATCCAGGAGAGCTTCGACAACGGCTCCTTGGGCGCGCTGTCCACGAAGGGTAACGGCCAGGCGGCCCTCTGGCACGTCTCCAAGGAGTTGTCGCACTCGCCCGGCGGCTCGGCCCGCTTCGCCGACCCCAAGACGAGCAGCTACGGTAATCCTCCCGGCTCCGACGGGGCGATCCCGGCCTCCATGGGCTGGCTGCTGCTTCCACCGACGGAGCTCCCAAAGGGCAGCCCCGTGACGCTCACCTTCTGGCTCTGGCTCGACATCGAGGCGCTGCCGAAGTTCGACTTCTTCCGCGTCGAGGCCTGGGTTCAGGGCTCCGACGACCACGTGCTGCTGTGGGAGAAGTCGGCACTCACCGTCTCGCAGTATCGCACCTGGACGCTCGTTACGATTCCCGCGGCCAAACTGGCCTCGTTGGCAGGCAAGAAGACCGTCATCGGCTTCCAGCTCGACACGTTGGACGGCACCAAAAACGAGGGCAAGGGCGCGTTCGTCGACGACATCGTGTTGGCGGCCGGCTGCGCGGCTATCGAGGATTGCAAGCTCGTCGGTTGCAAAGATGACGGCGACGTCTGCACGCAGGAGCTGTGCGGCGATGCCGGCATCTGCCGACGTGACCCCATTCCCGGATGCTGCAATGGCGACGGTGACTGCCCACAGCCCGGTGCGCCGTGCGCTCAGGCGCGGTGCAAAGAGCACAAGTGCCTCATCGAGGCTGTGCCCGGCTGCTGCGTCAGCGACCAGCAGTGCGCCGACAAGGATCCGTGCACGCTCGACCGCTGCACCTCGGCGGGCTGCATCCACGAGCCCATGCCCGACTGCCAGACGCAGTGCAAAGAGGACTTCCAGTGCAATGACAACGACAAATGCACGCTCGACCTGTGCCTCTTCATCGGCAGCGGCCTCGGCATCTGCACGCATGAGCCCATCCCCGGGTGCAACACGGGCTGCAAGACCAGCGCGGACTGCAACGACGGCAATCCGTGCACGGAGGACGTGTGCCTCTTCGACGCGACGGGCATGCCGTCGTGCGTTCACAAGGCGATTCCGGGCTGCGGTGTCGAGTGCAAGAGCGCGCAGGACTGCGACGACAAGAACACGTGCACCAAGGATGGCTGCGAGGGCGGCAAGTGCGTGCACTTCCAGGTTCCGGGCTGCGTCGTCACCTGCAAGGACGGACTGCTGTGGGCGGAGACCTTCGAATCGAGCGGCAAGGGTTGGTCGCTGTCACCGCCAAAGAATGGCGTCGGCTGGCGCGTTGGGGCCTTTGGGTTGGCAGGCAGCCCAAAGCAGGCGCTCTACTACGGCAACCCGGAAACGAAGAGCTACGCGACCGCCGAGCAGCAGAACAGCGGCGCCGCGATCTTCCCGCCGGTCACCTTGCCCAAGGGCGCCGCCGCCATCACGCTGAGCTTCCTCGTCTACGCCGACATCGAGGCGGATCCCAGCTACGACCTGCTGCGCCTGCGTGCCACGGGCCAGACGACCGGCGAGGCGGGCATCCTGTGGGACAAGACCCAGGTCCAGGGCGGCATCGGGCCGCAGTGGGTACCGGTCAGCGTCGATCTCACGGCGCTTCAAGGCACGACCGTGGCGATGGGCTTCGAGTTCGACACGGTCGACGGCATCCTCAACGACACGCTCGGCGTCTTCATCGACGACCTGGAGCTGTCGGTGAAGTGCGGTGGCGGGGGCTGTGGCTCGACCAAGGACTGCGACGACCAGAACCCGTGCACCGTGGATCAGTGCACCAATACCGGCGTCTGCGCGCACCTGAAGGTCGGCGACTGCACGCCCTGCAAGATCAACGCGCAATGCGAGGACAAGAACGCGTGCACCATCGACACGTGCGACCTGAACAAGAACCTCTGCGTGCACCTCCCGGCCCCCGGCTGCTGCGCCTCGCCGGTGCAGTGCAACGACGGTGATCCGTGCACGACCGACCAGTGCCTGAACGGGAAGTGCACCTGGGCCAAAGACCCCAACTGCGGTGGCTGCATGGCCGACTGGCAGTGCGAGGACGGCAACGCGTGCACGGTCGACCAGTGCTTCAACGGCGCCTGCTTCCACCAGCCGCTTCCCGGCTGCGCCTTCTGCGACGCCGACTTCATGTGCGACGACGGGAACCCCTGCACGTGGGACGCCTGCGACACCTCGCAAAAGCTCTGCGTCTACAAGACGGACCCCAACTGCGCGTTCTGCATGTCGGATACCCAGTGTAATGACGGCAACGCCTGCACGAAGGACTGGTGCCAGAACGGCCAGTGCCAGTACGCGACGGCGCCCAACTGCTGCACGGCGTCCTCGCAGTGCAACGACGGCAACCCGTGCACCAAGGACGGCTGCCTGGGCAACCAGTGCATCCATGAGGCGCTCCCCGACTGCTGCGCGCCCACGGCGACCGGTGTCCCGACGAGCTGCGACGACAAGAACCCATGCACGAAGGACACCTGCCAGAACAACGTCTGCCTCCACGTGACCGTGCCGGGCTGCTGCACGACGGACGCCGCGTGCAACGACCAGAACCCGTGCACCAAGGACGCGTGCCAGAACAACGTCTGCGTCGCGTTCCCCTCGGGCGGGCCGGGCTGCTGCCTCTCGGCCAAAGACTGCGAGGACGGGGATCCCTGCACCGATCACGCCTGCGCGGCGGGCGCCTGTACGACGACGCCCAAGCCCGACTGCTGCGCGGGCGACGCGCAGTGCGAAGACGGGGTCAAGTGCACGAAGAACGCGTGCGTCAACGGGTCCTGCACGACGACCTCCATCCCTGGCTGCTGCTCCTCGAACGGCGATTGCAACGACCAGGTCGCCTGCACGACCGACACCTGCGACGCAGCCACCGGCACCTGCAAGTACGGCGCGAAGCCTGGCTGCTGCACGCTGGACGCCCACTGCAAGGACGCGAGCGCGTGCACGACTGACGTGTGCGTCAACAACGCCTGCCAGCACACCCAAATCGTCGGCTGCTGTAGCTCCGCAGCGGACTGCCAGCCGTTTGCCGGGGCGTGCCAGACGGCGTCGTGTACGGCCAACCAGTGCGTCTTCTCGCCGGTGCCCGGTTGCTGCACGACCGCGGCTGATTGCGAGGACGGCAACGCGTGCACCACGCACGGCTGCAACGGCGGTCAGTGCGTGACGAAGACCGTGCCCAACTGCTGCACGAGCGACGCGGCCTGCGCCGACACCGATCCGTGCACCAAGGACGCGTGCCAGCAGAGCCAGTGCGTTCACGTCAAGGACCCCAACTGCTGTGTCCCGAAGACGGTGTTCTCCGACACCTTTGAGCAGCAGCAGACCTGGAAGAGCGAACCGCAGGGCGAGTCTCAGTGGCAGCTCTCGAAGTCGAATAGCCTCTCGCCCTACATCTCCTGGTGGTTTGGAAACGGCGCCACGGGCACCTACGCCAACTCGGATCAGTCTCCGAGCCAGGGCACGTTGCAGTCGTCGCCCATCGCCCTGCCTGCAGGCGCCTACTTGCTGCTCACGTTCGGGGTGTGGCTCGACCTCGAGCCCCTGGGGGGCTTCGACAACCTCACGCTCGAGGTTCAGTCGAGCAACGGGACCAGCACCCTCGTCTGGGATCGCAGCGCTGCGCCCCAGATGGGCACCTGGGCCAAGCAGCAGGTCAACCTGTCGAAGTTCGCCGGGCAGACGGTCACGCTGCGGTTCGTGTTCGACACGGTCGACGGCATGTTCAACGACACCAAGGGCGTCTATCTAGACGACGTTAACATCACCACGAGCTGTACGCCGCTTACGGGCCTCTGCGCGCTCGCGAGCGACTGCGATGACAAGAACCAGTGCACCACGGACACGTGCAACGGCGGCACCTGCGCGCACGCCGCGGTCGCCGGCTGCTGTCAGTCGGCCAAGGACTGCGACGACGCCTACGTCTGTACCGTGGACGCCTGCGGTCCGGGCGGTCAGTGCACGCATCAGCAGAAGGCCGGCTGCTGCGCGGTCGACTTCGAGTGCGACGATGGCGACAGCTGCACCAAGGACGCCTGCGCACAGAACGCCTGCACGCACACGTTCGCTGGCGGAGCGGGGTGCTGCACGACCGACGCGCAGTGCGACGACCAGAACGGCTGCACCAAGGACTTCTGCCAGGGCGGCCACTGCAGTCACTTCGCCGACACGGGGCCGCAGTGCTGTACGGCGGCGACGCTGCTGTCGGCGAGCTTCGACGACAAGACCCTCGGCGGGTTCACCATCCTCAAGGACACGTCCGGCGCCTACTTCAGCCTCCAGGCCAAGCGCGCGTTCTCTCCCGCCGTGTCACTGTATTACGGCGTCCCCGGCCAGTGGACCACGGCCACGCCCAACGGCGGACCGTCCAACGGGCGGGCCATGAGCCCGTATCTTACGGTGCCTCTGACCGTCGGCAGCGCCACGCTGTCCTTTGCGGTCTGGCTCGACGGTGCGCAGGACCCGTTCTTCGGCGATCAGCTCACCGCGCGCGTACTGTCGGGCACCACGCTCGAGACGCTCTGGACGCAGGCGCAGCAGGATCCGGGGACGTTCGGTGGCTGGACGGTCGTGACGGTCGATCTCTCGAAGTACAAGGGCAAGACCATTCAGGTTCACTTCGAGTACACGAGCCCCGGCCAGCAGTTCGGCGGAGGCTTTAGCGAGGGCGCCTACCTCGACGACATCGAGGTCACGACCAGCTGCACGCAGCTCCAGTAGGCGCGTGCCGTTCTCCCCCAATATCGCGCGGCTGCTCATCTCGTGCCCCGACCGCCCCGGCATCGTGGCCGAGGTGAGCGGCTTCCTCTACGCGCATGGGGCCAACATCACCGACCTGGACCAGCACTCGACGGACCCCGAGGGCGGCACGTTCTTCATGCGGCTCGAGCTCCAGACTCCGCACCTCGACGTCGGCCGCGCAGCGCTGGAGCGGAGCTTCGCAGACGTCGTGGCGGCACGATTCGGAATGGACTGGCGCCTTTCCTATGCCGCGGAGCCCAAACGGGTCGCGCTGCTCGCGTCCAAGGCGGACCACGCGCTCCTCGAGCTTCTATGGCAATGGAAGCGGGGACATCTGCCGGCGGACGTGCGCATGGTCATCTCCAACCACGACACGCTACGCGCGGCGGTCGAGGGCTTTGGCGTGCCGTTTCACCACGTCCCGTGTGCGCCCGGCCATAAGGCGGAGCACGAGGCCCACGTCTTGTCGCTCATGGAGGGGCAGGTCGACCTCGTCGTGCTCGCTCGGTACATGCAGGTGCTGTCGCCGGAGTTCGTCGCGCGATATCCCAACCGCATCATCAACATCCATCACTCGTTTCTGCCCGCGTTCGTGGGCGCCAACCCCTATCGGCAGGCCTTCGATCGGGGCGTCAAGCTCATCGGCGCGACCGCGCACTACGTCACCGCGGACCTCGACTGCGGTCCCATCATCGATCAGGCGGTCGGACCCGTCACGCACCGGCACGACGTGGTGGCGCTCCAGGAGCTCGGCCGCGACCTCGAGCGCCGCGTGCTCGCCCGCGCCGTGCTGTGTCATCTGGAAGACCTCATCATGGTCTTCGGCAACCGCCCCGGTGTGTTTGGGTGAGGGGCGCTACCCGCGGGTCTCGAGCATCCCGGCGAGCGCCTCGGGGCGGGTCACCGGGAGCGCGCACGTAAAGTCGCGGCAGACGTAGGCGGCGGGCTGACCGTCGACGAGCGGGCGACCGCGCGCGATGGGCGCCAAAGCGGCGTCCGGCAGCCGGGGATCGCGATAAGCGACCACGGTCCCCGGCAGAAAGCGGCGGTCGACCTCCCGCCGAAGCGCCTGCGTCGCGGCGTCATTCGGGTCACCGACGAGGACGATCTGGCGCGGGCCGCTCAACAGGTCGTCGAGCGCGCACACCATCCACGGATACGCCTCGGCGTTTCGGGCCATCGGGCGGGCGAACGCGTCGAGCGTCTGCGTCGCACGTTCGCGATAGCGGGGCTCCATCGTGAGGCCAAACAGGCGGAGCAGCACGTGCGCGGCCGCGGAGTTGCCTGACGGCATCGCGCCGTCGTAGGCCTCTTTGAGGCGCGTCCCGAGGTGCGGATCGTGGCCCAGCGCGGTGGAGAAGAACCCGCCGCCGTCGCCGTCCCACAGCGTTTCCAGCGCGTGGTCCATGAGCGTCCGAGCGCGCTCGATCCACGTCACGTCTCCGGTCAGTTCAAAGACGTCGAGCAGGCCGTCGGAGAACAGCACCGCGTCCTCCAGCGTGCCGGCGTGCGCCGCCTCACCGTCTCGGAAGCGCCGGAGGAGCGAGCCGTCCTCGCGCATGAGGGTTGTCGCCACGAAGCGCGCCGCCGTCACCGCAGCCTCCGCGTAGCGCGGCTCGTCCAGGGCCCGCGCGGCCCGTGCGAGCGCGCCGATGGCCAACCCGTTCCAGCCCGTGAGGACCTTGTCATCGAGCAACGGCCGCACGCGCGCCGCCCGCGCCTGGAGCAGGCGTTGGCGCACTTCCGCCACGCGCCGCTCGACCTCCTCGGGCGTGACCCCGACCTCGCGGGCCACGGCCGCCGGGTCATGAGCGCGTGTAAGGACGGCCTCCGGTCCGCCCTCGAAGTTGCCGAACTCGGTCACGCCAAACCATCGGCAGGCGAAGGCGCCGTCGTCCTTGCCGAGCACCGCCTCCACCTCAGGCGCCGTCCAGACATAGAAACGACCCTCGTGCCCCTCGCTGTCGGCGTCCTCGGCCGACGCAAACGCGCCACAGGGCAAGAGGAGATCGCGCAGCAGGTAGTCGAGCGTCTCGCGCGCCACGACCGCGAGCTCGGCGCGTCCGCTCACGAGGAAGGCCTCGACGTATGCGCGCGCGAGCTGGGCGTTGTCGTAGCGCATCTTCTCGAAGTGCGGCACCAGCCACCGGTCGTCGGTCGAGTACCGCGCGAAGCCTCCCGCGAGCTGATCGCAGAGGCCGCCGCGGGCCATCTTGTCGAGCGAATGGGTGACCATCGTCAGCGCCTCGGCGTCGCGTCGCCGCACCGCGCGCCGCAGCAGCGCGGAGAACGCCATGGGACGAGGGAACTTGGGCGCGCCGCCGAAGCCGCCGTCGTGGCTGTCATAGGCGCGTGCGAGGTCGACGCCGAGCGCGTCGACGAGCTCCGGCGAGGCGGCACCGGGCGGGATGGCCTGGCTCTTGGCGATGGCGTCGAGCAGCGACTGCCCCGTGGCCTCCAGGTCCGCGCGCCGGTCGCGCCACGCGTCGGCGATGGCCGTCAGGATGCGGCGAAAGCCTGGCCGACCCCAGCGATCATCGGGAGGGAAATACGTCCCGCAGTAGAACGGCCGCCCGTCCGGCGTCATGAACACGGTCATGGGCCAGCCGCCGTGGCCGCTCGTGGCCTGGACTGCGGCCATGTACACCCCATCGACGTCTGGTCGCTCCTCCCGGTCGACCTTGACGGCGACGAAGTGCGCGTTGATGACCTCCGCCATGCTCGGGTCCTCGAAGGACTCGTGGGCCATCACGTGACACCAGTGGCACGTCGCGTAGCCGACCGACAGGAGCATCGGGCGATCGAGCTCCTTGGCGCGCGCAAACGCGGCGGCGCCCCAGGGGTACCAGTCGACCGGGTTGTCGACGTGCTGAAGCAGGTACGGGCTCTTCTCATGGCTCAGGTGGTTCATGGTGGCGCCTCCGACGCGCAGGACCCTTATCACGTCGGCCGCGATTGTGAGACCGAGAAGGTCATGCCACGATGCCTGTCATGTCGCGCGATCGCCGCTCCAAGTCCAAGGCTGCCGTTCCGCCCAAGCGTGTCGCACCCGCGCCCAAGCCACCGGAGGACGACGCGCGCACCGATCCCGAGCTGCCGATGCCCAATCGGCGCCGCAGTACGCGGCTGCCAGTCAACGAGGAGCTCCTGGTCATCGCAGCGGACGTCGTCGAGTGGGTCTCGGACGTGTCGCACACGGGCGCGTTCTTGAGCACGCGGGTGCTGGTCCCGATTGGCGCACGGATCCAGATGCGGTTTACGTTGTTTACAGACGAGCTCGACCCGATCGAAGGCGAGGCGGAGGTCGTACGGCATGGCACCGACGAGCGACCTGGGCTTGGCGTGCGCTTCCTGGCGCTCACGCGTCACAGCCGCGCCGCGCTCGAGCGCTTGCTCGGGCCGCAGACCTAGTCGCAGACGGTGCGGCAACGAGGCGGCGCTACTTCGTCGCGATCTTGCCGAGACAGGAGACGAAGTCGGCGCAGCTCGCCTTGGCGCACGCGATGGCCTCCTGCATGGCGCTGGCGTGCGTCGCGTCCTTGGAGCGCGTCTCGCAGACCGCGATGCACAGGTCCCGCTGATCGACCGGCTTCAGCGCCTCCTTCTGGCCCTCAGGCGCGCGGACGCACTCCGCCTGCCGATCGCACAGCTCGGCGCACGGCTTCTTGCAGCCGGCCAGAGTCACCACGAGGGCGAACGTCGCGAGAGCGCCGCGCCTCATTTCTTGGGCGGCGTGCCGCCGGCCTTGTCCTGGAGGAAAGGGTAGCCGACGACCTTACAGGGGCCCTTGAGCGTGCGCGTGCCATCTTTGGTGACGTCGGAGTCCGAGGTGCTGACCGAGGCGTCGTAGGCGACTGCCGACTCCGCGAAGCCGAGCATGACGCACATCTCATTCTTGCCGATCCCCCAGATGATCTCGTCGTCGGACGGATTGGCGAAGCCGCAGGAGAGGGTCAGCCCCGTCGAGACGTCGATGGGAGGCTCGAGCACGTGGCCGAACGGATCGGGGTTGAACGCCCCCTGCTCGAAGATGGTCTTGCCATCGTTTGGCCCACCCGAGTAGGCCAGACGAAACGACGTCCCCAGGCGGTGATAGTGGGGCAGGGCGTAGTGCAGGCGCAGGCCGAACGGCTTGCCAAAGGTCGCCTTCTCGTGCGCTGGACCGAAGTCGCAGGTGCCCTCGACCAGCGCGTTGCCCTTGGGCGGAATATGTAGGTCGTAGTACGAGAAGCGGAACGGCGTGAGCTTCGTCTTCACCTCGGCGGCCGGCACCGTGTAGATGCGCATGCGCAGCCGCGTCGCGAGCTTGTTGGGGTAGACGTTGAGCAGGTGCGTCGCGCCAATCACGCGCTGCCAGGGTGGGATGCGCACGGCGATGCCCTCGCCGAACTTCTGCACGTCACGCACGACCTGCGTCGACTGCGCAAAGAGCACGCCGCCGGCCAGCGCCGCCGAGACCTCCTGGAAGCCCTCCTTGTAGCAGTTCTTCCAGAGGCCGAGCGGCGCCTCCATTGGCTTGCCGGAGGGGTCCGTGCCTTGCGTCGAGCCTTCGGGCACAAAGAACCAGTTGGAGTGGTGGTAGCCGCCATCCGAGATGAACTCGACGGCGTTGACCCACAGCTCTTCGGCGTTATTGAGCGCGAAGCTCTGACACCAGCCGTCCTCTTCCTGGGCGACCTCGAGCTCCAGCACCCCGAAGTCGTGCGCGATGACCTTGCCTGGGATCGGAGCGCATACGGCCAGGTCTCCCTGGGGCGCCTGACCCTCCGTGCACGGCGTACACTTGGGCTTGCCGTCCTTCAGAGTGCAGCCTTGCTGGATGAACTTGCAGTCCTTGGCCAGCGGTGCGCACGCGGGCTCGCCCACCGGGGTGCCTGTGTCCGAGGTGCTATCCGGGCTCGACGGGAGCGTGTCGGTGCTGGACGTACCGGACAGGTCCTGGAGCCCTGCGGCGTCGGCGCCAGCGACCGCGGTGTCGTTCTGCGTGACGGTCGCCTCCGTCTTGCAGCCGGTCACACCCAGCACCAGCGCGGAGACCGCGAGCAGGCAGAATCGGAGGCTCATTTGAACTCGCTCTCGGGCGTCAGATAGAAGTCCGCCGGCTGGCAGTACTTGTTCACGCCGTAATTGAAGTCCTTGCCGAACTTGAGCTGCGCGCACTTGGTGAACGTGCCCCCCAGGTCCGCGCAGTCTGCGTCCTGCGTGCACTTCGCGAGGCACAGGCTCTTGAAGCGCAGGTTGAAGTGCTTGCGAAACGACGAGGACAGCGTCCCGGCGCAGTTGCTCTCGAGCTTGGCGCCGGGCTTGGGGTAGTCCGAGCACTTGGTCTTCTCGCACTGCGTGCACGCGGCGGTGCAGAAGCGGTGCTGCTGGGTCCCGTCCTCGTTCCAGAGCGCCTCGTCGTAGCAGTAACCGGTCGCGCAGTCGGAGTGAGCCGCACACGGGAAGCCCACCGGCTTGCCGTCCGGGTACAGCGGGTCTCCGGCTGGCGTAAACGCGCCGCACAAGGGCGGCGGGGTCGTCACGGTCGTATCCGTGCCGCCCGTCGTCCCGGCCACGTCCTCCGTGCCTGTCGTCGTGCCCGAGCCCGAGCCCGAACCAGAGCCCGTCCCGGCCGTGGTTCCACCGCTCCCGCTGCCGCCCGTCGTGCCGCCGGTCGTCGCGTCCCCGGTCGTCCCGGAGGAGGTGCCGCCGTCCGACCCGACCACGCGACGTTCGGTGGTCTGGGTCGTGCAACTCGAGGCAACCACGGCGACGGTCGCCACGGCGAGACTGAGGAGCGCCGAGCGCTCAGTGTGGGGCCAGACGTTCATGGTCGCGAGCGTACCAAGGTTCGGCCTGAATCACCACTCGGGACGCCGCGCGCTGCGCGCCCTTGACACCGGCGAGGTGGCGCGGGGACACTCGCCCGGCTGCGCGAGACGTGGCTTGGGGGGCAAGAGTGGCACGACGGGTCATGGGGATCGATCTCGGCACGACCAACACGTGTGTCGCGACCTACGTCGATGAGCGGCCGGTCGTCATCCCCAACGCCGAGGGCACGCAGACCATGCCGTCGGTCGTGGCCTATACGGAGAAGGGCACCGTCCTCGTCGGCGCCTCCGCGCGACGTCAAGCGGTGATGAACCCCACGCGGACGGTTCACTCCGTCAAGCGACTCATGGGCCAGCGGCCGGACGCCGAAATCGTCGCCCGACTGCAGCCGCTCCTCGGCTACGAGGTCGGCGCCGACGAGCGCGGCCAGCTCGTCATTCGCGCGGGGGCACGCGACCGCAGCCCCATCGAGGTCTCCGCCGCCATCCTCCAGGCCGCCAAGGCCGCAGCCGACGAGTACTTCGGCGAGCCGTGCGAGGCGGCGGTCATCACCTGTCCGGCCTGGTTCGACGAGAGCCAGCGCCAGGCCACGATGGACGCGGCGCGGGTCGCTGGCATCGAGGTGCTCCGGATCATGAACGAGCCGCCCGCGGCCGCGCTCGCCTATGGGACCTCCCCGAAGCGCACGGGCACGCTGGTCGTCTACGACTGGGGCGGCGGCACCTTCGACTGCTCGGTCCTCGAGTGCAGCGACGGCGTGCTCAAGGTGAAGGCGACCCGCGGCGATGCGTTCCTGGGCGGTGACGACGTCGACGAGAAGGTCATGGGCCTGCTCATCGACCACTTCTATCGGATGCACGGCGTCGAGGTCCAAGGGGATCCCACGGCGCTCCAGCGGCTGCGCGAGGCGTCCGAAGGCGCCAAGATCGAGCTATCGTCCTCGCACGAGGCCGAGATCATTCTGCCGTTCCTGTGCACGGACTCCACGGGTCCGAAGCACTTCGAGATGACGCTCAACCGCCAGCGCTTCGAGCAGATCGTCGCGCCGTTCGTCAAGCGCACGCTGGAGTGCTGCCAGAAGGCGCTGCAGGACGCGGGCATCGGGCCGGCCAACGTGGACGACGTCCTGCTGGTCGGCGGCTCGACCAAGATGCCGTACGTCCAGCAGGCCATCGCCGAGCTATTCGGCAAGCCGGCGCGCAAGGGGGTCAACCCGGACGAGGCCGTGGCGCTCGGAGCGGCCATCCACGCAGCCGCGCTCGCGGGTGAGGCCGACGACGTGCTCCTGTTGGACGTCCTGCCGCTGTCCGTTGGCCTCGCCGAGGGGGACCGCTTTGCGGCCATGCTCCACCGCGGCTCGACCATCCCGACCTTCCGCACGGACACGTTCACCACGAGCCGGGATTATCAGAGCTCGGTGCTCATCAAGGTCTATCAGGGCGAGCACTCGTCGGTGAAGGAGAACCGCCTCATCGGCTCGTTTCGTCTGGAGAATCTGCCCCCGAAGCGCGCAGGCGACATGAAGATCGACGTCACCTTCTCCGTGGACGCCAGCGGCCTGCTCCAGGTCGAGGCGCGCGAGGCCGCCACCGGCATCAAGCGCGCCGTGCAGGTGCGGGACGCGATGCGCCTGTCCGAGGGCGAGATTCAGACGCTCTCGCGCCGATTGGCTGAGCCGGCTTGACCCGCATCCTCAGGCTCGGGTCGCTCCTGGCGCTCGTCGCGTTGCCCGCGCACGCGTCGTACTTCGACACGGTCGGCTGCGGCACGCGCGGCCTGTCGCTGTCGAACGCGCTCACGGCCGGGGCCACGGACTATCAATCGGCGTACTACAATCCAGCGCAGCTCATGGCCCGCAAGCACACACACGTCGGCATGGGCATCGACCTGCTCCAGCCCTTCGTGACCGTCGAGCGTCGCGCCACGTCCAGTACGGTCGCCTCGCTCCTCCCCGAGCGGAACCTCGGCTTTCACGTCGGCGTCTCGACCACGTTTGGCGGCGTGTTCAAGGACCGCGTCGGGTTTGGCTTCGTGCTGTTCGTGCCCATCTTGAAGCTCACGCGCGCCGAGAGCGTCGACTTCAGCCAGCCTCAGCTGCCCATGTGGCAGAGCACGCCCGACAAGCTCGTGATCCTGCTCGGCCTCGCCGGCACGCCCATCAAGTGGATGCGGCTCGGCATCGGGCTCCAGGTCCTGGCCAGCCTCGAGGGCACTGCCGACGTGAACCTCTCGCTCGTCGATCAGCGCGTCACGCGTCGCCGGCTCACCATCGACCTGCATGGGACCTTTGCGGCGACTGCGGGCATGTCCTTCATCCCGACCAAGGGCCTCGTCATCGGCCTCAGTTATCGGCAGGACATCGATCTGCGCTACGACCTGCCCATCAAGGCGCTCATCGAGGACGTCGGGCTGCTGCAGTTCCACATCGACGGGACGAGCCTCTACAACCCCCACCAGCTCAACTTTGGCGTCGCGTGGCGGCTGCCGTGGGTCCCGATGCGGCTGCTGTTCGACCTCACGTGGGCCATGTGGTCCAAGGGTCCGGGCCTCGCGCCCAAGACGACGCTGACCATCGACAACCAGCGGCTACTGAACGACCCGAAGAGCACGCCGCAGAACCTCATCGACGTGACGTCGACGACGCCGTCGCTCGAATCGCGCGATGTCGTCATCCCGCGCTTTGGTATCGAGGCTATGCTTCCCAAGGGCTTCACCGTACGCGCCGGCTATGCCTTCAAGCCGACGCCACTGCCCACACAGCGCCATCAGACGAACTACGTCGACAGCGACACGCACGTCGTGTCCCTCGGTGGCTCCTGGACATTCGCGGACCCGCTCAAGGTGCACAAGAGCCCGCTCACCGTGGGCGTCGGCTTCCAGGTCGCCGTGCTGCGCGAGCGGCGCTTCGACAAGTTCGACCCGAACGATCCCGTGGGCGATTACAGCGTCAAGGGCGCCGTGTTCAACTTCGGCCTGGACCTGCAGCACGATTTCTGAGCGCTCAGGCTGGCCAAGGCCTCGCCCGGGCCTATCCTGAGCGCCATGCCACGGTGGTTCCTCATCGGCGTCCTCACGCTCGCGCTCGCCGGAGTCGCTGTGCTCGTCTTGCGCGAGCCCGGTGCGCCGACGGTCCGCGCACGCTCACCGCAGGCGGCCCCCACCCCTGAGGAACCGGTGCTTGCGGTCCAGGAGCCTCCCGCGTTCGTTGCGGCGGCTCCGGCGCCCGAGCGGCCGGCACCAGAGACGGCGGACCCGACCGCCGCGCTCATCACGCTCGTCGAGCCTCCGGCCACGCGCTATGGCGTCTGCGAATCGACGGAGGCGGACGCGGCCTACGCGGCTTTGGTCATGCGCCTCGGGCGCCGAGACGTGGTCTTCGACGCCTGCCTGGGTCACGCGGCGCGCGAGCTGGCGGTCCTGCAGTCGAACGATGAGGGCCTCGCTGCGTCCCGCGTCGTGGACTTTCTCCTGCGGTCGGCGGGTGCCGTCGACAAAGGTGTCACGCAAGCCTTCACACAGACGGGAGCTCGGGACGACTCGCTGGAGGCCGTCAAGGACCGCCTCGTCGGGCTGCTTCAGACCGAGAGCCCCGGTCGCCCCATTCGGGTGGGCATCGGTGAGGCCTATGTGCCCTCACCGCGCGGGATGCGCCGCTTCATTGCCATGCTCTTGAGCCGCCGCGAGGTCGAGCTGCGCCCCACGCCGCGCCGTGCGGATCCCGGCACTCGCTGGGAGCTGGCGCTCACGCTGCCGAACGGTTGGGACCGGCCGCATGCCCTGGTGATGTGGCCCGATGGCGTCATGGACGATGTCCCGGTGGCCGCCAACGGGCGCCTCGTGAGCCTCGCGTTGCCGCTATTGCATCGAGGCGTCGCCGTGCGCGGGACGGTCGAGGTGAGTGTCGGCGCCGAGGGACCGTTTGGGCCTGCGCCACTGCTCCAGGTGCCGGTCACCGTCGGCGAGCCGCTGCCGACCACCATGGCGCTTCCCCGCCAACCCGACGAGAGCACGCTCACTGGCCCCAACGACGCCGAGCCGCTCGCGCTGACGCTCCTCAACGCCGACCGCGCGCGCTTTGGCCTGCCGGCACTCGTTCGTGAGCCGCAGCTCGACCGCGTGGCGCGTGCGCATAGCCAGGACATGCAGGCCAATGGCTTCTTCGGCCACGTCTCGCCGACCACGGGCGGGCCCGGCGATCGCATCCTCGCAGCGTCCGTCCGGGTCAGCACGCACGCCGAGAACGTGGCGATGGGCTCGAGCATCCATGGCGCACAGGACGGCCTCCTCGAGAGCCTGGGGCACCGGCGCAACATCCTGTCGCCCGACGTCACGCACGTCGGTATCGGCATCGCGGCGCGACAGACGGACAAGCGGCTCGTGTGGCACCTCACGCAGCTCTTCGCACGCCCCGTCGCGCGCCTGGACCTCGCGGCGGAGGCCCGGCGGCTCCGCGTTCAAATTGCGACGCTCCGCGCCGGCGTCGTGGACTGTCAGGCCGACGACGCGCTCGACTCGGTCGCTTCGGCGTTGGCGCCGTCGGTCGCGCGCGGCGAGACCAAGGACGTGGCCAATCAGGCCATCGCTCGGGCGAAGCGCGAAGGGCTCCTCGGGCGCGGCGGCAGCTATTCCTGGGCGCTGTCGACGCCGTCTCTCGACACCGTGATGCTCCCTCCGGAGGTCAAGGACCCAGCCTATGTCCGCTGTGGATTGGGGCTCGCGCAGCCGCAGGATGAGCCGCATGGCCGCGTCGGGCTCGTGCTCCTGCTCGCCGGCCGCCGTTAGATCCCGCGTTAGATCCGGCTGGCGAGGTAGTTCTCGAGGCCTACGCGTGCGATGAGCTCGAGCTGCGCGTCGATCCAGTCGATGTGTTCCTCCTCGGAGCGCAGGATGGACTCGAGCAGCGTGCGCGTGCCGTGATCGCCATGCGTGTGACAGAGCGCGATCGCGTCGCGCAGCCGCGGGATGGCCTCGTTCTCGAGGACGCGATCGAGCTCGAGGATCTCGGGCACGGTCTCGCCAATGGTGACCTTGCCGAGGCGCTGCACGTTTGGCATGCCGCCAAGGAACAGCACGCGCTCGACGAGCGACTCGGCGTGCTTCATCTCATCGATGGACTCCTTGCGGATCTTCCCGTGGAGCTTGTCGAAGCCCCAGTGCTCGCAGAGCTCGGCGTGTACGAAGTACTGATTGATGGACGTCAGCTCGCCCGTCAGCACCGTGTTGAGTGCGTCGATGACCGCCGGATGACCTTGAACGCTCGATGAACCCATGCTCCCTCCTCTGGTGCTCGCGGCAGAGGCTGGAGCCTGCGCACTACACCGATGTGAATGACTCGCTGACTGCGCCGTGCGTGTGGTGCTCGCTCGAGGAGCGGCCCTCCGTGGCGCGGTCGGCGTCGCCGATGATGCCACGGATCTGGTCGTGACAGCTACCGCAGTCGCCGCCCGCCTCACAGGCGCGGGCCACGTCCCCCAGGTCACGGGCGCCACAGCGAACCGCGGCGCGAATGGTGCGATCGGAGATGCCGTTGCAGATGCAGACGATCATGACTTCTCCACCGGGCGGGCGACCACCCTGATATTGACACGCATTATCAACAAGCTGTGGGGACGTGTCAATCCCGACCTGGACGATTTCGTGTCAAAGCCGCCCTACGTTAAGCTCCCGCCCGTGGACTCCTCCTCGGCGGTCGTCGTGCAGCACCTCACCAAGAGCTACGGTGACGTGCTGGCCGTGTGCGATCTGAGCTTCACGGTCCCCGCGGGGACCATCTACGGCCTCGTGGGCGCCAATGGCGCGGGCAAGACGACCACGCTGCGCACACTCGCCGGGCTTTCCAAGCCCACGTCCGGGACCGTCCGGATCTTGGATGCCGATCCGACGACGGACCCGTTGATCGTCAAGCGCGCGCTGGGCTTTCACACCGGCGACACCGCGCTCTGGGGGCGCATCACGCCGCGCGAGACGCTCCAGCTCTTCGCCGACCTCTGCGAGGTGCCCGTGGCCGAGAGTGCTTCGCGCATCGAGGCGCTGATCGCGGAGCTCGAGCTCGGCGCCTTCGTCGATCGCCGGTGCGAGACGCTGTCCACTGGTCAAAGGCAGCGGACCGCCATCGCGCGCACGCTCATTCACGATCCCGCGGTGCTGGTGCTCGATGAGCCCACCGCTGCGCTCGACGTCGTCGCCGCGCGGTTCATCCTCGATCGCCTTCGGCTCGAGGCGCAGCGCGGCAAGGCGGTCATTTTCTCTACTCATCACCTGTCCGAGGTCGAGCTCGTGAGCGATCGCATCGGCGTCATTCATGCCGGCCGCCTCCTGGCTGAGGGCACCGTCGACGACCTGCTCGAGCGGACCGGCAAGCGCAGCCTGACCGAGGCCTTCCTCGCGCTGGTCGACGCCACCCGCGTCGAGGACGTCGCCTGATGCGCCCCCGCATCGTTCTGACGCTGTGGAGGAAGGAGCTGCTCGAGGTCGTGCGCGATCGCCGCGCGCTCTTCCTCATGCTGCTGCTCCCGCTGCTGCTCTATCCTCTGATTTTTCTCATCGCGAGCCAGGTCGCCATCGAGCAGACCAAGAAGGTCCGCGCCACGGTCCCGGTCGTGGGCGTCGGTCCCGCGCCGGTCCCCGACGCGCTCGTCGAGCGGCTGGAGCAGGACGGCAAGCTGCGCGTCGAGCGGGGCGAGCTCGCTGCCCTCAAGGAGTCGCTCGCGCAGCAAAAGGTCCATGCCGTTGTCGCGCTCCCCGACGGTTTTGCCGGCACGCTGCTCGGCCAAGACACGGCCGCGGTCACGGTGCTCTTCGACCAGACGAGCGACGTCTCGAGCCACGCAGACGAGCTGGTTTCCACCGCGCTGCGCGACTTCGCCAAAGCCGTGACTCAGGACCGCCTCGACCGGCACGGGCTCCCCGCCACCATCGCGCGGCCGCTCCAGGTCACCTCGCAGAACATCGCGCCGCCGGAGAAGGTCGGCGGTCACCTGCTGGGGAGCGCCCTGCCGATGCTTGTCATCGTCATGCTGGTGCTGGGAGCCTTCTACCCCGCCATCGAGGTGACCGCGGGCGAGAAGGAGCGCGGCACGCTCGTCACACTGCTCACGGCGCCCGTGCGCGCCCTCGAGATCGTCGCGGGCAAGTACCTCTCGGTGCTCACCGTCGCGCTCGTCACCGGGGCCGCGAACGTGGCCTCGATCGGCCTGCTGCTCGGCATGGCGGTCGTGCTCCCCGACGACCTGCGCGGCAAGATCGACCTCGGCCTCTCGGGCCTCACGCTATTCCGAGCCGGCTACGTCGCCGTCCTGGCCGCCGTGTTCTACGCCGCGCTGATGATGACCGTCGCCGTCCTCGCGCGTACGTACAAAGAGGCGCAGAGCTTCATGACGCCGGTCTATTTGCTGTCGGTCTTGCCGTCGTTCTTTGCGCAGCTGCCGGGCGCCAAGCTCGACGGCACGCTGTCGTTCGTCCCCGGCGTGAACCTGGCGCTGCTCCTGCGGCACGTCTTCGAGGGCACCGCCACCGCGCAGCAGGCGTTCACCGTGACCCTCGCGACGCTCGTGGCCACCACGCTCGTCCTGCTGCTCGCCGCGCGCATCTTCCAGCGCGAGTCCATCTTGTTGGGGCAGGGCGGCATCCTCGCCGCGCTGGCGAGCCCCTCGGGGCGCGTCGAGCCGGTCCCGACGCCAGGACAGGCGCTTGGCACGATGGCGGTCGTCTTCGTGCTCATCTTCTACATCGGCAGCGTGGTCCAGGCGCGCTGGCTCCTGCCCGGCCTCGCCATCACGCAGTGGCTGCTCATCCTGCTTCCCGTGCTGGCCTGGCTGCGCTGGCAGCGCATGGACGTCTCCCGCGCGCTGGGGCTCACACGGGCCCCGTGGACCGCGCTGGGCTCCGCGCTGCTCCTCGGTGCCTCCGCCTGGTACCCGGTGCTCTACGGCGCGTCACGGTTCTTGGCGGACCCCACGGCCAAGCCGCCGCCCTCGGACGGGCCCGCCACCGACCCGATTCAGGAGGTGTTCCAGCGGCTGTTGTCCGACGAGGTCTCGCCCGTGCTTCTGCTCCTCGTCGTCGCCATCAGCCCGGCCATCTGCGAGGAGGTTCTCTTCCGAGGGCTGCTCCTCCGGGCCTTCCTTCGCTCGATGCGTCCCCGCGTGGCCGTTCTGGTCACCGCGCTGCTCTTTGGCGCCTTTCACCTGTCGCTCGCGCGCATCGTCCCCACGGCCGCGCTCGGCGTCCTGCTCGGCCTGCTTGCCGTGCGCAGCGGCTCGCTCTGGCCGGGAGTGGTCTTCCACGCGCTGCACAACGGTCTGTCGCTCCTCATCGCGCGGTCTGGGCGCGACGTGCCCGGCATCACGACCGACGGAGCACCCGCACCGTGGCAGCTTGGGCTCATCGTCCTGATGCTTCTCGGTGGCACGCTGCTGCTCGGGTTGAGTCGCCCCACGGCGTCCTTGCCCTTGCCAACGACCGGCACTCGGCCTTAGCCTCGCGCGGCGCCGCGCTGGCGCGGAGGATCCCATGCCTGACTCGCTCGACTTCGACGCTTCCCTTACGCGCCTTCCCGCCGATGGCCGCTCCCCCGGCGCGCTCACGGTCATCACGCGCGATCCGGGAACGGCGCTGGCGTTGTTCAGCGGCACGCCGGGCACGTCGTGGCGCATCGTCGCCACTTCGACCGATGGCCGCGTGCTGGCCGAGCACACCGCAGTTTCGACCGGTGACGATCGCTGCTGGCTGTTCGTACCCCCGGGGTCACTTGGCGCCGTCACGCTCTCCTTCGATGGCGCGCTCGCAGCGACGGCCCGTTTTACCGCCCCGACCGCCGCTGGCGTGACGCCGCAGAGCGCACCACGACTCCGCCGCTTTCTGACGGGAGCCACCACGGAGGGCCAGCCGTCGTCTCGAGCGACCACGGCCTTCGTCGAGGCTGCCCGCCGGTACCACGGTCAGCCCTGGCGCAGCCCGTGAGCACCCCCAACCTCGCGCTGGTCCTCCACGCGCACCTCCCCTACATCCGGCATCCCGAGCGCCCGAGGTTCTACGAGGAGAGCTGGCTGTTCGAGGCCATCACCGAGACCTATCTGCCGATCCTGCGCGCGCTCGAGCGGCTGACCGCCGACCAGGTCCCCGTGCGCCTCACGATGAGCGTCACGCCGCCGCTGGCCGAGATGCTCGCCGACGCCCTGCTGCGCGATCGCTACGCGCGGCACCTGGACGCACTCGCGGAGCTGGCCGCCGACGAGGTCGAGCAGCGGGCCGCCACGCCGTTCGAGGCCGCGACCGTCGCCTTGGCGCAGGACCTCGCCGAGACGCGGAGCTTTCACCGGGCGCTGGGTGGCGACGTGCTCGCGGCCTTTCGTCGCTTTCAGGAGCTCGGCGTGCTCGAGCTCATCACCTGCACGGCCACGCACGGCCTGCTGCCGCTCATGGCGACCGACGCGAGCCGGCGCGCGCAGGTGGCCATCGCCGCGGCGGTCCACGAGCGTCACTTCGGGCGTCGCCCGCGCGGGATATGGCTGCCTGAGTGCGCGTTTGCGCCAGGGGTCGATGGCCTGCTCGCCGACGAAGGCATCGGCTTCTTCTTCATGGAGAAGCACGGCCTGCTGAATGCCACGCCTGGCGCCGCCTACGGAACAGCCCGGCCCGTGGCCACCGAGGCCGGCGTCGCGGCGTTCGCTCGCGATCCCGAATGCTCGAGCCAGATCTGGAGCGCCGAGTCGGGCTACCCCGGGGATCCGGCCTACCGCGAGTTCCATCGCGATCTGGGCTATGAGCTCCCGCTCGACCGCCCGCACCTGAGCGAGCTGCACTCGGGCGGTGCGCGTCACCCCATCGGGCTCAAGCTCTACCGGATCACCGGCAAGGTCCCACTCGGGGAAAAAGCGCCCTACGATCCCGCGCTGGCCATCGCGCGTGTCCAAGAGCACGCCCGGCACTTCGTGGACAGCCGCGAGCGCCAGCTTCGCGCGCTGACCGACGCATTGCCGAGTGACGTCCCGCCCTTCCTCGTAGCCCCCTTCGACGCAGAGCTCTTCGGGCATTGGTGGTCCGAGGGCCCCCGTTTCCTGGAGGCCGTCTTTCGCGCCGCAGCGGGTTCGGAGACCGTGCGGCTCGGGACTCCCGCGGAGTTCCTGGAGGGCGATCCCGCGCTCGAGGTCGTCACTCCGAGCGCCTGCACCTGGGGTGACAAGGGCTACTACGAGGTCTGGCTCAACGACGAGAACGCCTGGATCTATCCCCACCTGCACGCCGCCGAGCGCCGCCTCGTCGCGCTCGTGGACGCCCATCCGCGCGCTCACGGCGCCTTTCGTCGCGCGCTGGCGCAGCTCGGTCGCGAACTGCTCCTGGCGCAGTCGAGTGACTGGGCCTTCCTGGTCACGACCTCGACGGCGGGTGACTACCCCAAGAATCGGACCTTGGCGTTCTTGCGACGCTTCGAGAAGCTCGCGAGCGATCTAGAGCGCCAGACAGTGGATCTGCCCTTCCTCGCCGAGTGCGAGCGCCGCGACGCCATCTTCGCCGACCTCGACCCGTCCGCATGGGCCTCCCGCTCGGTGACGCGTCCCGGCGCCGGCTCGCTTACGGACCTGTCCACGCCCTAGGGTGTGGCGCAATTGCCACACTAGCTCGCCTCCAGCGCCCTAAGTCATCGTAGTATCAGCGAGTTGCTCCATTGGCATGCCGCGTGCTGTGGCCCCCAGGCAACCGCGCCACGGCGGCGCGAAGGAGAACATCATGGGACACGCACTCTTCCTCACCTCGACGCTCTCGGCCCTGGCCACGGTCATCACCCTGGCCGCGCCTCGCACCAGCAGCGCTTCACATCGCGACCACGGCCTCTCACGCCACGAGAACGCGCTGCTCGCCTACGTCCAGGCGGGCGTCGCCTCCGGCCGCATCACCCCGCGTGAGGCCGCGCTCCTCGACGGACAGCGGGCCCGCTACGAGGCCAAGAAGTCCTTCGCCCTGCGCGCGGCGTACGTGCCCGGCCACCGCGTGGCCTCTCTGCATCGGCGGCTGAACAAGATTCACCGCCTGGCGGTGCGACTCACCAACAACGACGAGGTCGTCCGCCGCATGCACCACCGCCACCATCGGATGCCGGGTCCCCAGATGATGCCGACGCAACCCGAGATGCGCCCGATGCGGTTCACGCCACCCGCGCCGCTCCCGCGCCCCGCGCCGAGCCTGCTGCGCCCCACGCCCGTACAGCTCCGCACCTGGTAGCAGTCGGGCTCGAGCATCCGCTCGGGCCATCCCTCCGGATCTTCCCCCGCCTCGCGAACCGCGCTAAGGTCCGCGGCCGAGGCATGCAGCTCTCCACCACCCTTTTTGGTCAGGCGTTCACGTTCCCCTCCGTGAAGGACGCCCTGGCGCGCGCCAGCGAGCCGCGTTCGGGCGACGTGCAGGCCGGCCTCGCTCCGCGGTCCATGCGCGAGATGGCCGCTGCCAAGCGCGTCGTCGCGGGCCTGCGCCTCGTGGACCTCTACGAGCAGCCGTCGGTGCCCTACGAGCATGACGAGGTCACGCGCGTCGTCATCGATGATCTGGACCGCCACGCCTATCAACGCGTGGCGAGCTGGACCATCGCCGAGCTACGCGAGTGGCTGCTCTCGCACGGCACGACGGGGGACGACATCGCACAGGTCACGCCCGGTCTGACGCCGGAGATGGTATCGGGCGTCGCCAAGCTCATGAGCAACATGGACCTGGTGCTCGCGGGCAAGAAGATGCGCGTCGTGGTCCGATGCAACAACACGCTCGGGTTGCCTGGGCGCATCGCGAGCCGCCTGCAGCCCAACCATCCGCGGGATCACGTCGAGGGCGTGCTCGCGGCCGTCAAGGACGGGCTGAGCTTCGGCAACGGCGACGCGGTTATCGGCGTCAACCCTGCGACCGGCTCCGTGCAGGCCACAGCCGACGTGCTCAAGGGCGTCAAGGACTTCATGCGCAAGTTCCGGGTGCCGACTCAGAACTGCGTGCTCAGCCACCTCGCCGTGCAGATGGAGGCCATGAAGAAGGGCGCGCCTCTCGACCTCATGTTTCAGTCGATCGCGGGCTCGGAGGGCGCCAACAAGAACTTCGGCGTGTCGGTGTCACTCATCACCGAGGCGCACGACATGACCTTGCGCGAGGGCACGGCCAAGGGTCCGAACGTGATGTACTTCGAGACGGGGCAGGGCACCGCACTCTCGTCGAACGCGCATCACGACACTGACCAGATGACCATGGAGGCGCGCGCTTACGGCCTCGCGCGGCGGTTCAAGCCGTTCCTGCTCAACAGCGTCGTCGGCTTCATCGGGCCGGAGTATTTGCGGGACGGCAAGCAGATCACGCGCGCCGGGCTCGAGGATCACTTCATGGGCAAGCTCATGGGCATCCCGATGGGCTGCGACGCGTGCTACACCAACCACGCGAACGCTGACCAGAACGACCAGGAGAACCTCGAGCTGTTGTTGGCGACGGCGGGCGTGAACTACCTCATGGGCATCCCCATGGGCGATGACGTCATGCTCAACTATCAGACGACCTCCTTTCACAACAACGCCAGCCTGCGCGAGATCCTGGGCTTGCGGCCCGCGCCGGAGTTCGAGGCATGGATGGAGGACCTGGGGCTCTGGCGCAACGGGCGCCTCACCGCGAGGGCAGGGGACCCGAGCGTGTTCGGCACCGGGAGGTGGGCGTGATGGACCCCAAGCTCCTGGAGACCGTCATCGGTGAGGTCGTACGCGAGGTGCTCAAGGCCGAGGCACCGGCTCCGGTCCCTGCGGTGTCCAAGCCGCGCGAGCGCATGTGGTCTGCCAAGCCGGCGTTCGTCCCCCCCGCCTCGCGCACGCCGGTCGACGCGGCGGAGGTCGCGCGTGTCAAGGCCGCCACGCCCGCCCGGGTCGCCATGGGCCGGGCCGGGACGCGCTACGTGACCGACGTCTACGTCCAGCTCCGCGCCGAGCACGCCATCGCCGTTGACGCGGTCCACAGCGAGGTCACCCCAGGGCTCCCCGAGGCGCTCGGCTGCGTGTTGCTGGAGTCCCGCGCGGCGGACCTCGAGGACTTCCTGTTGTTCCCAAACCATGGGCGCCGACTCAGCGACCCCAGTCGGGAGCGACTGGAGCGCGAGGGAACGCGTGGCTCGGACGTCGTCGTCGTTGTGGGCGACGGTCTCTCGGCCTGGGCGCTCAACACCAATGGTCCCACGCTCGTCCCCGCGCTCGAGCGCGAGCTGCGCGCGGCCGGGTTCAGCGTCGGCAAACCGGTCTTCGTGCGGCGCGCCCGCGTCGGCGTCCAGGACGAGGTTGGCACTGTGTTGGGCGCCAAGGCCACGGTCATCCTGGTCGGCGAGCGACCGGGCCTCGGCACGGGAGACTCGCTGTCGCTCTATACGGCCTACAACCCACGACTCGAGCAGGACAACGCGGAGAAGGACTGCATCTCCAACATTCGGCCACTCGGGCTCTCGACCGAGGACGCCGCCAAGGAGTGCGCCGCGCTGCTCAAGCGCACCTTTCAGGTCGGCGGCGGCGGAGTAAAGCTCACGAGGTCAGGCGTATGAGCCGTCAGCGCACCATCGGCACGCCGCGCATGGGGGTCGGGCCCAAGCTCGTGCCGCTGCCCGCAACGCTCTTGGCCTGCCAGCATCTGCCGGACGTGGCGACCGAGCTCGGGCGCGCGCTCGGCCTCGATCCGGAGCGGCATCGCTCGGCGGGCCTCGTGACCTGCGATCAGGACGACGCGCTCTATGTCGCGCTCGACCACGCGACCAAGTTCGCTGAGGTGGACGTCGTCTTCGCCAAGTCGTTCTACGCGGGAAGCAAGCACGCCTCAGGCCCGTATTCGGGCGAAATCATGGGCATTTTGGCCGGAGGCAACCCCGATCACGTCGCCGAGGCCCTGTGGCACCTGCGCGAGGGCTTGGCCGACATCCACTTCGTTACGCTCGCTGGCGCCGGCCCGGAGCAGCCCGCGTTCTTCCCACACGTCATCACCTCGACCGGCCGTTACCTCTCGAAGGAGGCAGGCATCCCAGCGGGCGCCCCGATGGCCTATCTCATCGCGCCGCCGCTCGAGGCGACCTTCGCCATCGACGCTGCGCTCAAGGCTGCCGAGGTCCGGCTGCTCAAGTGGTTGCCGCCGCCGTCGGAGACCAACTTCGCCGGTGCCTATCTCGGAGGCGAGCTCCATCAGCTCCAGGCCGCCGCCGAAGCGTTCACCCGCGCCATCGCCGAGGTCGCGCTTACGCCGTTGTCCGCGCTCCGCCGCCCCGAGCGGTTTCGGCGATAGGGTTGCACACGACCGACACGCTCGTCCTGGGCGCTGGCCCTTCCGGGCTCGCGGTCGGCGCGTGCCTGCGCAAGGCGGGCGTCGCCTTCGAGCTCCTCGAGCGCGGCCCAAGCGTCGGCACCGCGTGGCGCAACCACTACGATCGGCTCCATTTGCACACGGCGCGCGCGTTCTCGGCGCTCCCGCACCGGCCGTTCCCCGCCGGCGCGCCGCAGTTCGTGCCGCGGCTCCAGGTCGTGCAGTACCTGGAGGACTACGCGCGGGAGTTTCAGCTGACGCCGGTGGTCGGCGCGGACGTTACGCGCGTGGCCCGCGGCACCGACTGGACCGTCACGCTGCGCGACGGTCGCACGTTCGCCTCGAAGAACGTGGTCATCGCGACGGGCTACAATCGCGTCCCGTTCCGCCCCACCTGGCCCGGAACGTTCGATGGGCTCTTGCTCCATAGCTCCGAGTATCGCAACGGAGCCCCGTTCGCGGGCCAGCGCGTGCTCGTCGTCGGCATCGGCAACACGGGAGGCGAGATCGCGCTGGACCTATTGGAGCACGGTGCGGTCCCCACGTTGGCCGTTCGCAGCCCGGTGGTGGTCATCCCGCGCGAGGTCCTTGGCCAGCCGAGTCAGGCAACCGCCATTCGCATGGGCCGCCTGCCGATCAGGGCGCGCGATTGGATCGGGCGCGTCATCTCGCGTGTCACCTTCGGCGACCTCTCGCGCTACGGGCTCGGGCGACCGAGCATCGGACCCGCCACGATGGTCTCGCGCGGTCGCATCCCGCTCATCGACATCGGCACCATTGGCGCCATCAAGAGCGGCGCAATCACAGTCACGCCAGGGCTCGAGCGCTTCGATGGGGACGCCGTCGTGTTCACGGACGGTAGCCGCCGGCCGTTCGACGCCATTGTGCTGGCCACTGGCTATCGGCCCGGGCTGCACGACTTCCTCGAGTGCGCGCCGTCGGTCACCAACGCCGCCGGGTATCCGTCGCACTGGAACGCGACCGCGAAGGTCCCGGGGCTCTACTTTCTGGGCTTCGTCAACCCGGCCACGGGCTTCCTCCGCGAGATCGCGCTGGAGGCACCTCGGATCGCGGCGCACATCGCTCAGCCGTAAAGGGCGGCCAGCGCCGGGTCCTTCCAGACCAGGTGGTCCTCGAGGTAGAGCAGATCCATGTCCGTGGTATAGAAGCACTTCAGCGCATCCTCGGGCGTGTTGACGATGGGCTCGCCCCGGATGTTGAAGCTCGTATTGACCACGCACGGGACGCCCGTAAGACGGCCGAACGCCTCGATGAGCGCGTAGTAGCGCGGGTTCTGCTCTGGGGTGACCGTCTGGACCCGGCCACCGCCATCGACGTGAGTCACCGACGCGAGCGTCTTCACGTGCTCCGGCCGCGTCGCGTACACGAGCAGCATGAACGGGCTCTCGGTGTCGCTGCGGCCGAGCTCGGCGCCATCGTCGAAGAAGGTGCCGCACGCCTCGCGCAGGATGCTCGGCGCGAACGGCCGAAACGGCTCGCGAAACTTCACGCGTGCGTTCAGCACGTCCTTCATGTCGGGCCGACGCGGATCCGCCAGGATGCTGCGGTTGCCGAGCGCGCGCGGTCCGCACTCGGCGCGTCCTCCGAACCAGCCGATGATGCGGCCATCCGCCAGCGCCCGAGCCGCGGACTCCCAGGGTGCTGAGAGCTGCTTCGACGGGATGCGCCCCCGCGCGAGCGCCTGGCCGCACTGCGCGCTCGTGAAGCTCGGTCCCAGAGTGTCCGTCAGCGGATGCGTTACGCGTGCATCGCCCCGCTCATGGGCCACGTACAGCGCCGCGCCGAGCGATGTGCCCGCGTCCGACGCACAGGGCTGCCAGAAGCACTCACTGAACCCACACTCGTTGCGAATGCGCGTGTTGGCGACCACGTTCAGCGCCACGCCGCCCGCCATGCACAGCCGAGAGCTGCCTGTGAGCTGCTTGGCTAGCTTGCCGAGGTGAACCAGCGCGTCCTCGCAGGCGACCTGCATGGCGTAGGCAATATCCTCGTGGCGCTCCGTGAGGGGCTCGTCCGCCCGACGCGCGGGGCCGAAGCGCGCGACCAGCTTCGGCGAGTAGCGCTCGCGCCGCTCCAGGAAGTAGCTGAAGTAGCTCAAGTCCAGCTCGAAGCCCGTGTCGGTGAGCCTCCAGAGCGACCGCGCTTCGTCGACCAGCGGCGTCTCACGCCCATAGCTCGCGAGGCCCATGACCTTGCCCTCGCCGCTGTTGGCCTTGAAGCCGAGGTAGTCGGTGAACGCGGCGTAGTAGGCGCCAATCGAGTGCGGAAAGTCGACGGTGAGCAGCGTCCGAAACGAGGTGCCCTGCGCGTGCAGAATCGTCGCCGACGCGCGCTCGCCGTAGCCGTCGACGATGAGCACCGCCGACTCCTCGAAGTTCGATCGGTAGAACGCGCTCGCCGCGTGCGCCAGGTGGTGCGTGACGTACTCGATGCGCAGCGGCTTGCGTCCCTCGAAGCGCAGCTCCTGCGAGAGACCGGTCACCGGCTGGCCGCCGAGCCAGCGCGAACAGAGCATGTTCGGGACGTTGTAGAGGAACTCCAGATGATGCCGCCTAGAGGTCGAGCTCCGGTGGAGCGTCTCGGCGTGGATGCCGGGGTTCCAGAAGAACGCCACCTCGTCGACGTCGTCGAAGCGCAGCCCGGCGTCGGCGAGGCACCAGTCGATGGCGCGCTCGGGGAAGCCCGCGTAGTGCTTCGTGCGCCGAAAGCGCTCTTCTTGGCAGGCGCCGAGCACGTGACCATCGCGGACCAGCGCGGCCGCAGCGTCGTTCGAGTAGTTGATTCCGAGCACGGTCGTCATGGGGCGGCACCGTAGCAACGCTTGCGCTCGGGTGCCAGGGGACTTCCGCCCCTCAGCTAATCCCGCGCACGCGCGCGGGCAGCACGACCATCGGCAGGCCGTCCCACAGCAAGCGCCGCTGGATCTGCACGGCCGTCTGCGAGTGCAAGATGCGCTCGTACCAGCGGTCCCGTCGAAACACGAGCTTGGCCCCAATAAACAGCGTATGCGGGAACCGCTCGGCCACGCGCTGGCAGAGCAGGGTGGCCTCGGTCACCGCCTCGGTGCCGATGGCCATCTCGTAGGTCGCAGGAATCCCAAGCCGGCGCGCCGTCTCCACGTACCGCTCGCAGGCCTCCTGAGTCGACTGTCGGAGCGCCTCGACGGAGCCCTCGCCCTTGAACGAGCCCGAGTCGATGACGCCGACCGACACAAAGACTACGTTCTTGTAATAGTTGGGAAACGTCCGAAAGACGTTGAGCAT
>SXOX01000112.1 GCA_005776585.1 Pseudomonadota bacterium | reverse complement strand
CTCGTTGAGCTCGAAGAGGTCGATGTCCTCGAGGCGCAGGCCCGCCTTCTTCAGCAGCTTGGGGATGGCCGCGACGGGGCCGATGCCCATGATCTCCGGCGGCACGCCCGCGACCTGAAAGCCGCGGAAGACGCCCAGCGGCGTGAGCCCAAGCTCCTTGGCCTTCTCGCGTGACATCACCACGACGGCCGCAGCGCCATCCGACAGCGGTGACGAGTTCCCGGCCGTGACGCTCCCGTCTTTGGCGAACGCTGCGGGCACCTTGGCGAGACCCTCGAGGGTCGTGTCCGGGCGCGGCAGCTCATCGCGCGAGAGCACCTTGCCGTCGGGCAGCGTGACCGAGACGAGCTCGTCGTCGAAGCGGTGCGCCTCGATGGCAGCCGAGGCCTTCTTCTGGCTCTGAAGCGCGAACTCGTCCTGATCTTTACGCGAGATGCCGTACTTCTTAGCCACCTCCTCGGCGGTCAACCCCATGGGCATGTAGGCCGCGGGGAGGTGCTCGAGCAGACCCGGATGCGGGCTGGGCTTCCAGCCGCCCATCGGCACGCGAGTCATCGTCTCGACGCCGCCGGCGACGACGACGTCTGCCGCGCCGACCATCACACGCTCGGCGGCCTGGGCGATGGTCTGCAGACCCGAGCTGCAGAAGCGGTTGACGGTGATCGCAGGAACGGTGTCCGGCAGCCCGGCGTGCAGCGCGATGAGCCGCGCGACGTTGTTGCCCTGCTCGCCCTCCGGCATGGCGCAGCCAAGCACGACGTCCTCGACGTCGGCCGGGTCGAGCCCCTTGGCCCGAGCGATGGCCTCGCGCACGACGACCGCGCCCAGATCCTCGGGGCGGACGTCCACGAACGAGCCCTTCTTGCCGCGCCCCACCGGGGTACGGACTGCGCTGACGATGACGGCTTCACGGATGGTGGTCATAGACGGTCTCCTTCAGGTGCAATTCGTGCGGAGCGGCGGTTAGTTACGGAGCGGCTTGCCAGTCGAGAGCATGGCCTGGATGCGCGCGAGGGTGAGTTCCTCACCGCACAGCGAGAGGAAGGCTTCGCGCTCCAGGTCGAGGATCTCCTGCTCGGTGCACGCGCGCTGGCCATTGGTGTTGCCGCCGGTCAGCACGTGGGCGAGCTTGTTGCCGATCTTCTCGTCGTGCGCGGAGATGTAGCCGCCCGTACGCATGGCGTAGAGGTTGGCGGCAAACGCCGCCGCGCCGTCCTTGCCGGGCAGGATGAGATAGTCCGCGTCGGCCTTGGGCACATAGCCCGTATTCGCCAGATGCAGCACGTCGTGCTTGGCGTCCTCCACCAGGCGCGTGCGATCCATGCTGACGGCGTCGGACGGCCGGAGATAGCCCATCTTGCGCGCCTCGGCGGCGCTGGTCGCCACTTTGGCCATGGCGATGTTCATGAACGCCTTGGCGACGAAGGGGAGTCGGTCGATGGTGAGCGGCGCGTCCTTGTCGTTCGGCACGTTCTCGAGGCACCGCTTGAGCGTCTCGAGCGTTCCGCCCGCGCCGGGGATGAGGCCGACACCGACCTCGACAAGGCCCATGTACAGCTCCGCGTGCGCCCGCACCTTGGAGGCGCCGAGGCAGATCTCACAGCCGCCGCCGAGGGTCATACCATAGGGTGCGGCCACGACGGGCTTGTCGAGCTTCTGCATGCGGCGGAAGGCGTCCTGGAACACCTTGGACATGTCCTCGACCTGCTTCCACTGCTTCCCTTGGATGCCCATCATGATGAGCATGAGGTTGGCGCCGACGCTGAAGTTCTGCGCGTCGTTCGAGATGACCATGCCCTTCCACGCGTCGTTCGACTCCAGCAGGTCGAGCGCCTTGCCGAGGTCGCCGACCACGGAGTTGTCGAGCGCGTTCATCTTCGTGTGGAACTCGAAGCCGAGCACGCCGTCGCCGAGGTCGACCGTGTTGGACGAAAAGGCCTTCAGCGCGATCTTGTTGCTCTTGATGGCCTTCTGGATGGGCGAGGGCTGGCCCGGCTCGCCATCCTGGTAGAAGGCGCCGCGCACCGCCGCGGCCTGCGCGACGCGCGGCAGGGCGATGCCCTCACCGGCCATGAGCTCGTTGACCTTGGCCACGCCGAGTCCCTGCCAGAGCTCGAAGGGCCCGACGTCCCAGTTGAAACCCCACTTCATGGCGTTGTCGATGCTGCGTACGTCGTCGGCGATCTCCCCGATCCGCTGCGCCGCGTACGCGAGTGACCGCAGCAGGACGCTGCGCGCGAACGTGCCGACCCGATCCTGCGCGGCGAGCACCATGCCGATGCGCTTGATGACGTCATCAGTGCCCTTGGCGGCCTTGAGCGAGTCGAACTTGACCTTGCCCTCGGCGCGATAGTCGCCCGTGGCGAAGTCCAGCGTGAGCAGGTCCGGTCCGACCTTCTTGAAGAAGCCGGCGCCCGACTTGCGCCCGAGGGTCTTCTTCTCGATGAGCTGCGTGAGGATGGCCGGGAGCTTGAACGTGTCCCGATCCTCGTCGGCCGTGAGGTTCTCGAAGCAGTTGTTGGCGACGTGTGCGAGCGTGTCGAGGCCGACGAGGTCCGCGGTACCGAACGTGGCGCTGGACGGGCGGCCGAGCGCCGAGCCCGTGATGGCGTCCACTTCGGCGACGGTGAAGCCGAGCTCGATGGCCTTGTGCAGCGTGAGCATCATGCCGTGGACGCCGATGCGGTTGGCAATGAAGTTGACGGTGTCTTTTGCGTGGACGACGCCTTTGCCGAGGCGCGCGGTGGCGAAGCCCTCGAAGGCGTGGACGATCTCGCGGCTGGTGCTGGGGCCCGAGATGACCTCCAGCAGCTTCATGTAGCGCGGTGGATTGAAGAAGTGCGTGACGAAGAAGCGCTTCTTGACGTCCTCGGGGAAGCCCTCGGTCAGCCGCGCGAGCGGAATGCCGCTGGTGTTGGAGGTGAGGATGGCGTGGCCCGCGAGGTGCGGCAGGACCTTGGCGTAGAGCGCCTGCTTGATGGCCAGGTCCTCGGTGACGACCTCGACGACCCAATCGCAGTCGGCGAGGCGGCTCATGTCGGCGTCGAAGGCGCCCGTGCGGACGCGGGCGGCGAACGCGGCGTCCATGAACGGCGCCGGCTTGGTCTTGAGTGCCTTGTCGAGCGCGCCCGAGGACCACTCGGCCTTGACGTCCAACAGCTCGACGTCGACGCCCGCGTTGGCGAGATGCGCGGCGATGCCGCTGCCCATGACTCCGGCGCCGAGGACGCCCACCTTACGAATCCGCATGCTGTGCTCCTATTCGCGTGTCTCCGAGCGCTCGCGAGGGGCGGGCGCGGCGGCGGAACCATAGTCGGGCGCAGGCCGCGGCGCAAGGGCGAAGTGAATGAGGATTCAGTGATTCTTGGATGGCGCGAGGCGCGGTCGCGCCGACGCCGGCCGAATGTCAACATGTCAGGACCGTCCCGAAAAAAATCAGTACATCGCGGTGTGCTCTCGGACCTACGGGGGCTGAGTCACGGCGCAACGAAGGGCACAGCCACCACCCGGTCGACCTCCAGTGGCCCCACGCGCTGCTCCTGCCCGTGGGGCCACCGAATCGTCACCTGGTCCACCCGGGTCGCGTCCCCGAGACCAAAGTGCACGTCACTCGACGACGAGCCGCCATAGCTCGCGGTGCCCATGACCCAGCGCCGCTGGGTCCGCCCGCCAGCCTCCAAGGTCACGCGCGCACCGGTGGGCGGGTCGAGCAGCGGATACTCGAGCCGCAGCTGAAGCCAATGCTGCCCGGCGCCGAGCTCGTTGCGAAGGAGCTGGATGGGGCCGTCGCGATTGCCGACGAGGACGTCCACGTCACCGTCGTGGTCGATGTCGCCAAATGCGGCGCCGCGCGTGTCGTACAGCGCCTCCAGGCCGCTTCCGGCGGCCCCGAGCCGTCGCTCGAAGTGGCCGGCGCCGACGTTCTCGAAGTAGGCGTCGTTGAGGATGCCACCGATGCACTGAAAGGACTCCAGGCCGTTGACCATGAAGAGATCGACGTCGCCGTCGAGATCGAAGTCCTCGAGCGCCAGCCCCCAGCCCGTCATCTCGGAGGTCGACTTCAGCCCGCGGACGCCGGCCTGCTCGAGGAACTTCCCAGTCCCCTGATTCATGTAGAGGATTCCGCCGTTGAGGGGGAGCGCGTCGCTGATGAAGAGGTCGGGCCGCCCGTCCTCGTCGACGTCGGCGACCGCGAAACCCATCGCGGACATGGTCCGGGTAACGCCGAGCGCGTCGGCAAGCTCCGTGAAGCCGCCCTTTCCATCGTTGAGCCAGACCTGACTGCGTGCGCCGCCATCGACGCCGACGAGGAGGTCGAGCAGACCGTCGTCGTTGACATCGAAGGTGCTGGCGACCTTGCATCGAACAGGCTTCGACTCGAGGTGACTCGCCGACGTGAGGTCGCTGAAGCGACCCTGAGCCCACCGGAAGAGGCGCGGGGGAGCGACGAGCGCCTCCGTCTTGCCCGCCTTGTCTCGATTGGTCGGCTTGCGCTCCTCGCAGCTCAAGACCGAACTCGAGGCGGGCGTGCTCGCGGGGTCCGGCCCGCGCTCCGGCCCGCGGTCCGGCCCGCGCTCCGGCCCCGCCGTTTCCGTGCGACCTGCGATGGGGCACAGCACGATGTCGAACTCACCGCGGTAGTCGAAGTCACCGAAGGTGGCGGCGGCGACGTCCGAGCCGGGGGCGGAGAGCTCGAGCCAGTCCTCCTCGGCGGCGAAGCGACCGTCGCCCCCGCCGCGCGCGATCTTGCCCCCATTGCCGTCCACGAGGAGGAGGTCGCGGTGACCGTCGTGGTCGAGGTCCAGGACGTAGACCATCTGGTATGCCCGCTGCGGGTGCTCGATGGACGGCGCCGGCGCGAACGTCCCGTCGCCGCGTCCAAGAAATATCCGTGTCCGATGCATCACCGGCGCCACGACGTCGAGGTGGCCGTCGCGATTGAGATCGGAGAGCGTCACTCCCGCGGTCGGCTCGACGGAGCCGAGCCCGGCCCACGCGGTGAGCTCGCGGAAGAGCAGCTCAGGCGCAACGGGCGGCCGCTCGGCCTGCGCGTCGGCGATGGGTGCGACGAGGGTCGCGCCGGGCTGCCCGTCCGTTCCGCCGCACGCGACGAGCAGGGATGGGAGGATGACGGCGCCAAGGCAGTTCGCAGGCGATCGCAGGTTGAGCCGAGGAACCACGCGCGGAGTCTGCGGCGGCCCAGGCGAACAGGTCAAGGCAACGGCCTTGCCGGTCGTGGTGTCGGCGTCGGAGTCGCCGACGTGGGGGGTGGCGGCGCGGGGGGGGGCGGCGTGACCGCACCCGTGCGGCGGAGCAGGTCCTGGAGCTGAAGGGCCGCAACGCGATGGGCCAGGGCGTTGGGATGGACGATATCCAGGAACAAGCGCCAGAGTGGAAACACCTCCGCAAGGGAGGTCGGCGAGAGATCCATGCCTTCGGCCGTTTCACGAATCCATGCCGGCGGTCCCGGATCGCGCGCCTCGGCGCTGCGCGGCCAGTCAGGAAGCCACTGCTCGGGCGCCTCGAGTGCGACCTCCACGCTACCCAGACACACCTCGGGGTGCCGCCGGCACGCGTCCGCCACATGGGTCGCGTACCAGACAGCGTTGGACCCCGGAAAAGCGATGACGACCGCCTGCGCGCCGATGCGTCGACACGTGGCGAACAGGCGCTCGAGCTCCGGTGCATAGGCCTCCGCGGTGGCCGAAAGCGCGGCGTCGAGCTGCTGGGCCTTCGCGGTGCCCCAGAGCCCATACGCGACGGCCTGCATGACGCGCGACCGCATGACGAGGCGCACGACGGCTGCCAGCGGGCTGTCGAGCGCGGCGGCGGCGGCGCGACCCATCGTCGTATCGACGTCATTGCCGGACGGCTGAATCACGACCAGGTCCGCCTGGAAGTCCGCAAACTCCTCGAGGATCGTCCGCTGGCAGACCGTCCCGCAGGCGGGGTGGGCTAGGTTCAGGACCTCGAGCCGCGGCTCGAGTGCGGCCCAAACGTCGCCGAGTCGCTGGCTGGGCTCGAGCCCCTTGCCATAGGCGATGGAATCGCCCAGGAGCAATACCCGACGCCGGCCAGGCGCGCGCGTCGGGCGAAACGGCGGGTCACGAAAGCCGTGCGCGTTTTTCTTGACATGGAACTCCACTCCGAGCCGGTCGTAGGGCGGCCGATCGAGCTCGGGCTCCTCGGTGAACTCCTCGTTGGGGTGGCGTGTGGGGATGCGCTCCTCTTGAAGGCTCGAGAGCATCGTCTCGCGCTCCTGGTCGAGTAGATAATCCCAGCGCTCGTTGCTCATCTCCTGAAGGAACACGAACCGCGCGAAGGCGGGCGATGCAGTACCCAGCGAGCGCAGGAGGAGCTCCGCGATGGCGAAGAGCACCATCGCGACGAGCAGCGTGGACAGCGCTCGGCCCCAACGTGAGTGACGCAGCCATTGAATTGCACGGCGCAACCTGGATGAGACGCGGGCATCCGAGGACATGGAGACCCACGCCTATCATCTGAGCCACGTCGTCGCAATCGGAGCGCGACCGCGGCTGGCGAACGGAGTGCGGGGCGGCTATCCTCGCGGCGTGTACGTCGCGCTCCGCCGCTGGGCCATTCGGGTCGTGATGCCAGTCATGTGGCGCCTCTGGCCACGCCGGCGCGCGCACGCCCTCGCGGAGTTCGCAGCGACCGAGGCGGACAGCGGCTGGCAGTTCAAGCAGGCCATCGAGAGGACGCCCGACCCGGCGCTCAAGGCGCTCCTGTTCTGCAATCTGCTCGAGGAGATGGAGCACTCGGAGCGCTTCCAACGGCTCGCTGACGGCATGGGTCAGGGACGCGTCGGGGTCGCTCCGGCCCGCCGCACGTCCTTGGCGACCGACACCTCATCACTGCGCGCGTTCATCGCCTACGTCCACGCGGGCGAGCTGGACATCAGCCACGAGTTCGACGCCTACGGCCGCGCCGCGGGAGTGCCGGCCATCTCGGGCACCTTCGAGGCGCTACGGGAAGACGAGGAGGGCCACCAATCGGGTCTCTGGTCGGCGCTTCGGAAGCTGACGCGCTCCGACTCCGAGGCGCGCTCGCTCGTGCGCCGGGCCCGATGGCGCCGGCTCTATCGCTCCTGGCTCTCGGTCTCCAAGCAGCTCGGCGACGCGATGCTGGCGCTGTGGCTCGGGCTCGCCTACCTCCTGATGGGGCCGCTCGCCGTGTGGTCGAGTCGCGCTCGCATGCGCAGCGGTCACGCGGCCGAGCAGCCGTAGCGTGAACGTCCTCGGCATCTCGGCGCACTTTCACGACGCGACCGCCGCCCTCATGGTGGACGACGCCATCGTCGCCTCCGTGGCCGAAGAGCGCATCTCGCGCCAGAAGCACGACGCCTCGCTTCCCTTGAACGCCGCGAGCGCCTGCCTGGCCTTCGGCGGCCTGAGCGCACAGGATCTCGACGCGGTCGTGTTCTACGAGGCCCCACACGAGAAGTTCACGCGTGTGCTCGCCTCGACCATGGCGGGCTTCCCGCGGACGCTCGGCCGCTTCGTGTCGGGAATGAAGGGCTGGCTCGGCGAGAAGCTGTTCGTCCGCAACGCCCTCAGCAAGGCGCTCGACGTCCACCCGAACCGAGTCGCCTTCTCGTCCCACCACGCGAGCCACGCCACGCATGCGTTCGTGATGTCCGGCTTCGACGAGGCGGCAGTCCTCGTGGTGGACGCGGTCGGGGAGTGGACGACGACCTCCATCGGCCGTGCGCGGCGCGGGGAACCTGTCGAGCTCCTCGAGACGCATGAGTATCCAGACTCCCTCGGCCTGTTCTATGCGGCGTTTACCGGATTTCTCGGCTTTGCGCCCAACTCCGAGGAGTGCAGCACGATGGCGCTCGCGTCGTTCGGCCAACCGACGCGTGTCGCCGAGGTGCGTCAGGTCCTGCGCCTCGCCGAGGACGGGACGTTCTCGCTCGCAAGAGACGCCTTCGACCTCCTCGCGGACGGTAAGGCGACCTACACGCCGAGCTTCGTTCGCCGTTTTGGCGAGCCCGCCAATGCCGCGACCGTGGAACGCTACGGTACACTCGACGCGCTGGCGCCCGCGGTGACAGTGATATCCCCGGAGCTCACTCCCTGGGTCGATCTCGCGGCAAGTGTCCAGTCCGTCCTCGAAGAGGCCCTGCTCGGCCTGTGTCGCCGGGCGGCGCGCCTCGTCCCCACTCGCCGGCTCTGTCTCGCTGGAGGCGTCGCGCTCAACTGCGTCGCCGTCAGTCGTTTGGCGCGCGAGGGCCCGTTCGAAACCATGTTCGTGCCCCCCGACCCCGGTGACGGAGGCGCCGCGGTCGGTGCCGCGCTGGCCCACGCGCTTCGAGAGGGACGAACGGTGACCATCCCAAAGTCGCCATTTCTCGGGCTGACACCGCGCTACGAGGACGTTCACGCGATGCTCGAGCACCTGGACCCGGCTCACCTGAGTCGGGTCAATAACGCGGGCTCAGTCACCTGCCATCGCTTTACCGACGACGATCGGGGCCTGGGCTTCGCGGCCGACCGCCTCGCCATGGGGAAGATCGTGGCCTGGGTCGACAGCCGCGCGGAGACCGGTCCTCGAGCGCTGGGGCATCGCTCCCTGCTCGCCCATCCCGGCAGGCTGGACACCGTTCGCCGCCTGGGCCGGGCGGTCAAGCGGCGAGCGGCTTTTCGACCATACGCCCTGTCCCTCAACGCCACGCGCGCCACGGGGGTGCTCCACGAGGGCCGCGCGGCAGGGACCTTGCCGTGGATGCAACGTACAGCGCCGGTCCACGACGGCCTGCGACCGCAACTGCGGGGTGGAGTGCACGTCGACGGGACGACGCGACCGCAGATCGTGTCGCGGGAGGCGCAGCCCCGCTTCGCTGCCCTACTGGACGCCTTCGAGGCGACGACGGGTGTGCCAGCGCTGCTGAACACGTCGCTGAATGAGCGTGGTCAGCCGCTCGTCGACAGCGCCGTCGACGCGCTGACCATGTTCGCTCGGACCGACCTGGACGTGCTCATGCTCGACACGCTAGCGCTGGAGCGCACGCGATGACCCATGGACGCCGACCACGCGGGGCCTGGCTGGTCGCCACGAGCGCCTCGATCCGGGACGTGTTTCGCTCGCTGTTCCGACAACGACTGCGCAGCGTGAGCCCGATGCTCCTGGTCCTCATCGTGCTCGGCCTGCTGTTGGGGTTCCTGACCGCGATCAGCCCGCTCGCGCCGTTCGTCTACCCGTTGTTCTGAAGCAGCGCGCCGCAAGTTGCGTTTCCCAGCGCGGCGGACCGCGCTAGACTCGCGCCATGCGTAACACTGCCTTTGTCTCGGCCTGCGCCCTTTTCTGCGTGCTCCGACCGCATCCAGGTGACGCCGCCCCAGGGGAGGTGCTCAAGACGCTCCCCGCACCGGGCTACTACACGACGGGCCTCGCGTTCGACGGGACCGATCTCTGGGCGGCAAACCTGGCCGACGCGAGCCACCCGGACGAGCTCTGGTACGCCTTCTTCCGCGTCTCGATCGCCTCGGGCCTCGTGGTGCAGACCATCCCAATGAAGGGCTACACCTTCCACGGGCTCGCGTGGGACGGTGCCGCGCTCTGGGGCGATGAGAAGTACACGAAGCTGCGCAAGGTCAGCGCCTCGACCGGGCTGGTCCTGGAGACCCTGACGCTCCCAAGCGATGGTCTCGCCTACGGGCTCGCGATCGACGTCGCCGGTGGTATGTTCTTCGTCTCTCACAACGACAACGCGACCATCACGCGGCTCGCTTATCCGAGCGGGAAGCCGTTGGGGACCGTCACGTCCGGGGCCGGGTCCAAGGGCTTCGGTGGCCTTGCTTGGGATGGCGCCGCGCTTTGGCACTCGAACTTGTCCACGAAGACGCTCTCGCGCATCGATCCGACGACAGGCGCCGTATTGACCTCCATCCCTGCTCCCGCGAGCGGGTGCGAAGGGCTGACGTTCGATGGCGAGGCCCTGTGGGTCGCGAGCACGGCGACGGATCTCCTTTATCGCGTTGCCATCGAGGTCCCGGTGGTGACGGTCGAGCCGCCACTGATCGCTGAGCCGCCACTGATCGCTGAGCCGCCGCTGATCGCTGAGCCACCACCGGCCACAGAGCCCCCGGAGATTGCGGAGCCTACGGGCGAGGACACGTCGTGGAAGCCGCCCGAGGTAGGCCTCGTCGAGCCTCCGAGGCTCATGGAGACGTCTGTCGAGCCGACGTCCGTGGTATCGGAGCCCGTCTTGCTACCGCCGGAGCCGGTCCAGGATGCGCTCTCGACCGCGGAGTCGCTCGCGCCTGCGACTGCGGAGTCGACAGGTGTGCTCGTAGGCCCGACGTTCACGCTCGCCGATGGTGGCGCCACGACACCGGCCCAGACGTCTGCCGGGTGCGGCTGCGAGACGAGCCCGAGGGATTCGGTGCCGCGATGGGGCAGCGTGTTCGTCCTGCTCCTCTGCGGCCTGGCCCTGAAAACCCGGCCGCACGCATGACGGCGATGCGACTGCCAGCGCTTGCCTGCCTCCTGGTGCTCACCGGGACTCCTGCAGCCGCCGAGCGCGTCGTGGCCATTACGATCGACGACCTCCCCTTCGTGGGCGCGCCGCTCCCAGGCGATACGGTCGAGGCAGCCACCACCCGCCTGCTCGCGGCGCTCGAACGGCACGGGGCACCGGCGACTGGCTTCGTACGCTGCGGGAGCGATCCCGTCGCGCTGCGTCTCGTCGAGCGATGGCGCAACGCGGGCATGACGCTGGGAAACCACACGACCTCGCACGTGGCGATCGACGACCTGACTCCCGCCGCGTGGGAGCGTGACGTTGTAGAATGTCGCACCGCCATCGCACGCGCCGGCGGGGGAGCGACGCGGCACTTCCGCTTTCCGTTCTTGCGGACAGGCGCGACGACCGTGCGGCGTGACACAGCACAGCGGCGGCTCGGCGCGCTCGGCTACATCGAGGCACCAGTCACTATCGACACCGCCGATTGGGTCATCGCCAGGGCGTACACCCGCGACCGACAGGCCGAGGCGGGCCGCGCGTTGGTCGATCACGTCGCGATAGCCGCTGAACACGCCGTCGCCGTAGCCCAAAATCGCTTTGGACGGGCCGTGCCCCAGATCCTGCTGCTGCACGCCAACGCACTCACCGCCGATCACCTTGGAGCCGTCCTCGCGCGACTCAAGAGCGCGGGCTTTCGGTTCGCGTCGCTCGACACCGTTTTGCGCGATCCCCTCTACGCAGAGCGCGACACCTACGCCGGACGCATCGGCCTGTCTTGGTTGTACCGCGCCCACGGAACCGATGACGCCGCCATCGAGGGCCCGCCCGGGGTCCCGGTGGCGGAGCGCCTCTGGGCCTTCGACCTCGGCCAGAGCCGCGCCCTCGGCGAGCGCTTCGGTGTTACGAGCGAGGGCCTTCGCGACACGGGCAGTACCCGGATCGACCACGATCTGCTCATTCGCGCGGTGGCACCGAAGACGTTCGTCGTCGTGCACGAGCGCCCTTTCGCGGCCAACTCGATGCTGGCCGAGCTCGCGGACGGGACGTTGATGCTCGCGGGCTCGCCGTATACGCCGGAAGCCAATCGGCGCTTGCTGGCCTGGCTGCGTACGCGCTATGGCGAGCGCAAGCTTCTGGCCGTCGCGACGCACTTCCACGTCGACGCGTCAGGCGGCATCCCGGCGTGGAGTGAGGCCGGGGCACGGGTCATCGGCTCGGACCTGACCGCGTCCGCGCTCAAGAAGCACGGTCAGATGATGTGGAAATCGATGACCGGGTTTCTCTCGGAGACACCGCACCGCGCCATACCGTTTCGAGACCTGGTCATCCCACCACCACCGGAGACATTCCCAGCGGCCCAGGGCCTCGTCCTAGAGCATGGCGAGCGCGTCGAGCTCCGCTACCCGGGACCTGGACACACCACGGACAACATCGTGGTCTGGCTCCCTGCGCGACGGGTGCTCTTCGGCGGTTGCCTCGTCGTCGGAATGCCACGGCTCGGCTACCTCGGGGACGCCAACCTGGCGCAGTGGCCCGCCACGATGCGTGCGCTACTTCCACTCCAGCCGGACGTCGTCATCCCAGGCCACGGCGACCGCACCGACCCGGGGCTGCTGGAGCACACGCTACGGCTCGTGAGACAGCCCAAGTAGTTAGAACCGCGCGACGAACTCCGCCTTGCCGCCAAAGAACGGCGGAAAGTAGCGGCATACGCCGCTCACGCAGATGATACCGCCCGTGTTGCGCCCGCCGTAAAGGGACACGTGACCCCAGTTGGCGAAGCGCCAGACGACCTCGCCCGCGAGGTTCTCCCACTGAGGCGGGATGCGCTCGTCGGTCTTGGGGTTCTGGATGCTCTGCTCGGTCTGATAGGTCCACAGCAGCGCGAGTGACAGCGCAGGTGCCAATGAGTAGGTGATGGCAACCGAGCCCCGCACGAAGTCCTTGAGGTTGTCCTTTCCGACGTACTTCTGCTCTGTGCGATGGTCGGCGCGAACGCCCAGCGCGTGTGGGCCGACCAGTGGGATCTGGACGTCCGCCTCGACGTGCCAAAAACGACGCAAGTAGCTCACCATGGCGTCGGGTGCCGCCTGGTTGGGCGCCTCGTAGCGGTAGCCGCCCGAGACGTTGAGGTAGTACCCGCTCGACCAGCGCTTCTCGACGCCGACGTAGCCGTGCAGCGCGTGGCTCGCCTTGTCGTCGAAGGTCGAGGGAAGGTCGTCCTCCGCCGTCTTCGAGTCGTCGAGCAGATATCCGTAGCCTACGAAGTTGGCGTAGAGCAGCACATCGGCGGGCTTGAGCTTGACCTGCACGAGCAGGCGCCCGCCCGTGGCGTTGGCGTTCGTCTGGACCTGCTGGTCGAAGCGCTCGAGCGTCGGCGCCTCGTGGTAGATGGCGGGCAGCGTACCGAATGCGCCTTGCCGGTTCGCCAGGTCGAAGCGGCGGTAGTCCTTCCACTCGAGCACGATCGACCAGGCCGGGCTCGGAATCAGCGACAGCCGACCGTACAGCCCATAGCCATAGGGGTCGGTCGTCCGGCCGCTGCGGTAGCGCGTATGGCGATCGATCCACGCGCCTTCGACGTACAGCGAGCCGTAGCCGCCGAGGGACTTGGCCTCGAAGCTCGCGCCGAGCGTCAGATCGCTCTTGTTCGTCGTGATCCCGCCCGGGTTGCCGTAGTCGACGAACAGACCGCGCACGGCGACCGAGAGCCGATGCGGTAGCTCGACCTGACCCTCGAATCCGGTGATGAGGTCGTTGGGGTCGTCGAGCGTCCCGAGCGAGATGAGGTCGACGTTCTGCACGTTCGAGAGGCCGCCCAGCGCCGTGAGCGCCACGGGTCCCCGCCGCAGCTTGATGCGCGCCCCGCGAATGGCGGTGTCGATGCCGATCTCGTCGATCTTCCGGACGGAGAACACCATGCCTTGCCCGAAGTTGCCGTAGAAGTCGCCGAGACGCACCTCCAACGTGGGCGTCTGCCATTGGACCCAGTAGCGCTCGATCCGGTGGTCGTCCTCCCAAGGGCAATCGGCCAAGGTCAGTCCCTGGCCTGTGCAGCGATCGGCGCGGTCGTAGCCGGGGAAGAGCGTATTGTCGACGCGCACGCCCACGCCGAACGGCCCAAGCCCCCCGCCGAGCGTGAGCCGATTGAGAATGGCCGTCACGCGGTCGTCCGGGTTCTTCGTGTTCCCGGCGGTGTCGGGCGCTTCGTTGTAGTTGTCGTGCAGGTAGCGCACCTGGAGCGACTCGGTCCCCTCGACATGCGCGCCGGGATCGGCGACGTCCCAACCGACGGCGACGTCCTTTGACGCGGCCTCGGAGTCATCGGGCTCGGCGATGAGCGCCTCGAGCCGGGCCTCGAGCGCGATCTCGTCGCCCGGGTTGTAGCCCTGGTGCGTCTCGACGACCTGGCCGTGCTTGTCGATGACGAGCGAGAACGGCACGTCGCCCCGCGGGTTGTAGCGCTCGAGCAGGCTCGTGTCCTTGTCGAGCACGACCGGAAACGTGTAGCCGTGCTGGCTCACGAAGGACTCGATCTCGGCGATGGACTTCGGACCGTCGATGCTGACGGCGACGACGAGCAGGCCGTCGTCGCCACGGGCCTTGCGCTTCTCGTAGAGCTGCGACAGGGCGGCCAGCTCGATCTTGCACGGCTTGCACCACGTGGCCCAGAACGCGACGACGATGGCGCGCTTGCCGAGGTGGGCGGAGAAGTCGAAGGCGTGGCCCTTCACATCGTCGAGCACGACCGGGGCGAATCGCTTCTTGCTCGGTGGCGCGGCCGCGGCCACAGCGGCCATGAGGAGGAGCGGTAGGACCGCGGCGCGCAGTGCGCTCACTGGCAACCGGTCAGCTCTTGTATGGTGATGACCTCGTCGGCCGAGAACTTGCCGACGGACTTGAGCTGCGCCTTGCACTGCGGGTCGACAATGACCTCGGCGGGTAGGCCTCCACCCTGCAGGTAGGCGCTCGTGACCTTCTTGGTCGGGTCGATGAGGACCGTGAACGGCTCCTTGTACTGGTCCTTCCAGGTCTGACAGAACGTCTTGGTCGCCGGATCGTTGGGTTGATCCTGCTCGCTGAGCACCACGACGACATCGAGCCCGCAGGTGGAGTACTTGCTGTATAGCTCCACGAGCGCGGGCTGGTGCTCTCGACATGGGGCGCACCAGCCGGCCGCGAAGTCGAGGATGACGGCCTTCTTGCCTTTGAGCACGGAGCCGAACGTGACCTTGGTCCCGTCGCAGGTCTGAAGCTCGAAGTCCCCGAGGAGGTCCCCTTGGTTGACGCCCGTCCCGGTGCAGACGGACGCGCCGCCGGTCCCTACGCCGGAGTCGCCGACAGTCGTGGTCTCTGAGCCGGCCGCCGTGCCGCTGTCGACCGTGGTCGCCTTGCTGCCGCATCCGAGGCTGGCCAGGCCGAGCATGAGCCCACCCCACATCATCACACCGTGTCGCATCGCTCGCCTCCCCGCGTGAACTGCGGTCCGCGCAAGCGTACCGAAAGCGGCTGGCGGTGCAATCGAGTCGCCGCCAGCGCGCGATTCGGCTAAGCTCCTCGGCACGACCGTGATGCGCGACGCCCTCACCATCGCTGGCCAGTCCACCCGCTACGGCATCGCCGGCGCGGTCGTGGTCTCGCTCGGGGTGCACGCGCTGGCCGGCGGCGGAGCCTACCTCTTCGCGGAGCCGCCCGCCCCGCGCGTGGCGCCCAAGGCGCCAGTGGTAGTCGACGTACGGCTCGTGGCGACGCGGCCTCGCGTGGAGCGCCCGGCGCCGCAGCAGGCCAGCGTACACACTGCGGCGGCCAGTGCACCTTCGACAACGGCGTGTGCTCCAGTTGCGGCCGTAGCTCCGGCCGTAGCTCCGGCTGGGCCTCCGGTCTCGGCGCCTGAGGGCAGCGCCCGTGCACGCAAGCGGACACGCGGCCCGAAGGCCGTGGCGGGCGCCGGGTCGATGCCAACGACGCTCGCGGAGGACACGAGCAGCCCAGGACCCATCGCTCCCGCCGAACCCGCTCCGAGCGCGCCCCCCGCGACGCCGGCGCCAGCTCCGTCCGCGCGTGACGCGGCCCAGGTCCACGCGACGGCGGTTGCGGCGTGGATGACCACCGTCGTTCGCTCCGTGGAGGCCTTCCGACGCTACCCGCGGCGGGCGGCGCGACAGGGCGCCGAAGGCACCGCGCGCGTCGTCGTCGTGGTGGACGCGGCGGGCCGATTCGTCGAGCCGCTGCGTGTGAGTGCTTCGTCGGGCTCCGAGGACCTCGACGCCATGGCGCTTCGAATGGTCTCCGCCGCCTCGCCGCTACCTCGACCGCCGATCTCCCCTGGGGAGGACCGCTTGCGGGTCGTGTTGCCGATTCGCTTTCGGCTCCATGGCAGCGAGCCATAGCGCTCAGTCGGCCGGGGCGGCGAGGAGCACACGGAGCTCGGCGATCGACCACGCGCACCGGCGGCTCCTGCCGACCTGTCGAAGTCGCCAGTGTGCGCTGCGGCGCGCTGGGTCGATCGGAAAGACCGTGTAGTGATCCAGGGGAGCCCGCGCGAGACGCGAGACATCCACGGTCGGTACCGGTGTAGCGACGGTCTCGAGCTCTCCTCGGTCGCCGGGGATCTGGATCTCCACCTGCCGTGGCCAGTCGCTGGTCCACGGTCCCGTGCGAAGCACCCAGCCGCTCAGAACGACCGGCGAAGCGCAGACCACGTCTACGCTCTCGCCCCCGCGCTGCGGAGGGCCGGAGGTCCATCGCGTCGCGTCGAGCCCGTCGGTGACCTCGACGAGCTCGACGCCGCTTGGGCCGAAGACCCGACAGCCTCTGGGCAGGGGAACTCCCGGACCGGTGTCGGGTGGCGCCGCGAGGTCCATCTCCGGGCTCAACCGGAGCACCAGCTCGTCACGACCCTCGAACGCGATCTGGACGTGAGGCGACGCGGCAAGCCATGCCGCGATCGCTGCGGCCTCGTCTCGAAACGCCGGCCGCCACAGGTGGACCCAGCGGATGCCAAGGCCGCGAATCAGATCGACAGCCTCGGCGTCAGGAAAACTTGGGAGGACAGTCATCGCGGCCTGGACCAGCGGAGGATCGAAGCCGCTCATGCCATTGACGATCGGCTGCCCGTGCTCGAGCTGGTGCATCATCCGGCGCACGTCCTCTGTGATGGAGCACTGTGGGCCTTGGCCCGAGTTGCGGAAGGGCAAATGAAGCGTCAGACCGCGCGGCGCGTCTCGAAGGAACGTCAGCCCTGGATAGGCGGCGATGCCGTCGACCGGCTGCTGCTTGCATGGGGGTGGCCATAGCTCCCTGACGACAACCCAGGCGAGGACGATGGCGAGTGGGACGCGTACGAGGCCCCGCCGTGGCGTGAGCGCCGCCAGAGCGGCGACGCCCGTGACGGCACCGAGCGCCACGGCGGCGATGCCGAGACGACCCGGGAAACGAATCGCCGCGAACCCCGGTACGTGCTCGAACAGCCAACGGAACGGCCCGGTGCCCGTGACGCCGGTGAACGTCAGCTGCGGACCCAGGCTGAGCGCGAACGCGACGAGGCCAGCCGCCCACACCGCCCGAAGCGAGGCGTTCCGCGGGTTGAGGCCCGCCATCCCGAACGCCAGGGCTGCGAGGATGGCGGGCGTCCAGGAGCCGTTACGGAGGCCGAGTGTGGCCACGGCTGCCGCGGCGAGGAGCGCAAGTCCAGGGAGAAGCGCCCGCCGCCTCAGCACCGAAGCCGCCACACCGAGCGCCACGCCAAGAGCGACTGCGCCCGTGCCAAGCCCTGCCAGAACCAGGCCGACAGTGCCCGGGTACAAGATGTCTCCGGCAGCGAGCCCCGGGTTCTGCAACCGAGTTCCGACGCGCGGAGAGAACTGCGGCTCGGTGTGCACGTACATGCCCAGGGAGGGCTCCCACCGCCTAACGTCCTCGAGCGAGCGCTCAAACCCCATCTCCTTCGCGGCGCCGAGGTAGCCAAAGAGGATCGGGGATACGACGAGCAACGCAGCCGCGACTGCGCCGAGCGCCCCGAAGGCGATGGCCACGGACGCGCGAGGTCGCGCCACGGCGTGGACGAGGGTCGTGACACCGGCGAGGAGCGTGACGAGCAGCGCATAGTAGGTGCACGTAGTCCATGCGAGGACGAGCGCCGCCGAAAGTCGGAGCCAGGAGGTCGTCTGCGCCCGTGCGGTCGCGGCGAGTTCGACCGAGAGGAGGGCGAGCGGCAACGGGAAGATGCACATCAGCTGAATGCGAGCCATCTGGAAGAGGTAGTACGGGCAAATCATCGCCACGACACCGGCAACCCAGGCGAGCGCGGAGGAGCGGCTGATCCGGCGCGCCAGAAGCCAGGTGCAAAAGCCGTTGAGGGCGAACGCGGCGACCAGCATGACGGAATGCGCGCCGACCGGGGTCGCGCCCAAGGCGGTCAATACACCGTATACAGCCGCGAGCGCCGGGAGCTGTTCGGTGAACCTAAGGACGCCTTGGTGCGGCGCAAAGAACGGCGCGTCATAGAAGCTCCCGACACCGACGAGATGCTCGGCCAACGCGTCGAGGCTCGCGATGTTGAGCAGCGCGTCGTACCACCAAGAGACGTCCGGGACGCCGGCGCCCGGATGGAGCGGTATCGGCCAGAGCCAAGCCACGGCAAGTGAGGTGTAGATGGCTGCGGCCCGGAGCATTCTGCGACCTTAACAGGACGCCCAGACGCTGAACAGACCACCGCGTGTGAGGCTAAGGCACGTCGACCTCGACGACACGTGTCGTCACGGCGTCCTTCTCGACCTCGCCTCGCCGAAATCGAATGGCCTGGGCCTGGCTCTTCCGCCAATCGTCGACCTGGCTCGTGAAGTGCACACTCTTCGAGTCGCTCGACTGCCCGCCCGCGAGGCTCTGGTGCCCAGACGGGCCATCTTTGGGCGAGAGCTCGACGCAATAGCGAAACACGGAGCCCTCGGTCATCAGGTACGGGAACTCGGCCGGCTTGCCGTCGGGAGCAAACACCTTGTAGTCGGCTGCGTTGACCGTTCGCATTCCGCCGGACCGCGGAATTGGTCCATGCGACAGGTCGTCCCAGGCGGGGTGGGTGAACCGTACCTGGTGAAGGTCGCCCCACCGCCACTGCGCCATCGGAGTCTGACCGTACTTCTGCTTGAGGTGGGCCATCGCGTCGGCGAGCGCGCCAAGCGCCATGTCGTCGAAGGTCTCGACGACGTCCTTGGTCTTGGCGTCATCGTAGTACGTCTTCCCGACGTAGCCCTTCCTGAGCCACGCCCACGTCGACTTGATCGCGAAGGCCGTCACGTAGTTGCCCACGAGTGGGAGCAGCGTCGTCCCGATGTCGTCGCCGTACGTGCGCACGACGTAGTGCGCGATCCACGTCCCGAAGATGGCCGCGCCCACGCTCTCCTCGCCCTGGCCGCGGTCCCAGTCCTCGAGAGCCGTGATCGCCTGGCAGACGTCGCCGCCGGGGTCACCACACTTGGCCTTGAGCGCCAACACGTGCGGCAGCAGCACGTCGGCCACGACCGCGCGATCGTCGGCGAGGAGCACACGCATCATCTCGAGGTCGATGGGCGCGCCCTTGGGTTTGGCGGTCTCGAGCATCTTCGCCAGCCGGTCAGTGATGCGCCACGCCCGCGTGCCGAGATCGGAGAAGTGGCCAATGTACTTTGCATCGTTCGCCGGCTCGTTATCGTTGTTGTTCGGAAGCTGCTGATTGTTGGCGGTGACGACGAACCCCTTCTTCGGGTCGATGAGCTGTGGCACCTGTTCATACGGCAGCATGCCCTTCCAGTCGCTCTCGCCCGTCCCTGGGAGCGGGTCGTAGGGCGCTTGCTCGCTCGACGGCTTGGCGCGCTGCGGCCAGCCACCCGCGGCGACGTAGGCGACGTGGCCAGCGGCGTCCGCCAGCGTCCAGTTCACGGTGCCACCGTTGAAGTGCGAGAGCGCGGTGAGTCCCTCCTCCACGTTCTTTGCGTCCAGCAGGTCGTTGATGGCGACCAGCTCGTCGGTGTCGGTCCCAAATCCCGGCCACGCGGCGGAGAACGTGAGGCCGAGCCCCTCCAGCACGGCGGCGACGGCCGCGGGGACGAGGTCGTTCAGCAGCGGCCCATGATGCGGAATCCACCGCAGCGTCGCTTTGCGGTTCTTGGGATTGGTGGCTGCGTCGGCGATGGAGCCACCGTCGGGCCGAATCGCGATGACCTCCTCGTGGAGTTCGATGGGCACATCCTTGCCGTTCCATTTCACCGACTTCTTGTCCTCGGAGACGGTCTCCTGGAAGAGATCGGTCGTGTCCACGAAGCTGTTGGTAATTCCCCACGCGAGGTCACGGGTATTGCCAAAGGTCAGCAGCGGGGTCCCCGCGAGCGAGTGCCCAAAGGCGCCGACGTTGTCCTTGGACGGATCGCCCGTGTCGATGAGGTGAATGGCGTACATGCGCGACGGCAGGTCCATCGGCAAGTGCGGATCGTTGCACAGGATGGCTCCGCCGCTCGCCGTATGGTCTCCTCGCACGGCCCAGCTGTTGCTCCCACCCGAGCCGAGCTCCTCGTGCCCCACGGCGTCCGCCAACGCCTTCGCCAGAGCGACCATGGCGGGGCCGGCGACGGCGCGCTGGGCCGCGGTCAGGTGAGCGACCGGATCACGTTCGCTCGGAAGCGCCGGCCACGGCATCGCGCCAGGCTTCTCCGCAAACGGAGGCGTGACCGTGTCCTCCATGATGTACGTTGGATAAACAGGCTGAAAGCGAAAGATGCCGGCAAACTTCTCGACGCCGATGACGGTCTTGAGCGCCAGGATGAGCAGCTCCACGTCGCCAAGGAAGTTCTGGGTCACGACGAGGGCCTTGCCCAGCGCCATGCTGTCGACCGGAGTCCACGGGGCGGGCCACCAGTCCTTGCCAAAGCGGTCCAGGTCATGGGGGCGAGCCATCCCGTTCTTGCCGGTCTTCATGTCCGCGAGCGCTGCGTTCACGCCTGCGGAGTAGGCCACCAGGATGGCGTGGATCTCGGGGTGCTTCTCCTGCGTGCGCGCCACGACCTTCTCCGCGATGCGCCGCAGGCCGAGCCCGCGCTTGGTCTGGTCATCGGCAGCGAACGCCTCACCAAAGGCCTCCGCTCTGGTTCCGTACGCGAACCGCCGCAGGTACTCCAGGTGAAAGAGGCGGTCTCGGGTCGTCTCGTATCCCTGCCCAAAAGCGAGCGCAGGCCGGCCTTTTGCGTAGATGTGCGCGATGCCCCGCGGATCGCGCAGGACCTCGAAGGTGTAACGCGTCGGCTGCGGCGCGATGGGCGCGTCGGAGGTCGCTTCGACCGGGGCATCCACGGCCGCCGCAGTCTCGGCCGACGTCGCCACATCGGTCGTGGTCTCCGCCGTGGGCGACGCCGCGACTGGCTCCTCTTCCTTGGACGAGCACGCCACGACAGCAACGAACGCAAGACCTGAGACAACGAAGCGCATCGAACCTCCTGTGCGGCGCCCTGAAAGGCAAGCTAGCGTGCGCACCGCGGTTGCGCGTGTCAATGGACTACGGCGCGCGGTCGGGTCACTTCGTCATCGACAGCGGCGCCGACTTCTCGTACTGGTGGACGCTCGGGCCATGCGAAACTCGCTCTCCCCGTCCCTGCTCACGCTCGTGCCCATCGTCGGCGCGCTGCTCTCGTCTCCGGGACGCGCCGATGGCCCGGCGGACCCGCTCACCGAGACGACGACGCTCGTCGCGCCCCGGGATCCCGAGCGCTTCGAGCTGAGCGCCGTCCCCGCAGTCGGCTACAACTCCGACGCCGGCTTCGGCTTCGGCGTCGTCGCGTCCATGGCCCGCTACTCGGGCTCGGTCTATCCGTACCTATGGCGCCTGCGCGTCAAGGGCTTCGCTGTCGTGCGCCCCGGGGACGATGGCGCCGAATTTCCCTATCACGACGACTACGTCGAGTTCGATCTCCCGACGCGCCGCGGCGTGCGCACAGTCACCCGAATCGGGTTCACGCAAGAGATCGCCAGCTGGTTCGGCCTTGGCAACCGCTCCCCGCAGGGACACGGTGGTCGCTCGACGCAGTTCCTGCGCCGCTACCCCGGCGCCAGCGTCGGGCTCCGCCTCAACCTCCCGGTGCCTCGCCTCTACGTGAACCTGTTCGCAGCGTTCAACTACAACTTCATCGAGGTCTACGACGGTAGCAAGCTCGAGCGCGACGCGTCCGGCCGCTCTGGCGCAGACGTCGCCGAGACCGTGCGCGGTACCAACCACCACGCCCTGGGCACCGTGCGGGCTGGCCTCCTGTGGGACGGACGCGACCACGAGACAGAGCCGACGCTCGGCATGTATCACGAGCTCGCCCTGCGCGCCGGCGTCGGTGACGGCGGCCACCTCGCCGTCGGCGCGGCCAACGGCACGTTGAGGTTCTATGTCCCACTCGTCCCGGATCGTTTGACGCTGGCCATGCGCTTCATGGGCGACGTCGTCTTTGGCAAGCCGCCATTCTATGAGCTGCTGTTCCTCGGTGACGAGAGCCTCGTCCGGGGCGTGCCGTGGCGCCGGTTCCATGGTCGGATCCGACTGCTGGCCAACGTCGAGCTCCGCGCTCAACTCGTGCACTTCACCATCGCCAAGGTGCCGTTCACGTTCGGGGTCGTCGCGTTCGTCGACTCGGGCCGCGTCTTCGCCGACTATCAGGCCAATCCCACCCTCGATGGCCGCGGCGCAGGCCTCAAGCTCGGAACGGGCGGCGGCCTGCGACTCCGGTGGGGCGACGGCTTCATCATCCGCTTCGACACGGCCTGGTCACCCGATGGCGTCGGCTATTACGTAGCCATCGACCACATCTTCTGACCTGAATCCGGTGCCTGTGGGCGAGGGTCGGGGCTACTGCCCGTTGAGGATCTTGATCAGCGACTGCTGCGCGGCCCAAGAGAAGTCCTGGTTGGACTGCGCGAAACGCAACACCATGTCCTCGTCGAGCACGGCGAAGGCCGGGGTGCCATCCGAGGGGATCTCGAGCTTGGACTCGAGCTTCTTCCAGTCGGGATCGCCAATCGAGATCCATCCGTCTTGATACTTATGCTCTTTCTTGTATTGGGCGGCGTAGGACGCCGTGGCCGGCTTGCCCGCCTTGTCCTGGCCGACGAGCAGCAGGAACTGCACGCCCTGGTCGTGGTACTGGTCATAGAGCGCCTGGAACTCGGGCGCGCGCACGCTGCACCAGTAGCACCAGCCGGCGGTCTTGACGATCCACGTCGCGGTGGACTTGCAGCCTGTGTGGAGCTCGTAGCTTCCAGTGACCATGGGCCACGAGATGTCACCGATGTGGCTGCCGACGACCTTGCCGTCACCCGCCTTGACGCAACCCTTGGCGACACAAGCTCCACCGGCGCACGTCGTACCCTCGCCGCAGGTACCGCATTCGTTGCCGAGCGGGTCCTGGCCGCACGTGAGGCCAACGCAGGTCTGAATCGCCTTGGGGCAGCCTCCCGCGTCCACACCATTGGAGCGCGTACCACCGGCGAGGCGCAGGTCGTTCAAGGTGACCGTGATGCGCCGCTGCTTCTTGCCCTCGGGATCGTTCGGGTCGATCTTGCCGTAGAACTCCGCCCGGCCCACGACTTTCACGCCGTCGAGCGTGAGGCAGCTCTCGGCCTTGCTGGGCTCGCCGGGCGCAGGCACGTTGAGCACGGCCGCGGCCGTGAGCTTGGGGTTGAGGTCGAGCGTATAGGCGTCGTTGGCCGCCGACGGCCACTCGGTGCCGCACTTGGCGTCGGCGACGAAGGCCCCCGAGGTGAGCCACCAGGTGCCTCCCTTGGTCGTAAAGCCGAGCGTGAGCTTGCATCCACCGTCGATGCTGAGCTTCACGTCCATCGCATTGACGCAGCCCGACGATGTCACGTGCGACGGCGTGATCACCACCGACGAGTTGACGGTGCCCGAGTTGAAGATGATGTCCGCCGCCGAGGTCGTGACAGAACCGAGAGCCTTGGCGCCATCGCACGTCGCCGGTTTGTCCGGTGGCTTGGTCGTGCTCCCGGTGGTGTCGGTCTGGGAGGGCGTGGGCGACGCCGCCGTGTCGGTGCCGGTCGCGGCGGGGCTCGTCGAGGACGACTGTGGCTCGCACGCGGCCACGAGAAGGCCCGCAGCCACAACGCTGGTCCACGTCCAGGCGCGGTCCATCGAGGTTCTCTTCATGGTTCGTTGGCTCCTTGGTCAGCCGTCTGGCTCGTGTCGCGCCGAGCGGCAGGCGGCCTCATACCGCGCGGCTTCGCGCCAAGTCAAGGTAAAGTCCGCTCAGGCGTGCGATTGCACCCGTCAATCGACGCAGATCGCCGCACCTGACTTTCCGCCGTGCGCGCAATGTTGGTCGGCCGACGCGGGCTTGTCGCTGCCCGCCACGCCCAGGTGATAAACGCGACACTGCACGGTGTCCCCGTCGGTGTCGCCCGGCTTGCCCGTCTTTGGGAACGTGGCGCACGTGGCCTTGCAGTCCGCCGAGCCCGAGTAGAGCGTGTTGGTATCGGTGCAGTTGCGCTGCGCGAGCCAGCAATAGTTGTCGCACCAGGAGCCGCAGCTCCCTCCGCCGGTCGGCCCGGCCAGGACGCACTCGGTCGCCGCCTTGGCCGACCCGTCAGCTTGACCGGCCCAATATTGCCGGCAGCCGATGGTATTGCCGTTCTCGTCTCCGGCCCCACCCTGGTCCCAGCCCGCCCAGGTCGCGCAGTAGGCCTCGCACGCCGCCTGGCTCGCGTACTGCGCGTTCGTGTCCTTGCAGGCGGCCGTGACCTTGAAGCAGTAGCTCTGGCAGGTGGGCCCCTGGCTCTTCGGGACACATACCCCGTCGCCGCTCGGACCGGCATGCGGGCAATGGTCCAGTGCCGAGGCCGGCGGGTCCGACGCCGCGACTCCGGCGTGGTAGAGACGGCACTGGACGGAGTCGCCGTCGGCGTCTCCCACGAGGCCGTCGGCTGGATGCTTTTCGCAGGCCGACTGGCACTCGGCCGCGTTGCCGAAGAGCGAGGCGTCACCCAGGCAGGAGCCGAGGACGAGAGCGCAGTAGTTGTCGCACCAGGTGCCGCAGACATTGGCGCCCGTCCGACCCGCGGCGGCACAGGTCGCGGCAGGATCGCCCGCCAACGTCGAGGCTGCCTCGGCTTGGGTCAGTCGACACGCGACGGTATTGCCTTTGACGTCGCCACGCGTACCTGACGGCCAGCGCCCGACGTTCTTGCAGACGGACCGGCACTCCGCGACGCTCGCGTACTGGGCCGCCTTCCCAGTACACGCGGCCTGCACGGTGGCGCAGTAGTCGTCGCAGGTCGGCGGACTCGCGCTGTCGAGCGGTACGGTGGCATCGCTCGTCTCCGGAGACGTTGCGGCGCTCGTGTCCGACGCGTCGAGCGCGGCGTCGGCGATCGTGGAGTCGACCGGTGGAACATCGCTCGTCGCCTGCCCGTCCGCGGCGACGCCGCTGTCGCTGGCGATGGGCCCGGTGGCCGCAGAGGTCGACTGGCCGCACGCCGACAGGTGCCCGGTCACGGCGAGCGATGCGGTCAGATGCAGCGCCGCGATGAGCAGCTGCGAGACAGGGGCACGTGCGAAGCGTCGGGTCATGGTCGCGGACTCTCGGGGACGACCACGCTGCTGTCAACGAATCGAGCAGCGCGGCCCTGGGCCAGGGGGCCGGCTCGCGAAAAATTCGACAAGCCAGGATACCAGTCATACCGTCGAGTTGTGACGCTTTCTCCACATGCGCACTGGGCAGGCGATGACGGGCTTGACCCCTCGGATTCAGTGTGGGACGGTCGCGCCCTCGTGAGGCCCGAATGCCGTTGACGGTGCTGGTTGCTGCGGTCTGCCTGTCGACTTTCGGCGCGCCGCCGGCCTCGCCGGGCTCGGACGCCCTGCCGGCGGACCACGCGGATACGCAATCGGTCGGTCACCCCTTCTACGGCCTGCTGCGCGGCGGCGTGCGGATGCCTTTGGCTGGCCCACACCACGACGTCCAGCCCACGACGCGCCTCAAGGACTGGACCTACGGGACCGGCTACCTCGTACGCGGGATCGTGCGTGTGGCAGAGGTCGTCGCGCGGGCCGTGCCGCACGGTGAGCGCCTGGCGGTCTGCAACCTGAGCAAGTCGCATGGCGGCGACATCAACATGTCCGTCAGCCACAACAGCGGCCGCGACGTCGACTTCGCCTACTTCAACGCCACGCTCGATGGGGCGTCGGCGCCGTCGGTCTACCATCGCTACGGAGCCGATGGTCGCAGCGTCAAGTCCCCGGGCAAGTATCGGCTCGACCTGGCCCGGAACTGGGCGCTCGTGCAGGCGCTCATGGCGGAGACCGAGTTCGAGGTGCAGTGGATCATCGTCTCGCCGCACATCGAGCGGCTGCTGCTCGAGTACGCGGCGTCGATGGGCGTGCCGCGCGAGACGCTGCTGGTGGCCGAGCGGCTCATGGTCCTGCCGGGCTACGCCAAGGCGCACGACGATCACGTCCACGTGCGAGTCCTCTGCAGCCCGGAGGACTGGCGCCGCGAGTGCAAGAACGCCGGACCGGTGTGGCCGTTCAGTCGCAAGCTCATCGGCGCGCTGGAGGCGCTGCGGCGGGACCTGTCACCGCGCCTGCTCTCCGCGGATCCGGGGGAGCGTCGGGCCGCGCTCGCGGCGCTGGCCCACCGTCACGTGGACACGGCCATCGGGGACGTGGCTCCGCTCTTGTCGGACAGCGACGCGTCGGTCCGCGAGGCCGCCCTGGTGACGCTGCTCGGGCTGACGACCGAAGCGAACGCCCCCAGCGTCCTGAAGATCGCGCGTTGGGTCGACGGCCGCGCCGCAGCGAGCCTGCTAGCCAAGGCCCTTCCGCTCGCCGGTCCAGAGGGGCTGGCCACCGCTCATGAGGTCCTCGCGGGCCGGCACCCGGCGCTTCAGCCCACGGATGCGCCAGCCGTGGCCACCAAGGCTGGGAAGAAAGGGCACGCGGAGCCCAACGTGACGGCCAAAGCGCACGAGCTGATCCGCAGCTGCCGGCACCTGCCGTCGTTCATCCAGGGCGAGCTGCACGGCGACGCCCGCTAGGGCTCGAAAACGACAGTGTACGGAATCGTCACGGCCACGGCCGTGCCGCCGCGGGTCGCCGCGGTGAACTCCAGGAGCCGAGCCACCCGCTGCGCCTCCACGTCAAAGGCATCTCCCACGGCCTTGGGCTTGCCGATGACGCGCGCGCTCACGACGCGCCCTTCCTCGTCGACGCGCAGCGACAGGGTGACATTGACGGCCCGGCCGATCCGGGGCGCGTCCGCGGGGTAGACCCCCTTGACCTGTCGCTTGACCCGGGCGGGCACGAGCTCCGCTCCCGGCTGGGGCGCGGGCTTCGCCTCGATGGTGGGCCCGCCGCTTGGCGCGGTTCCCTTGGCGTCGCGCGGCCCCGTGCCACGCGGGCCGTCGTCCGGCTTGGTGGAGTCTTCGGTCGCGCGCTCGGACGGGTCACCATAGACGTCGCTGGCCCCGCCATGGACCCTGACTCGACCCTCGTTCGACAGGGCCGTGCTCTTCAGGACGACCGTCTTGCGTGTCGGCGGCGTGGGCTTCGTGTCCGGCCTGTCGGGACGCTCGGGTCGTGGGGGCCGATCCGGCGCCGCCTCGGTGGGACGCGCCTCGACCGGGCGTGGCTCGACAGCAGCGACGGGCGGAGGCGGCACCTCTGGAGGTGGCTTCGGTGGGGGCGGCTCGGGCGGGGTCCTGGGCTTGGGCAGCTCGACCCGCCGTGAGAACGTCTGCACCTCCTCGTGCGTCGGAGGGCCCATCGGGGCGTGGACCGCCTCCGGGCTGGTGGCGATCAGCGTGCCCAGCCCCGCATAAACGACCGCCGCCAGCAGCAGCGCCACGATGCGGCGCCGGCGCGTGTCCGGAGTGACACCGGACTCGAAGACGGACACGCCTCCGCCGGCCAGCGGCTCGGTGGCCATCGCGGTCGCTGGTGCTGGCGGCAACTGGGACATCGCCTAGACTTGGGCTACTCGATGGCCTGCTTCTGCGTGTTGATGGCGATCTGCTTGACCCCCTTCACACGCAGGAGGTCCATGAGCGCGACGACCTCGCCGTGCGCCACGCGCTCGTCGGCGGAGATCAGTGCCTGGGCGGTCGCTCCACGTCGCGCAATCTCGGCGACGAGTCCGTCGACGGCCTCGGCCGTCGACCGCTCGCCGTTGATCCACAGCGTGCCTCCGCGGTCGATGACGAGGTTCAACATGCCCTGATTGAGCAGCTGATCGGCGCTCGCGGCAGCGGGGAGGTCGACCTGGATGGCCCGAGGTCGCTCAGCCTCATGGATGACCTCGGTCGTCACCCTGAAGATGAGGAGCAGCACGAGGAGGATGTCGACCAAAGGCGTGACGTTGATCGCGGTAATGATCTCGTCATCACCGCCCTGGCTTGCGCTCGACGCCACGTTAGCTCCGATCCCCGCTCGGCGGGGTCGCCTTGGCGTGGGCAAGGAGGATCCGGGCGAGTGCGTCGGCGTGGGCCAGCCGCTCCTTGATGCCCGTCTTGAACTGGTTGTAGGCGATGACCGCCGGGATGGCCACGACGAGGCCGACCGCGGTCGCGACCAGCGCCTCGGAGATGCTCCCCATGATGGCCCGCGCGCGGTCGGCCGTCTGACCGGCGCCTTGGAGCGTCGCGAAGGCACTCATGATCCCGAGCACCGTGCCGAACAGCCCGATGAACGGCGCGTTGTTGCCCAAGGTGCCCAGGAAGCCGAGGTAGCGATCATAGGCCACGCGCTCGATGGCCATCGCACCCTGGATGACCTCCTCGACGCTGGCGGAGCCCCGCTCCAGTGCAGCGATTCCCTTGGCGATGACGCGACCCTCCATGCTGGGCTGGCGCGTCATCGCCGCGATCGCGCGCTGGCGATCCCCGGAGCTGAGCGCCTCTTCGAGGAGCTGCGCCAGCTGCGCCGGATCCGCCCGATGCCGTCGAAAGAACAGCGCGCGCTCGATCATCACCCAGAGCGCGACCGCCGCGAGAACCAGAAGGAGCCACAGCACCCATTCGGCGCCGAGGTAATCGAAGAAGTTGTGGAGTGATTCGGTGAGCATGGACGCTTTCGCGAGGGAGAGCCGGACCGCGGAAGGCTAACGGTCGCGGCCTGGGCCGTCAAAGGGGTCCGCAGTGGCTCCGAGTTGGACGGAGCGGACGGAGCGTTGTTCGTGGGAGACGAGAGGAGGGTTACGCGCGAAGGACGCGTGCCGCGAGGAGACCCTCCGCGGCACGCTCGGTCGGTCTAGCTCAGCCGCCGCAGAGGAACGACAGCGTGTAGTCGGCGATGGCGCCCTGCCAGCCGTCCACCGCGATGTAGTACGTCTTGCCCTTGACCGCCGTGAACGAAATGGACGAGGTGCCCCAGTCGAGGCAGCTCGCCGGGTTGCAGCCCAGGCCGCGATCCTCGAGGAGGATGAGGTCGGTGTCGGCGTCCTGGTCGTCAATCGTCACGGTGACCGGGCCGTCGGCCTCGGCGACGTAGGTGTAGACGTACTCGGGACCCGAGTAGGTGAACGCAGCGCAACCATAGGCAAAGACGGTGTTGGTCGAGCCCGGTCCGTCGTTGTGCCAGAAGTCCGAGGAGTCGGGGCACGACATCTGGGCCAACACGGTCGTGTCTGGCGTACAGGCCGGCTCGCACAGCGCCGACTTGCCGAAGCAGCCGTCATCCTCGCAGTCGACCTTGTTGTCAGCGTCGTCGTCCTTGCCGTTGTCGCAGATCTCGCCCGTGGCCGGCGTGCCCGAGTCGGCGCAGGTGACCTCGATGGTCCACTCGCCTTGCGCGCCGTTGTAGCCGTCGAGCACGAAGTAGTAGGTCTGGTCCTTCTTGGCGTCGAACGTGAGCTCGCCCTCGAGCCAGTCGTAGGCGATGCAGTTGCCCGGCTCGCAGCCGTTGCCCTTGTCCGAGAGGACCATGAGGTCCGTCGCGGCCGTCTCGTTGCTGAGCGTGAGCGTGACCTTGCCATCCGCCGGAGCGACGAACTTGTAGGTGTACTCCGGAGCTGCGCCGTAGCTCCAGCTGTTGTCGCAGCCCTGGTAGCTGCCGATGACGTTGGTCGCGTTGGGCTTGGTCGTGGCCCAGAAGTCCGACTGGCCGCACTTGAGCGTCCACTCCGGCTTGCACGCCGCCGGCTTGCACGCCTCGGTCCCCGTGCAGTCCGAGTCCTGGCAGTCGATCTGATTGTCGCCATCGTCATCGAGGCCGTCGTTGCAGATCGTCTCCTTCGACGGCGTGCACTGCGTGGTGATGGTGTAGTCGCCGCTGAAGTCCGAGATGCTGTCGACGACGATGTAGTAGGTCTCGCCCGCCTTCATCTCGACGTCCGCCGTGTTGTAGTCCCACGCCTTGCAGTTGGCGGCGTCGCAGCCCGTGTTCGCCTTGGAGAGCACGAGCACGTCCATGAAGATGCTGTCCTGGGCGAGCGCCACGCTCAGCTTGCCGTCATACGGCGCGGTGAACGTGTAGACGTACTCGGCGCCGGTGTAGCCATCGACGTCGGTCGTGTTGCACGGGTAGTTCTTGATGGTCGACGTGGCTCCCGTGTTGAGCGTGGACCACGCGTCGAAGTCCTCGCAACCGAGCGTGAAGGCCGGCGCGCAGGCGTTCGGGCAGAGCGTGACGTTCGTCTTGCCTGGCTTGCAGAGGCCCTCGTCGCAGGAGTCGTTCTCGGTGCACTTGTCGCCGTCGTCGCAGGCGCCCGTGTTCGGGGCGTGCGTGCAGCCCACGGCCGAGTCGCACTTGTCGTCGGTGCACGGGTTCTTGTCGTCGCAGTCGACCGAGGAGCCCTCGCACTTGCCGGCCTTGCAGGCGTCCTTGCCCGTGCACTCGTTGGCGTCGTCACAGGACTTGCCGTCCGTCGCGTTCTGAGCGGCGCACTTGCCAGTCGCCTTGTCGCACATGTTCTCGGCGCACGTGTTGCCCGAGGCGTCGCACGTCACGACGGTCTTCGGGTCGACCACGCACTTGAACTGCTTGCAGAACAGCGTGCCGTTGCAGAGGTCGCCGTCCTCGAGCGTGGCGCAGTCCGCCTTGGTCGTGCAGTGGCAGTCGACCGTCGGCGTGCCCTTGCAGAAGCCGTCGCCGCAGACGTCGTTCTCGGTGCACTTGGAGCCGTCATCACACGCGTTGGCGTTGAACTCCGTGACGCAGCCCTTGTCGGGGTCGCACGAGTCATTGGTGCACAGGTTCTTGTCGTCGCAGGGCGTCTGCTTGCCCTTGCACACGCCGTTCGAGCAGAAGTCGCCCGTGGTGCACGCGTTCTGATCGTCGCAGGTTGCGCCGTTCTCGAGCGGCTTCTTGACGCACGTCCCGGTCGTCGGGATGCACTCGTAGGGGACGCACGGGTTGAGGCCAGCGCCCTCGCAGACGATGACGGTGGCCGGATTGACGACGCACGCGCCCTCCTTGCAGACCAGCGTGCCGTTGCACTTGTCCTTGTCCTCGAACGCAGCGCACTCGCTGTCCTCTTTGCAGCCGCAGCCGGCCGTCGCCGTGCCAGCGCACTTGCCGTCGGTGCAGTGATCGCCCTCGGTGCACGCGTTCTTGTCGTCGCAGAACGCCTCGTTGTCGTTCGTCGCGACACAGCCCTTCGCGGGGTCGCAGGTGTCCTTGGTGCAGGAGTTGCCATCGTTACACGTCTTGTCGGCGCCTTCGCACTTCTTGGTCTCGGTGCAGTGGTCGTTCTCGGTGCACGCGCTGCCATCGTCGCACTGGGCGCCCGAGAGCTCCGGCTTGACGCCGCACTCGCCGGTGGCCGGCTCGCAGACGACGCGCTCGCAAAGTCCGGGCTTGGTCGCCGAGCAGTCCTTCACCGTCGCCGTATCGACGACGCACTTGCTGTCCTTGCAGACGAGCGTGCCGTTGCAAAGGTCGCCGTCCTCAAACTTCTCGCAGTCGGTCGGACCCGTGCAACCGCCGCACGTGGGGTTGGTCTCACCGGTGCACTTGCCTGCCTTGCAGACGTCGTTGATGGTGCAGAGGTCCTGGTCGTCGCACTTGTCGGTGGTGTTCTCGGTCGTGCAGCCCTTGGTTGCGTCGCACGCGTCCTTGGTGCACGGGTTCTTGTCATCGCAGACGAGGGCCGAGCCCGCGCACTTGCAGGCCTTGCACTTGTCTTCCTTGGTGCAGGCGTCGTTGTCGTTGCAGGCCGCGTTGTCGCCCGTGGGCTTCGTCTTGCACTGGCCGTCCTTGGGATCGCACACGGTGCGCTCGCAGGGGCCATCCTTGGAGATGTCGCACTTGACGGCCGAGTCCGGCTTGGCCACGCACTTCGTGTCCTTGCAGATGAGCGTCCCGTTGCACGCGTCGCCGTCGTCGGCCTTCTTGCAGTCGTCGTCGACCTTGCAGCCGCACGCGTCGCTCGTCACGGGCGCGCCCTCGCACTTGCCGTCCTTGCAGGCGTCCGTCTCGGTGCAGGGGTTCTTGTCGTCACACGTCGCCGTCGTGGGCGTGGACTCGCACTTGCCGCTCGCGTTGTTGCACTGGTCGAGCGTGCACGGGTTGTTGTCGTTGCACTTGGTCTCCTGACCCGCGCACGTCCCGTTCTTGCACTGGTCGCCCGTGGTGCACGGCTTGCCGTCGTCGCACTGCGAGCCGGAGGCCAGCGTACGCTTCTTGCACTGGTTGGCGTCGCAGTAGGCCTGCTCGCACGGACCGAGGCCCGTGATCTTGGTCTTGCAGTCGGCGTCGTTCTTGCACCCGACCGGCGGCTGGTTGGTGTCGCCACCGGTGGTCTGCGTGTCCCCGCCCGTGGCGCCGCCGTCGGTGGCGGTCCCGTCTCCGCCCGAGACGTCCTTCTTGCTAGGCGTCCCCACGAGGCCGTTGTCCTCGTTGGTCTCGCTGCAGCCCATGGCCAGGCCGAGCACCGCGGTCAATGCGAGCGGCGCGAAGGCCGCGGAGAACTTGGTCGAGAAAGAACTGAGGCGTGTTGCGCTCACGATGTCACCCCCTGGAACCGATCGAGGTCCGCTTCAAAAGTCGGCGCGCCTCTAACGGCTCACGGCAGGGTTGTCAACGGTTTTTTGTCGTGTCGAAGCGCTGCCAACGGGTCACGCGACGGCTCAGGGGTCGTCGGCAGCCTGGCAGATCGACGGGCCATCGGCAGTGATCAGGGCGCGCAGAGCCTCGGTGTGAGCGAGCCACGCCGCGCGGACGGGTTCCGACACGCCGCACGCAAGCAGCGTCTCGCGGAGGAGCGTCGAGCGGCGATCGAACTGGCCGCCCTGAATGCGATGAGCGGCGTGCGCCTCGCGGAGCGGGCGTCCCGTATAGCGAACCGATGTGGCGCCCAGCGCGCGCGCCGCGAACTCGGTCTCCACCAGGATGAGGCGCTCGCGATCGACCCGGCGGAAGAGGTAGCCGATCATGAGGTCATCGAAGACGCGGGCGTAGAAGGCTCTGACGACGGTCTCGATGCCGGCTTGCCCACCTGCGGCTTCGAACAGGGCGAGGTCGGGCTCCGGCGTGCTCAATTCGGCAGCCCGCAGGGGCCCTGGGGATCGCCGCACCGACCGCAGCCGGGCGCGGGAGACGATGCCCGCTGCGGGGCGCTGCCGCCGACGACATGGGCGGACAGCAGCTTGTGAAGCGTCCCCGGTGACGCAGAGCCTCCGTGGCGGGGGCTGGTGCAGTCGGTCAGCGGGGGATCGCTCATGCGCTGCAGGGCCTCGATGACCTCCCCGCAGGCCTCACAGCGGTACTCGTAGATCGGCATGGACACCTCCTGCGGGGGAATTCTAGGGGCAACGCCCGCCGCGGCAAGCGGCAGAGCCGGATCCGGCACCCCCGCCCCATGCGCGACACGTCACGGCGAGCGGAAATCGACGCGCAGCACGTTGGCCTTGCCCGCGCGGACGTCGAGGCACGCCCGGCGCGAGCGGGCGCCCGAGGTGACGTCGAAGCAGTGCCGGCCTTCGGGCAGGGGACGATCGAAGCGTGTATCGCCGAGCTGGCGACCGCCTGTCGAGACTACGCCGTACGGAAGAACATGAAACGCGACCGACACGTGCCGGGCACCGGACGGGGCGTTCTTGGGCACGAGCTTCGTGGCTGGAGGCGCGACGATTGACTCCGGGATCGGCGCGAGGGCCGCGGGCAGCGACGGGACGACGTCCAGCTCACGCCGCTCGCGCGAGGCCGAGAGCATCGCGGGGCCGCGCCGTAGGTCTTGCGGCGGGAGGGGCTGCGGCAGCGGCACCACGACGGCGCTCGCCGGCACAGACAGCGGTGGAGCATCCGGCGGAGGCGACGCGACCGACTCGTGCGTGGCTCGCGGGCTCGGTGAGGCCCCGGGTGACGTGCTCCCGGGCGACGCAGGCTCGCGGAGCGCGAGTGCCACTGCGCCGGCGACAACAGACACGGCGATGACGGCGACGACGGCGATGACGGCGACCGTGAGCCGGCGACCACGCGAGGACATCGCCTTCACGGCGGGCACGGTGACGCCCGGCGCGGTACGGCGCGGTGGAGGACGGGCGACCGTCGCCGCGACCAGGCCAGCGTCGTGCTCCGCGGTATCGGGCGGCGCAAAGTCGATCGCGGTGGTGTTCGGGCTCAGCGGCGTGGCAGCGGCCTGCTTGAGGGTCGGGTCGGTCACCGCGGCGCCAAGAAGGGGCTCCGTGGCCGCCTCGACGTGCGCGAAGAACGACTTGACGCTGCGAAAGCGCGCGTCCGGTTCCTTGGCGAGCGCTCGCTGCAGCGCGCGGTCGAGGGCCTCGGGGATGCGACGCCCGTCGGCCAGCGCCGTCAGCGGCGGCGCCGGCTGGCTCAGGTGCTGCCCCATGAGCGCGATGGCGTCCGGATGCTCGAACGGGCGGCGACCGGCGAGGAGCTCATAGGTCATGACGCCGACGGCGTAGACGTCGGTCCTCTCATCGACCAGTTGGTGCTTGATGTACTCGGGGGCGAGGTACGCCGTCGTGCCCACGATCATGCCGGTGCCCGTCACGGGCGTCGCCAGACCGGCTCCACCAGGGCGCTGCACCCGAGCGATACCGAAGTCGATGAGCTTGACGACGTCTGGATCGTCACCGCGGCGCACGATCATGACGTTGCCGGGCTTGAGATCGCGGTGAATGACCCCCGCTCCGTGCGCCTCCGCCAGCGCGGCGCACAGCTGGCGCAGGTAGTGGAGCGCACGCGAGAGCGGGAGCGGCGAGTCGCGGCGGATGACCTCGGCGAGGCTCCGTCCCGCCAGGTGCTCCATGACGAGGTAAGGTCGCTCCGTCTCGGGGTCGGTGCCGAAGTCGTGGTAGGTGACGATGTTCGGGTGATGGAGGTGGCAGACGCTCCGCGCCTCGCGGACGAAGCGCTCGTGCGCCGCCGGGTCCGACTGCGTGGGCAGGAGCACTTTGATGGCGACCTGTCGGCCGAACCCGGCTTGCTCGGCGAGGTAGACGCCGCCCATGCCACCCTTGCCGAGGGGGCCGAGGATCCGGTAGCGACCGTCGATGGTCGACCCAACCGCGAACTCGGAGTTCATCGCGCCCATGGCGGTGCCTATCGGGTCACGTCGATGGACAGTAAAGTGCGGCGCTGCCGTGCCCCGTAAGGCGAGCCGGGCGCGCGAGCGCGGCGACGAGGGAGCCAGGGTCTGAGTCGCACGCCGCCGATGATATGCGGAGTCAAGCGCGGGACCAAGCGGCGGTGCGAGTTTGGGCGGAGCCGGGTTTGACCCGACGCGCGGTTCGAGCGAGGGTGAGGCCGTGACAGCCGCGGGTGTCGCTCCGGCACGGCCGGCTTCGCTCGCCAGCCAAGGAGCGGGCCGGTCGTGAGCTTCGAAGAGACGCAGTCACTCGTCCAGCTTGGGCTGCGGCTCGAGGCAGAGCGGCTCGTGGCGATGGTCTCACTCCTCGTCGACGCGCCTGGAGCCGGCGACCGTCTCACTCGCGCATCCATGGACCTCGAGCAGGTGCTCTCTGGGCTGGAACGCCGCGGCGTGGCCCTGCCGACGCACGTGGTCGCCGCGCGCTACGGACTGTCAGGGCCGCAGTATGCGGTCCTGACGCTCGCGACCCTGCAGCTGGTCGACGCCGAGCGTTACGCCGAGCTCATGGCGCTCGTCGAGGCCGACGACGCCGTCCCGACCGTCGAGCTCGCGTGCGTGATTGCGTCACCCGAGGACCCCGACGCGTTCGGTCGCGAGCTGCTGGCGTGCCCTCTGGTGGTCGAGCGGCTCGTCCGCATCGAGGTGCGCGACGAAGGCGAGATCCTCTTGCCGCACCCGGCGCTCCTGGAGCTGATGGGGCTCAGCTAAAAACGATGCGCCGCTGGGAGCAAGCCGTTGAGGTTGCTGCCCAGGATCGCGGCGCGACCGGACGCGTCCAGCTTGAGCGCGTCGATCACGGCGAGAAATGACCCCGGATGATTCAGGTTGTAGTCGCTCCCGAAGATGAGCCGCGCGGGGCCCAACCGGTCGACGGCGTGCTGGACGCTCCAGTACTGACGGATGCTCTCGGTCCCGAGCCAGACGTTGTCTGGAGCGCCCGGCGCGACGAGAGCGTCGACGGTCGCCTCGATGAGATCCGTGGAGTCGCCGCCCATGTGACACAGGATGAACGCCACGGCGGGATGGGCCTGGGCCAGGTCGACGCCGAAGCGATAGCTCGACATCTCCTGCCAGCGGCCGCAGTGCAACAGCACCGGGAGGCCGTGCTGGGCGGCGAGCTCGAGGAAGGGCACATAGCGCGCGTCGTCGGGTCGGGTGCGCACGAGCGAGGGATGGACCTTGAGCCCGGCGATTCGGGACGCGTGCTGGCGGATCCACTCGAGATTGTCCTCCGAGCGCGGATCGATCCACGCGCAGAGCCGAAAGCCTACTGCCGCACTAGGGTCGCGCGACTCGATCGCAGCGAGGAGCCCGGCGTTGTCCGCCTGATCGGTCGGCATGGTGAGCGCGCCGCGGACGCCGGTTGCGGCCAGCACCTCCACCGCGTCGGCGAGATCGGTGGCGCGACCGGAGAACGACGGCTCGTTCCAAACGCCGACATGCGTGTGACCGTCGAGGATCATGAGGACACGCTAGCATTTGGCACACGCAGTTCCAAGACGGCCTCGACCGGAGCCAGGCCGAGCCCGGCCAGGCATGCGCTCGGTGCCTGCCGTTCGGCGACGAGCGGTAGCCGCAGGCGGGCGACGTCGCAACAAAGGTGCGCCAGGACGGAGGCGACGGCCGCGGTATCGTCGAGCTCGCCGCCCAGCGCGAGGACCAGACCCCCGCAGTGGACGACGACCACCGCGCGACACTGGAGGGCCGTGAACTCGCGCTGGCGCTGTGAGAGCGTGAGCGCCAGGGACCGGGCGCGGCGTCCAAAGGGCGGATCCGCCTCTCCTCGCTGCGTGAGCGTCGCGACCGCGACGGCGATGGGGATCGCCTCAGCGGGTAGTGTCGCAGAAGCGGTCACGCGGCCGCGCCACGTAACGAGCCGTCGACCGGCCGTCAGACCGCTCCGAGCGTAGACCCGGCGCGCGCGGACGTTATCCTCGGCGACCTCGAGCCGCACGTCGGTGACTCCGTGACCCGTCAAGACTTCCAACGAGCGACCAATCATCCGCTGGGCCGCTCCGAGGCGCCGCGCCCCGAGCACGACCCCAGTCGCACCGATGTGACCCCGCTCCGCATCGCGCAGCACGAGCGAGGCGCCCACGAGAGCGCCTCCGAGCCGCGCGAGCGACGTCGCCTCGAGGTCGAGGAGGTCGGCGGCAAGCGCGCGCTGGAGGTAGCTCGACCAGTCCGACCGGCCGCCGCTGCCGTCCGAAAACGCCGAGCTGAGCGTCGCCGCGACGGCAGGAACGTCGCTCACCTGCATCGCGGAGAGCACGAGCTCGCACGGCGCCCTCGTTGACGTGCCGCGCGCGGGGTCGATACCATGTGGGCCATGTCGCTCATCCATCGCCTCGAAGATAGCCGAATCCGCTCGTTGGTCGCGACCGCACGGGACCGACTGGCGCAGGCCGGAGTCGACTACGGCGACGTCCGCTGGGTCGACCGAGAGCAGGAGACGCTCGTCACACGCAACGAGGACGTCGATCAGGTCACGCGCGTGCGGGACGTGGGCGTGGGCGTGCGTGTGCTGCTGGGCGGCGCATGGGGCTACGCCGCGACGAGCCAGCTCACGGAGGCGAACATCGGACGTACGGTGGAGGTCGCCGTCGCCGCGGCTCGCGGTCAAGGCGGTGCGGCACGGCGGCCCAGCGCGTTGGAGGCGCGTCACCCGAGCACTGGACGCTTCGCGACACCCATCACGCGCTGCCCCTTCGACGACGTATCGCTGGAGGAGAAGCTGGACCTGCTGCTCACAGCAACGCGGACCATGCTCGGAACCCCAGGGATCGTGGCCGCGCGCGGCAATACAGTGTCGTTGCGGACACACACCTGGCTCATGTCGACCGACGGCGTGGATATCGCACAGCGCCTCCAGCAGACCGGGGGCGGGATCACGGCGACCGCGGAGCACGGCGGTGAGGTCCAGCAGCGGTCGTACCCGAAGCACTTCGAGGGCAACCTGCTCGGCGGCGGGTGGGAGCGCGTCCTGGCCCTGGACCTCACGGGCAACGCAGCCCGGGTCGCGGCGGAGGCCGTCGAACTCTCGCGCGCGCCCGCGTGTCCGGCGGTGGACGCCGCGACCATCATCTTGGACGGCAGCATCCTCTCGCTCCAGGTGCACGAATCCTGCGGCCACCCGACCGAGCTCGACCGCGCGCTGGGCGAGGAGATCTCGCTCGCTGGCGGCTCGTTCTTGACCCCCGATCGCCTCGGCGAGGACTTCGAGTACGGCGCGCCAATCGTCAATCTGTACGCCGACTCGACGTCCGAAGGCGGCTGCGGCACCTTCGGCTGGGATGACGAGGGCACGCCCGCGCACCGCACCGACATCGTCCGCGCCGGCAGATTCGTGGGCTATCACTCGGGGAGAGAGGCCGCGGCGCGCGTCGGCGTGCCCGCCGCCGGTTCGCTGCGCGCGGACGGCTGGCGCAACGTGCCCATCGTGCGCATGATCAACCTCAACCTCGAGCCCGGCTCGTGGCGGCTCGACGACCTCATCGCTGACACCGATCACGGCTACTACATCTCCGGCTCGAAGAGCTGGTCCATCGACGATCTCCGCATCAACTTCCAGTTCGGCTGCGAGTCGGCTCGCGAGATCCGCGGCGGCAAGCTGGGTCGCGTGCTCAAGAACCCGATCTACACGGGGATCACGCCGCGCTTCTGGAGAGGCTGCGACGCCATCTGCAACCAGGACGCGTGGCAGATGTGGGGCTTCCTCCAGTGCGGCAAGGGCGACCCCATGCAGCTCATGCACGTGAGCCACGGAGTCGCCCCTGCGCGCTTTCGAGGAGTCCGCCTCGGCGGTTAGGAGCGTCCGCGGATTGACCGTCAGTCGCCGTTGGGCGGCTCCCGGGCGCTTCTCGCGCCAAACGGTTCGAACGGGCATCCAGCCCGCCCTTCACCGTTTGACCGGCGCTTCGCGCCTCGCGAGAGTCACCGCGGGATCCGCTCCAACGGCTTCGCGCCCGCAATGCGCGGACGCTCCTAGAACGGCAGCGCCTCCTCGTGAAAGGCCACCTCGGCCGGCTCGTCGCGCTCGTGGCGCGCCGTCGACGCCGCCTCCTCCCTGCCCCGCCCGTCGCTCCGGCCCGCCGCGCCAAGCCCCTGGACCTCCCACGCCCGAACGCGCGAGACGAACTTCTTGCCCGCCGGGCTCTCCACGACGTCGTTGCGGATCGCGCCGAGCACGTTCACGGAGTCGCCCTTCTTCAAGTAGGTCAGGCAGAAGTCGGCCGTGGCCCCGAAGACGTCGATGGAGTGCCAGTCCGTGCGCTCTTTCTGTTCTCCGCCGTCGACTTTCCACCGATGGGACGTGGCCACCCGCAGGACGGCCATCCGAGTCGTCCCGCCGATCACCTTGGCCTCCGGGTCCGCGCCCAGGTTGCCCCGCAGAATCACCATGTTGTTGCTTCGCATTGTCTATCTCCTTGGGTTGTTTGATGTCTTTACCAACAAAACTCGTTCACTCACGGGAGCGTCGACGCGACGATCCCTAGGCCGCCTCGCTCGCCACCACGCAGGGGGTCGCGTCCGAGGCCTGGAGCTCCGCCTCGAGCCGGTCGGACAGAGCGGTGTCCTCGCGCAGCGTGGCGCACGCCTTGATCCGCCCCTGGCCGAGCCGCACGTCGCCGTAGGCGAACCAGGCGCCGCTCTTCTGACAGAGACCGTGCGCGATCCCGAGATCGAGCAGCTCTCCGGCGCGGTCGATGCCCTGTCCGAAGACGATGTCGAACTCAGCCTCGCAGTGCGGCGGGGCGACCTTGTTCTTCGCAACCTTGACTCGCGCGCGGTTGCCGTACGGCCGGTCTCCGTCCTTGAGCGTCGCGATCCGCCGGATGTCGAGCCGCACCGATG
>SXOX01000111.1 GCA_005776585.1 Pseudomonadota bacterium | reverse complement strand
GTGTGCAGCGCGGGCGTGACCGACCAGACGACCTGCCAGCCGACGAAGCACGCCAAGACGAAGACAGTCGAGTGCTGGAGGAAGTCGCGCGGCGCGAAGCGGCCGAGCACGAACAAGAGGCCGATGAGGGCGATGCCGCCGACGGTCGTGCCCCACGCGAGGCGCGTCGGGTCCATGATCTGCTGCTGCGCGGGCTTGGCCGAGGGCGGAGGCGCCTTCTTGGGTGCGGCCTGCGCGGGCTGCTTGGGCTCGTACTTGGGCAGCACGGCGCCCTCGTGCGTGTAGAGCGCGGGGCGGACGACGTCGTTCTCCAGATCGAGCCTGAAGTTCTTGCCGCCACCCATCTCCTGGAGGACGTAGACGAGGTTCTGCGCGAAGAACTTGCTCGAGGTCGCCGCCATGCGGCTCGGCAGGTCGACGAAGCCGAGGATGGTCACGCCGTTCCAGACGGTGGCTTCGCCCGGCCGAGTGAGTGCGCAGTTGCCGCCTTGCTCGGCGGCCATGTCGACGATGACAGAGCCGGGCTTGAGACACGCCACGACGTCCTCGGGAACCAGGATCGGCGCCTTGGTCCCGGGCACGAGCGCCGTCGTGATGATGACGTCCACTTCGCGCGCCTGCGCCCGAAACAGCGCCATCTCGGCCTCGATGAACTCCTTGCTCATGAGCTTGGCGTAGCCGCCCTGCCCTTCGCCGGACTCGGCGAGCTTGACCTCCAAGAAGGTCCCGCCGAGGCTCTCGACCTGCTCGCGAGCTGCGGCGCGCGTGTCGAAGGCGCGCACCTCGGCGCCCATCGCTCGGGCGGCGCCCAGCGCGGCAAGACCAGCCACACCGGCGCCAATGATCAACACACGCGCCGGAGGCGTCGTGCCCGCGGCCGTCATCTGCGGCCCAAAGAAGCCCTGGTAGTGCGCGGCCGCCTCGACGACGGCACGATAGCCGGCGAGGTTGGCCATCGACGAGAGGACGTCCATCTTCTGCGCCCGGGTGATGCGCGGGATGCGCTCGAGCGCCAGCGTCGAGATGCGCCGCGCGTTCAGCGCGTCGATGAGCTCTGGGTTGCGCTCGGGCTGCAGGAGCGAGACGAGAACCAAGCCCTCACGCGCCAGGGCGATCTCCTCGAGCGCGGGGGGCCGCACCTTGATGACGGCGTCGCAGCTCCAGATGGCGACGCGGTCCGCGTGCGCGGCGCCAGCCTTGACGTAGGCCTCATCCGAGTACCCCGCGGCTGCGCCCGCACCGGGCTCGACGACAACCTCGAAACCAAGCGCGATGAGCTTCTGGACCGACTCCGGCGTGGCCGCGACACGGCGCTCGTCGTCGTTGCCCGACCTGGACTCCTTGGGAACTCCAACTCGAATGGGCCACCTCCGCGGCCCGGTTGGGCCGGGCGGACCGTACACGATTGACCGAGGCGTGCAAGCCGGGGTGTCACACGGGGACGCCACATGGGGCATCCGCCGGGCCGCCCGGTGGAGGCCGTGTGATTCCAGTTAGTTACGCGCGGCTCCGTCCGGCACGTGCCTTGCGATGGAGCTGTCCCGACCGGCACGCACGCCGATCCACGACCCGGGCGCTGCCCGCACGACCAAGGAAACCACCATGACGCTCTACCGCAGCTTCCTCCTCGCCATCCTGACGGCCACCATGCTCCCCCTCCACGCCGACGCGCTCGTGTGGGTGATGAGCCAGGGCAACCACAGCGTGACCCTGCTCGACGACCTCGGCTGGAGCTATGGCACGACCAGCCTGCCAGCGATGCCCGGGTCGATGGCTGCGCTGAACGGCGGACGCAAGGCCTTCGTGGCTGAAGCGTTCGGCTTCCGGCTCTGGACGGTCGATGCGCTCACGTCCGCGGTCACCGCGACCACGAGCGTGGGCTACGCCCAGCACGTGGCGACGTCCCCGGACGAGTCGCGGGTCTACGTGGCCTCAAACTCGTATGGGGTCGTCGTCGTCGATGCCGCGACGTCGAATTACGTTGGCCAGGTCTTCTGCGGCTTCGACGTCAAGCGGGTGCTCGTGTCACCCGACAGCACGCGCATCTATGCGATTGGAGAGAGCGGCGTCGCTCGGATCGACGCGGCGACGCGCATGATGACGGCCTCGCGCCTCTGGAACCGGACACAGCTTGGCGCGACGGCCATCGATCGGACCGGAGCCCGTATCTACGTCGCCTCGCAGTTCGGGCTCGAGAGCCTCGACACCACGACGCTGGCCATCCGGAGCGAGGCCCTCACGAACGGCATTCCGAGCGGCTTGGCCTTTCGCAATGACGGCGCCGTGCTGTTCGCAACTCACTCCGCGGCGGGCCGGCTGACGTCCGCGGAGAGCGTCGCGCTCATCACGCTTCGGAGCGGCACGCTTGGCGGCGCTCCGGGCCCGATCGTCGAGACCAAGCATGGCGGCAGCGGCGCGCCGTACCTCGCCGTGGGCAAGACGGCGACGGGCGAGGTGGCGTTCGTGAACCAGAACACGCTCGCGACGGTCGCGACCGTCCCAGTCGGTGGTCAGCCAACGTCCATTGCAGCCACCTGGGAGCCGACCTACTTCAACCAGAGCACGCCGTCGCTCGATTTGACCTACCAGACGCTGGCGGCGGGCTCGACGGCGCAGTCGGTGACCTTCTCCAACACGAGCGGTCGACCGGTACCGCTCGCGCCGGTGACGGTCCTCGGGAGCCCCTCGTTCCTCGTGACGGCCAACTCCTGCACCGGAACGCTCGCGGCCGGCGGCACGTGCACCGTCAGCGTCCGCTGCCAACCGACGGCCCCGCCGGGCACCTACATGTCGACCAAGCAGACCTTCAGCGGCTCCCTGCGCGTGTCGACGAGCCCTGCGCTGCAGGTCCGCTCGGTGGGACTCAAGTGTCGGTCGTCGGTGCCCTCGTTCCCGGGCACCGCGTTCTCGGCGAACTAGTCCCGACGGCCGAGACGCCTTCCCGCCCTACGCCGCCGCCTCGACGTCTCAGAGAGACTCGGCTGGCGCAACCCCGCTCGCAGTTGCATCGCGAGCTCACGCGATGACGAGCGCAATCTCATACGCCGCGAACACCTGATCCCGCGTCACCACCGTCAACCCCTCCACTCTCGCCTGCGCGATGAGCAGCCGGTCGAACGGATCTCCGTGATGCGGTGGAAGCCGCCCCACCTCGAGCACGTGTGCGAGCGTGACAGGAAGCGACCGGGCGCCGAACTCGCGCTCGAGCTCACGACAGATCTCTTCGACGGTTCGATGAGTCAGGGTCCGCAGCAGATTGATACGTTCGTGAGAACCCGCTTCACCTCAGTGATGCAAAGTTCGTAGCGCTTCCGCCACTCACCACCAGTCGCGTCGTAGTCCGCCTCATTACGGGCACGCCGGGCACGCTTGAGTGACTCCGCAACTGCCCGACACTGGCGCCGACTGCTGGGATGGTGCGCGTACTGCTCAATGACCCACGAGTGGGTGTCGCCGCGCGGTGGCAGCGCCTCCAGACCGTCACGAGCCGCCCAAAACGCCGCGTAGTAGGCACGACTGATGGCCGAGCGAAGCGCGGCCTCTGGCTGGGCGAACTCGTGCGCCCGGTTCGCGAGCTGTTCGGCAAAGGCCAGGAGCTCGTCACTGGTCATGCCGCAAAGTCGACGGCAACCGAAAGTTGTCCATCGACGCCCTCCGCGGCATCAAGCCACCATTCGTCGTCGAAAGCGCCAAGGAGGAGCGCTGCCTCCGCCGCGGGCCGACGCGTCTCGACCACGGCAAACAGCGTCGGCTTGCCTGGGAACTCCCGATCGTCCACGAGCTCGAGGCGAACGTTGTCGTCGCCAAAGCGCTCGGCTAGCTCTCGTCGTACGAGTGGCAAGATTGCACGCACTCGGTCTCGACCCCGAAGGTGCGTGCCGATCTCGCGTTCATCGCGAAGCGAGTACAGGCCGCGCAGCGCGTCAATCACGGTCAGATCGAGCGCATTTACAGCGGTTTCCAAGTAGGCAAGGCTCAAGAGAACCCTTCTGCTGTTGCTGTTGAGCTTCATGGGATCATCCCGAACCGCGCTTCGAGCTTCTCCGTGATGCAATCGCGGAACGCGGCATTGAGCCGTTGATGTGCCATGTCGGCCCAGTCCATCGCATCACGAGCCGCGATGACGCCGGGCGCCGTGCACCAATAGTCCAAGTCCAGCACAATGCCAGCCCTAGACGGATTCGCCATCGGCCGACTCGCTGTGGTCACGCGAAGTCGGTCCCGCCCAGCCTCTAACGCCATCTCCGAAACGCAGAGGAAACCGTCAAGGGCCTCCCATTGGGGTGGCGTCCGTGGGGCGTAGTTGAAGAACTCGTCAAGGACTACGGGCGCCACGATGTCGACGATGTTGATGTAGCGAACGCGCGCGCTGCTCAGGCTCTCCCCTGGCGCGGAGGCAAGGTAGGCTGCCAGTGCCTTCGAGGCGAGCGGTCGAGCCGAGGTGACCCACGTGTCGTAAGGGCGAAGGTGGTTCACGGCCAGCAAGCGAGGCCCGACCTGAACGAGTGCGCTCTCGTCCTGGCGCCAGAACTGCGCGCGTTCACTGGGTTCAAGGTGTTGTTGAACGCCTTCGATTGACGTCACGATGCTGATGCTCAATGCGCGTACCGACTTACGGACCGGGAACTCGTCCCGGACGCGATCGTAGATGAGATCGGGCACGGTCCGGTCCCACGACGACTCTGGCGTGAACTGGAACTCGCAAAGAACTTCGACAAGGGGTGGTCGCTCGTAGCGCATCATCAACTGCGCGAAGCACGCTCGTACTTCGCGTCCTCCTTGGAACGAAACCTATCCCGGATGGATCCGCCGCGCCAGAACTGATTGTGACCCGATGCGGCCGCACTCGACGGCTGAAGGAACGCGAACATCTGCATCTGATGGCACCGAACGCGGTGCGGCCAGCCAGCTTCTTGGACCCTCGCGGCGTTGACGGGCGTGTAGGAAACTGTTAGTGAATGCGAGTACGTTGGCTCGTTGGCGGCTCGTTGGCGGTGAAGAATGCGCGGCCCTCGGACGTCCAGAACTTGGCTCATAGTCGGTGTTGCCCTCGCAGCCCTGGGCACCGTCGTTGGCATTTGGGGATACGTGGCGCGAACGCGAGCCGAAGAGGCCGCCCTGAGTGCGGAGATCGCGTACTCGAACCAGACCCACCGAGGAGGGCAACAGTCGGCACAGGGCTTGCGCGCCTCGGTCCGCGATACCGACATCGCGCATTCCCAGAGCCTAGCCCGCATTATGCATGAATGGCGCGATGTCAACGCCGCGAACGCACGGCTGAGCCGTCGCGGCGCGAAGCGCCGGGATTCACCGACTGAGACGTACTGGTGGTACGGCGAAGGAGGTGAACGACGGCGCAAGCCTG
>SXOX01000110.1 GCA_005776585.1 Pseudomonadota bacterium | reverse complement strand
GTGCTCCAGGAGGGCGAGATCGAGCGGCTCGGCGGGTCGGCTCCCCTCAAGGTCGATTGCCGCATCGTCGCGGCGACCAACAAGGACCTCGCGGCCGAGGTGCGCAACGGCCGCTTTCGCGAGGACCTCTTCTATCGCCTCAATGTCATTACAGTCCATCTGTCGCCTCTGCGTGACCGACTGGACGATGTCCCGCTCCTGGCTCAGCACTTCCTCGCGCACTACGCCAAGAAGAACGACAAGCGGCTCGCGGGCTTCTCCGCGGCGGCCCTCGACGCGCTCGAGAGCCACGCCTGGCCCGGCACCGTGCGTGAGCTGGAGAACTGCGTCGAGCGCGCGGTCGTGCTCGCGCGCGGCGACATGGTGCAGGTCGAGGACCTCCCCCCGCAGGTCCGCACGCACGGCGTGGCGCAGCGGGCGGTCACCATCCCCTTGGGCACCTCGCTCGATGAGGTCGAGCGCCGGCTCATCCACGAGACGCTGCGCATGACGAAGGGCGACAAGCGGCTCGCGGCGCAGCTGCTCGGCGTCGCGACGCGCACGATCTACCGGAAGCTCGAGCACCCGGAGCTGCCGCTGAGGGACGGCGATGACGAGCTGGCACAGGCGGCCAACGATGGTTGACAATTTGGCACCCGCTCGTGTGCTCGGATCGGGGTGGATCGCGGGCGGTGGATCAATACGTGTAGGTTTTTGGACGGCATGGGGATTGCAGCCTATGATGCCCCCTCGCGCGCCGGCCGTCGTGATGGTCGCGGCAGGTCGGAGCGGCGAGGCGTTGCCGATGGAGCACAGGCACCGGTAGCCCCGTGGAAGCCCTCTTCAAAAAGCACTTCTGGGTGCTCAACGTCGTCGCGCTCACGGTCGTGGCGTGGCTCACCGCGCGCACCGTCGTGGAGGTGCTCACGACCAAGTACCTCACGGTCACGCCCGAGCCGACGCTGCTCGCCACCAATGGTCACGCCGGGCCGTTGCTCGAGAAGGCCAACCACGGCGACCTGGCCGAGACGCTCGCTGCACGAAGCCCGTTCAACGTGGACGAAAAGCGCGTCGAGAAGGTCGAGGACAAGGACTGCGCGCCAACCTGCGAGGACAAGAAGTGCGGCGACGACGGGTGCGGCGGCACCTGTGGCGACTGCGCGGAGGGCGAGGAGTGCAGCCCCGAGGGCACCTGCGCGATGAAGGACGAGGAGCCCGAACAGACGGCGCTCAACCTTCAGCTCGTCGGCACCGCCGTCAACGGCGGCGACGCGGGGATGACGTTTGCCACCATCACCCTCGACGGCGGTCCGGCGCAGTTTCTGACGGTCGGCTCGGAGGTCGGCACTGGCGGGACGGCCACGGTCATCGACATTCAGCCGATGGCCATCTACCTCAAAGAAGGCGGCAAGATCACCTACCAGGGTCTCTGGCAGGAGCAGGCCAAAGCGGGGCCCATTCCGCCCAAGGGGATGCCTCCCACGCCCGGCGTCTCGCGCCCGGCGCCGAACATGGGCGCGCCCGTCCGGCCCGAGCCCAACGCGGGCGGGGGCGGTGAGATGGACGCGACCAAGGGCGTCAAGCGCATCTCGGACACCGAGTTCCAACTCGACCGGCAGATGATCGACCAGCAGCTGTCGGACCTCACACAGCTGGGCATGGCCGCGCGGGTCATCCCGAACTACAAGAATGGCAAGTACGAGGGCTTCAAGCTCGTCGGCGTGCGGCCGGGCAGCCTCTATCGCGCGATTGGAATTCGGTCGGGGGACATCCTCCGGTCCATCAACGGCCAAGCCATCAACAGCCCGAACAAGGCGATGGAGCTGTTCAACCAGCTCCGGAGCCAGTCGCGTATCACCATGGAGGTGGAGCGGCGGGGCAAGATCGAAAATTTTCAGTACTCCATCCAATGAAGAAACAGGACGCCCACTCGTGACGAACCCTTTCGCCACTCGCCGCCTCGGACGCCTTGGGCGAGCTTCTCTGCTCCTGGTGCTGGGCGGCTTCGGCGGCACTGCGCTCGCGCAGACGCCACCGGTGCCGGACAAGCCGCCGCCCCGGATTCAGCCGGTCGTGCCTCCGACCCCGCTCGCCCAGCCACCGCGCCCGGGCGTGCCGCCATTGGCGCAGCCGCCGCGGCCCGGCCTGCCTCCCTCCCAGCCCCCCCCGGCCGTAGCACCGCCCGCGCTCCAACCACCCAAGGCCAATCCGCCCGCGCCCGTGGTCCCGTTGGAGCCCGTCGAGCCGCCCGGCGCGGCGCGTTTGCCACCGGTGCCTCCGAAGGATGGCCAGAACCTCGACGCGCAGCCCGGCGTCATCGACCGCAAGGGCAAGCAGCCGCTCGATCCGCGGTTCGATCCCAAGACGCTTGGCAAGGTCAAGGACGCCAAGAAGCCCGAGGAGCTCAACAACATCACGGTGGTCAAGAACTTCGACTCGAAGTTCCCGTGCAAGAAGCTCCCGCTAGACGCCCAGATCCAGATCGACTTCCAGAACATGAAGCTCGACGACCTGACGAAGCTCATGTCGTGCATCACCGGAAAGCGCTTCCTGCTGCCGCAAGGAGTGCAGGGCCAGATCACCATCATGAGCCCCGAGCCGGTCACGGTGTACGAGGCGTACAAGGCCTACATCTCCTCGCTCGAGGCCAACGGGCTCACGATCGTCCAGCGCGACAAGTTCTACCGGATCGTGGCCAAGACCAAGGCCCGCACCACGGGCGCCGAGATCCTGGGGCCCGGCGCGCGCCCCGGTGGCAGCGACCACGTCATCACGCAGCTCATCCCGGTCAAGCACATCCTGGCCGACGAGGTCAAAGAGCTGCTGATGAACTTCGCTACGGACGGCGCTGATATTACGGTGTACGTCCCAACGAACACGCTCATTGTCACCGAGATCGCCTCGAACATGCCGCGTCTGCGGAAGCTCATCGGCCAGATCGACAAGCCCACGGGGCAGGCGCGGATCTGGGTCCGGCCCATCGAGTTCGCCAAGGCGGCCGACGTCCAGAAGCAGGTCGAGGGCGTCTTCGGCAAGAACGGCCGCGGTGGCGGTCCGGGTGCGCGTCCGGCGCGGCCCGGTGCGCAGCCCAACCGGGCGCCGGTTCCGGGGCAGCCCGGCCAGCCGCAGCCCGCGATTCAGGCCAACCCCGCGACGGGCGGCTCGCTCGGCGACGCCGGCGGCGAGCTCACGATGACCTCGGACGAGCGCACCAATCAGCTCATCCTCATCACGGACCGCTCGACCTATCTGCGCGTCGACAAGCTCATCCGCAAGATCGACGTGCCCATCCCCGGTGAGGGCCAGATCCACATCCACCACCTGGAGAACGCGGCCGCGAAGGACGTGCAGTCCACGCTCCAGGCGCTCACGTCGGGCAAGCAGAACACGCCGGGCCAGCCCGCGCGGCCGCAGCCGCCAGCGCAGCCGGGTCGGCCTGCGACGCCGGGAGCCCCGCTCGGGGGCGCCCAGATTCTGGGCGGCGAGGTCAAGATCACCGCGCACGAGCCCACGAACTCGCTCGTCATCGAGGCGTCGCTCAAGGACTACCTGGTGCTCAAGCGCGTCATTCGTCAGTTGGATGTGCGGCGTAAGCAGGTCTACCTCGAGTCGGTCATCATGGAGATCACCTCCGACAAGGATCGCCAGTTTGGGCTCACCGGCTTTGGTGGGACCACGTTCGAGGTCGACGGCAAGACCGTGCCCCTGCTCCTTGGCAACAGCCTCGGCGTGGACGTCCAGGGCGTGTCCGACGTCATGCCCGGCGGCCTGGGCGCGCTGCTCGTGGGACCGCTGCTCGACGCCTCGGTCGGCACCGGCACCGGCTCGGCGTCGAGTGGCGCGACGCTCTCGATTCCGGCCTTCGGCTTCGCGATGAAGGCGCTGCAGACCAACTCCGACGTCAACGTCCTCCAGACGCCGCACGTGCTCACGACCGACAACGAGGAGGCGACCATCGAGGTCGGCCGCAAGGTGCCGTTCAATAGCGGCGTTGGCGGGCTCGGCGGCTTGGGCGGACTCGGGCTGCTCGGTGGCGGCGGCGGGCTGTCGGGCCTGGGGCTCGGCGGCGCGGGCGGCGCGCTGGGTGCCCTGGGTGGGCTCGGCACGGCGCTGGGCGGACTCGGCGGGCTCGGCACCGTCCAGTTTGCGGAGGTCAAGGTCAGCCTCAAGATCAAGCCGACGGTCAACGAGTCGAGCTTCGTGCGGCTCGAGATCGACCAGAACATCGACGACTTCGACGGCTTCGACGGCAAGACCGGCGCGCCGAACACCTCACACCGCAAGGTCAAGAACATCGTCGTGGTGCGCGATCAGCAGCCGGTGGTCATCGGCGGCCTCATGAAGGACGTCCAGGGCGAGACGGTGCGCAAGATCCCGATCCTCGGCGACATCCCCCTGCTGGGAGCGATGTTCCGGCAGACCAAGACGACCGTGCAGCAGAAGAACCTGCTGATGATCATCATCCCGCACATCATCGACGATCCGTCGGATCTCAAGCGCGTCCACGAACAGCGCATGGAGGAGATTCGTGGCTTCGCCGACTTCCTGGCCACGCGCAAGAAGGAGTACCTGGGCGAGATCGACTACGCCAAGAAGCACGGCATGTTGGAGGAGATCAACCGGGTCGTGTCCAAGGCCAAGGCGGAGCGGCTCCAGCTCGAGCAGCAGACCTTCGACGAGTCCGAGCTCGATCCCGTCGGCTCGCCCGAGTCGCACGATCTGGACTATGACCCCTACAAGCAGGAAGAGGAGCGCGAGGGCAAGGGCCCGGCCAAGAAGGCGACCAAGCCGCGCGTCGAGGCCACGGACATGGGCGACGCGCCGGAGGTCAAGCCGGTCGTGACCCGACCCACCGACAACGCGAAGGACAAGGACAAGAAGAAGAAGAAGAAGAAGAAGCCGGCACCCACGGCTCCCGCGACCAAGGCCAAGGACACCGCGCCGTGAACGAGGCGACGGTCATCATGACCGCCCCGCGCGCTGAAGGTTCGGGGTACGGCAGCCGGCTCGGCGAGATCCTGCTCGCGCAGGGCAAGCTCCAGGCCGCCGACCTCCAGATCGCGCTCGAGCTCCAGGCCTCGCGGCGCGACAAGGACCGCCTGCCGATTGGCGCCGTGCTCGTCGAGCAGAAGCTCGTGACCGCCGCGGACGTCACGCGCGCGCTCGCGGTGCAGGTCGGCATGCCGTTCCTCGAGGTCATCGACGCCAACGACATCGATCCGGGGCTCGTGGCGCCGTTCAGCATGTCGTATGCGCGGCAGTACAACTTCGTGCCTCTGAAGCGGGAGGGCCGGCGCGTCACGGTCGCCGTGGCCGATCCGATTGAGATTGCGGGTCTCGACGACCTGCACGCCATCTTCCACGCCGAGATCGAGCCCGTCGCGGCTCCGCCAGAGCAGATCTTCAACGCCATCAACGTCGTGTTCGACCGCCGGCAGGGCGTCGACCAGGTCGTGCAGGAGGTCAAAGAGGAGGAGCTCGAGAACATCGCGCAGGACTTGGAGGAGGTGAACCTCGACCTGCTGGACGTCACCGACGACGAGGCGCCCATCATCCGGCTCGTCAACTCGGTGCTGGTGCAGGCGGTCAAGGAGAAGGCCTCGGACATCCACATCGAGCCGTTCGAGAAGGATGTCGTCTTCAGGTTTCGCAAAGACGGGATTCTTCACGAGGTCGTGAGAGCGCCGAAGCGCCTTCAGGCGAGCATCACGAGCCGCATCAAGATCATGGGCGAGCTCGACATCGCCGAGAAGCGGCTGCCCCAGGACGGCCGCATCCGCATCAAGATCGCCGGTCGTGACGTCGACATTCGTCTCTCGACGGTGCCCACGGGCCACGGCGAGCGCCTGGTGCTGCGCTTGCTGGACACGGGCTCGGTGCTGCTGGACCTGGAGCGCCTCGGGTTCTCGGGGCCCAACCTCACCGACATGACGCGGCTCATCGCCCGGCCGCACGGCATCGTGCTCGTCACCGGTCCCACGGGCTCCGGCAAGACGACGACGCTCTACGCCTGCCTGACCCGCATCAACAAACCGGACATCAACATCCTGACTATCGAGGATCCCGTCGAGTATCAGCTCCAGGGCATCGGCCAGATGCAGGTCAACTCCAAAATCGAGTTCACCTTCGCGCGCGGGCTGCGGGCCATCCTCCGGCAGGACCCCGACGTCGTGCTCATCGGTGAGATCCGTGACCTGGAGACCGCCGAGATCGCCGTCCAGGCCTCGCTCACCGGTCACCTCGTCTTTGCCACGCTCCACACCAACGACGCGCCGAGCGCGTTTACGCGCCTCATCGACATGGGGGTCGAGCCGTTCTTGATCGCCTCGTCGGTCTGCGGCGTGCTGGCGCAGCGGCTCGTGCGGTCGCTGTGCAAGGCCTGCCGCCGTCCCTACACGCCGCGCGAGCACGAGCTCAGTCAGCTCGGCATCTCCGCCGAGAGCGCCGACGATCTCACGTTCCACCGCGCGCAGGGCTGCGCCGTCTGCGGCAACGGCTACACGGGGCGGCAGGGGATCTACGAGATGCTCATGGTCGACGACGAGGTCAAGTCCTTGATCGTCGCGCGCGCCGAGTCGAGCCGCATCAAGCGGAAGGCCATCGAGCACGGGATGCGCACCTTGCGCGACGACGGCGCGGTCAAGGTCATGCAGGGCGTCACCTCGCTCGAAGAGGTCATGCGCGTGACGGCGGAAGATCTGGGCTAGCCCATGCCGATCTTTGCCTACAAGGGCCTCAACGCCAAGGGCAAGGCCGTCTCAGGGATGGTCGACTCGGAGTCCCCGCGCACGCTGCGCGACGAGCTGAAGAAGCAGTCGATCTTCATCACCGAGTACGCCGAGCAGACCAAAGAGGGCGGCCAGAAGGCCATCATTCTGGCGACGGGCAAGAAGGAGACGGGCTCGCCCGAGGTCAAGCTCACCTTCTTCCAGACCATCCCGCTCCAGACCGTCGCCGAGATGACGCGGCAGCTCGCGACGCTGCTCAAGGCCGGCGTGCCGGTCGTGGACGCGCTGGCGGCCGTCGTCGAGCAGACCGAGGATCTCCGGCTCCGGCAGGTCATGGCGCAGGTCCGCCGCAGCGTGAACGAGGGCATGGCGCTCAACCACGCGCTGCGCGAGCACCCGAAGGTCTTCCCGTCGCTCTACGCCAACATGGTCCGCGCCGGCGAGGAGTCGGGCACGCTCGAACTCGTGTTCGTGCGGCTCGCGGACTTCATCGAGAGCCAGGTCAAGCTGCGGTCCAAGGTCCAGACCGCGATGATGTACCCCATCATCATGATCTCGCTGGCCGGCGCCATCGTCACGCTGCTCATGGTGTTCGTGGTCCCGAAGCTCGTCGACATCATCGTCGAGCAGGGCGGCAACATCCCGCTCCCGACGCGCGTGCTCATCTTCATCTCCGAGTTCTTCCAGCGCTATCTGTGGCTGATGGCTCTGGCCCTCATCGGCGGCATCGTCATGTTTCGCCGCTGGCGAGCGACGGAGCCCGGGCGGCTCTCGTGGGATCGCTTTACGCTCAAGATCCCGCTCTTTGGCGACCTGCTGCGCCGGATCGTGATGGCCAGGTTTGCGCGCACGCTCGGCACGCTCATGGACTCGGGCGTCCCGTTGCTCGTCGCGCTCGACATCGCCAAGGCCGTCGTCGACAACGCGCTGTTCCAGGGCGTCATCGAGGACGCACGCACCGCCATTCGGGACGGTGACAGCATCGCGGCGCCCCTCAAGCGCTCGGGACACTTCCCGCCGATGGTCACGCAGATGATCGCCATCGGCGAGAAGACCGGCGAGGTCGAGGACATGCTCCAGAAGGTCGCCGACGCCTACGAGGCGCAGGTCGAGACCAAGGTCTCGCGTCTGACCACGCTGCTCGAGCCGTTCATGATCGTCATCCTGGGGCTCATCGTCGCCGGCATCGTCTTCGCCGTCATGCTGCCGATGCTCAGCATGAATGAGGCGCTCCGAGGCGAGTTCCAATGATGTCCGCCCTCCCAGGCAGCGCGACGGCGGCAGGCCTGCTGCTGCTCGGCGATCAGCTGACCAAGGACGCGGCCGTCGGTCGCGGCACGGCGCTCAGCGTCGACACTCCTGGCCTGGTGTGGGTCGGGCTCGCGCTCGCCGGCGTGGCTGTCGTGCTCGCTGTCTACCGCGGCGCGCATACGAGCCTGCCGTTTCTGATCGTGGGCGGCGCCTCGGTGGCGCTCGACTATGTCCTGTTCTTGCATCCCGTATTTCCATGGCGGTTTTCCGGCCTCGGCGTGAGCCTGGGCATCGTCGCCTTTGCGCTCGGCCTTGGGCTGCTCGCGCTCCGTTTGGTTTCGTCCCGTCTCGTTCCGAAGGAGAACATCCCATGAACTCGTCTCAGACTGACCTGATGCCCAAGCTCACCCTGCGCGAGCAGCTGCTCGCCTCCCTCGACCGCCTCGCTCGTCCGGGTCGCGCCGCACGTCGCGCGCCCAAGGGCATGACGCTCATCGAGATCCTCGTCGTCATCGCCATCATCGGCATCGTAGCGACGGTCGTGGCCGTCGGCGTCGTCGGCTTCTTGGCGGATGCGAAGAAGCAGTCTTCGAAGACGCTCGTCGACAACGTGGCCAAGGGCGTCGGCGCCTACGCCATCTCGCACCGCCGGCTGCCCAAGGACCTGAGCGAGCTCGTCGAGAAGAAGTACATCAAGAAGAACCAGCTCAAGGATCCGTGGGACCACGAGCTTAGCTACCAGCCCGGCTCGAGCGGCGACATGGAGGACTTCAAGCTCTGCTCGAACGGCCCCGATGGCACCTCCGGCAACGACGACGACATCTGCTCAAACGACGACAAGGAATGAGCAGCGTCCCCACGGTGAGCGGCAGGCGGGCCATGCCTCCGGGCATGACCATGATCGAGCTGCTCGTCGTGGTGCTCATCATCGCCATCGCCATCTCGATCGGCGCCCTGGCGCTCGGCGCGGTCAGCGGCGCGGAGACCCGCGAAGGCGCCGGCAAGCTCGCGACCGCCGTGCGCTACGCCTATCATCTGGCCGCCATCAACAACAAGACGTACGCGTTGTTTCTGAACCTCGACGAGAACACCTACCACATCGCGCCCATCGAGCGGTCGGGCGAGTGCGACCGGGTCTTGCTCCACACCGATGGCAAGACGAAGGACGAGGAGAACGTCTTCGTCTCGCGGCTCGAGGATGGCTCCGAGCGCAAGAAGGCGGAGCGCAAGGAGGCCGGCAAGGACGCCCCGGTGGATGCGTTCGGCGGCGTCGCGGCCAACGAGGACGACGGCAAGAGCAGCGAGGACGACCTGCCGCCGTCGATCGTGACCGAGGACACCGGTCCCGGCGGCGAGGTGCTCCGCATGATGGGCCAGACGGGCCGAGCGCTGAGCCGGCAGGAGATGGGGAAGTACGGCTTCGAGACACCCGACGATCCCGAGGACAGCGGCTCGAAGACCGCGCCTCGACACCTGAAGAGCTTTCGCAAGAACGTCATCGGCGCGCCGGTCAAGCTGCCGAAGTCGGTCAAGTTCGGCGGCGTCGTGCTCAAGGACGGCATGGAGCCGGTCACTACGGGGACCGTCCCCTTGGTCATCTATCCTCACGGCTACGTGCAGCGCGCGCTCATCTACATCGACGGCGGAACCGGCGACAAGGACGCGCTCGAGCAGTTTACGGTGGAGACGCTCACGCTCCAGGCCCGCGCGGTCGTGCACGACAAGCGACTGGAGCCGCGCGACTTCAAAGAGAAGATCGAGTGAGGCGGGCTGAGTCTATCGGGGGGACGACCCCCCGGCCCCCCGAGCGGGGCTTCAGCCTGCTCGAGGTGTTGGTGGCCGTCGCCTTGCTTGCCGTCGTGTTCACCTACGTCTCGGGCTCGTTCGTGCAGGGCGGCCTCTTTCTGGCCAAGACGCCGCGGCTGGCGCAGGCGGCGCTGCTGATGCGCGGCGCGGTGCTCGACATCGAGGAGGAGGCCCGACAGGACGGCTTCCCGGAGAACGACGTCGAGGGCAAGGACTGCAAGCTCCCGGCGGAGCTCGACGACGACTACAGCTGCACCTACGACCTCGAGAAGCTCGACCTCGACGAGGGCCAGATCGCCGAGATGTCCGGCCAGGTGCTCGAGCAGATCATGGCGGCGGTCTCGGGCTCGGGCGCGGACGCCAACGGCAGCGTCCTGTCGGCGTCGCCGGTGCTCGCGCTCGTGTGCAACCCGCTGGTCGACTTCCCGCTGCCCTGGGGCGCGACCTACAGCGACATGCGCCAGCAGTGTGGCCTCAACTGCGGGATGATCATCCAGAACATCGCGATGGTCGTCGGCTTCATGCCGCAGTTCGTGAACATGGCCGCCGAGCGCACCCGCAAGGTCCGTGTGCGGCTGCTGCACAAGAGCTTCGGGACCGACCCCATCCTCCAGATCGAGACGTTCCTCGTGAGCATCCCCGAAGAGATGGAGAAGCTTTCGAAGGACGGGATCGTCCCGACGCCGCCCACGGGCGGACTCGGACCCGGCGGATTGCCCGTGACGCCGCCCCCGTCCCCGCTGCCGCCCCCCGGAGGCGTCCGATGAGGCGCGGCTTCACGATGGTCGAGATGCTACTGGCGCTCGCCGTCTTCGGCTTCGTCGGGATGATGACCTTCGCCGCCGTCTCGACGGTGTTCGCCACGTCGCGCGACCTGGATGACATCGTCGAGGTGAACCACATGGGCCGCGTAGCCATGGACCGGCTCACGCGCGACCTGTCCCACGCCTTCTTGTCGCTCAACTTCGGGCTCGAGGAGCGCACGAAGACCGTCTTTGTCGGAGAGCGCGACCGAATCGTATTCGCCTACCTGGGCAACGTGCCCGTGCACGCGGGCGCCAACGAGACGGACCAGGGCATCGTCGAGTTTCGGCTCGACGGCAAGACCGAGGGCCGCGAGGGCAAGAAGCTCATCCGGCGGTTCAAGGCGCGCATCGACGACTCACCGAATTCCGGAGGCGAGGAGGCCGTCGTCGCTGAGGGCGTCAAGTCCTTCAAGCTCGAGTACTACGACAAGGTCGCCCAGGACTGGCAGACGGACTGGAAGGCCGAGGATCCGCAGGCCGCGCAGCTGCCCGGCTACTCGCTTCCCTCGCGCGTGCGCATCACCATCGAGCTCTATGACCGCATCAAGTTCGTCCACCTGTTCTCGTCGCAGACCAACATCTACATGACCGAGCCGCTGCTCTTCGGCTCGCCCTCGAATCCCAAGGTCATCGAGTGGGCGGCCAACTACATCGCTCTGCATGGCGTGCCCCCGCCGGGATACACCGGCATCACGAACCCGATGCCGGGAGGGCAGCCGTTGCCGTCGTCGCTGGTGTCGCCGGGCCAGACGAACCCGATTGGCAACCCGATCAAGCCCCTCGCCCCGTCCTCGGGCACTCCAGTGCCCGTGCCCATCCCCGGAGGCATCCGATGAGCCGGCCCACCTGGCGCGAAGCGGCGCTGGCCGTCCGCGAAGAGCTGCGGGCTGGGCCGGACACTCGGACACCGCGCGGCGTCGCGATTCTACTGGTGCTGGTCACGCTCGCGATCCTCTCGGCGTTCACCGTCGAGTTCCACTACAAGGCGTACGTGGGCTTGCACGTGGCGGCGAACGTGCGCGACGAGGTCGCCGCGTACTACCACGCGCGCTCGGCCATGGAGATCGCCCGGCTCGTCATCAAGAACCAGAACATGGTCGACAACCTGCTCGCCATGCTGGGCGGTGGCGCCGCGGCGGCCGGCGGCGGTGCGCCTCAAAGTGGTGCAGCGGCGGGCAAGCTCAAGACGGAGCTGTGGACCATCGCCCAGGACTTCGCCAATGGGTTTTGCACCGGCAAGCTCAACCTGATGGGCATGAACTTCTTTGACCTGACCGGCCACAAGGGCGTGGGCGTCGAGAAGGGCGGCCTGTGCAAGGCGGCGGTCAAGCCCGAAGACGGCCGCGTCTCCATCAATCGGGTCGATACGCTGGCCGACAAGCAGCAGATGTTCAACGATTTGTACACGATGTTTGTCAAAAATCGCGCCGGCGAGCTCAAGCTGCGTGACCCGAACGAGATCGACAAGTCGGCTGCCGAGATGGCCCTGGCCGTCATCGACTACGCGGACGCCGACACGGTGCGCACCGATCTCGTGGGCCTCCAGGTGGCCGAGACCGGCAGCCCCGAGGGCGCCGAGTACAAGGGCAACGGCAAGCCCAAGGACGCCAAGTACGACTCGCTCGGCGAGCTGCAGCTCGTGCCCAACCTCGATCCGGAGCTCTACTGCAAGGCAGTCCAGGAGCTGACGCCGTACGCGACGACCAAGATCAACGTGAACGGCGCCGGCGCACCCGTGCTGATGTCGGCGCTGTGCGACCCGATGGTCACGCCCAACGTGCTCGAGTCGTGCCTCCTGCCAGGGCTCACCACCTGGGAGCTGGCCAACGGTCTGCCGCCGCGGCTACCGAACATGCAGAAGGCCGTGCTCAACTTCATGATGTGTCGCGGCATCCGGCAGGTGCTGTTCTCGCCAGGCTTTGGCTCCGTGCAGGACTTCGCCAACTTCTTCAATCAGATCCCCGGCGGGTGGCAGCCGCGCCCGATGGTGAACGCGATGGCGCTCGAGCCGCGGCTCACGTTCAAGGCGCAGCCGATCCGCATCGAGTCCGTCGGCGGCTTCTATGGCACCTACAAGTCACTGACGGCCGTGCTCGACTCCAAGTCGGGCAACTACGTCTACTGGCGGGAGTACTGAGCCGATGCGTGCGAGGGCAAGATGGCGATCGGGCGAGGCGGCCGCTAGAGTAGCGAGCGAGGATAGGGCGGGATAGCACATCATGGCGCAGACAATCATCGGCCTCGACATCGGCTCCTTCAGCGTGAAGGTCGCGACAGTCACGTCCTCGTTCCGCTCGTTCTCCTGGACGGGGTTCTCGGAGCTGCCCATTCCGCACACTGAGCGCGATCGGCCCGAGCGCGCGGCCACCGAGGTGCTGCGCGAGGTCGCCAAGTCGCTCGCGGGCAAGAGCCCGGTCGTCATCGGCGCGCTTCCCGGCGAGCGGGTCATGACGCGCTTCGTGACGCTGCCCTTTGCGGACAAGAAGAACGTCGACTCCGTGCTGGGCTTCGAGCTCGAGGGCCAGATCCCGCTGTCGGTCCATGACATGGTCTACACGTATCAGGTCACCGGGCAGAACGCCGGCGGCGGCGCCGAGGTCTTTGCCGCGGCCGCCTCGCGCGACGTGCTCGAGAAGTACCTCGCGGACTCCAAGGAGAAGGGGATCGATCCCCGGGTCGTTACGCTCGACTCGGCGAGCTATCTCAACCTGTACGATCACCTCGTCGGCAATGACGGCGGCACTGTTGCTTTCGTAGACATCGGACATCGCTCGACCAATCTGTGCATCGTCGAGGACGGGCGGCTCCGGCTGGCGCGCGCGTTCGGGCGCGGCGGTCTCGCGGTCACGCACGCCATCGCCGAGCGGCGCGGCGTGGACTTCGCCGAGGCGGAGGCCGTCAAGCACGCGCATGGCTCGCTGCCCGGCCTGCTCGCGCTCGATACCGACCTGGCCGAGACGTGCGCCGACGCGATGCGCCCGCTCGCCGTGTCGCTGCGCCAGAGCTTGCTGGCGCACCGCAAGCAGACCGGCCAGGCGGTGGACAAGATCCTCTTGACCGGAGGCGGTAGCCGCCTCGAGGGCCTCTGCGGCTGGCTCGAGGCGGAGCTCGGGCTGCACGTGGAGCCGTTGGCGCTCGAGCGGCTCGACTTCGCGCGGGTCCCGGATCTGGCGGGCAACGCAGGGTTTGCCGCGGCGAAGTCGCTGGCGATGGCGATGGTGCAGGTCGCCGGCACCAAGAACGTCGCGTCGCTCGATTTTCGGCGCGGCGCGTTCGCGTATGCGGGCGACTTCGAGTTCGTGCGCGAGCGGCTCCCCGCGCTGCTGGTCATGGGCGCGCTCATCGTCTCGGCGGCCGTGGGCGCCATGATCGTCAAGAGCCGCGGCCTCGACCGCGCGCTCCGCGAGCAAGAGGACGCGCTCGCCGCGTTCACGAAGCAGAACCTCGGCAAGGAGCAGCGGAGCTTCTCCAAGGTGCTCGCCACGCTCAAGAAGCCGGCGGTCGCCGACGACGAGCCGGAGCTGTTCCCGCCCATGACCGCCATCGCGGTGCTCGAGAAGGTCACGGCCATCCAAGAGAAGATGAATCAGGCGTCCACGCTGCCCATCGTGACGCCGTCTGGGGAGCGCGGCGGGCCAGAGCCTGCGGAACCGCCGTCTCCGGACGGTCTTCACCCCGGGGGACCCATCGAGCACGCGCCTCCGGGTCGCGACATGCGGCCGGTGCGCGACGCCCTCGGCATCCAGCGCGACGCCCGATTGGGCGCCAATCCGGTCACGTCACGTCCCTCGCACCTCGTCCAACCGCCGGTCCTGCCTGCCGGTCCTGGGCGTCCACCCGCGTTGCCCCGTCCCGATCCGGGAGACTCCGAGGACGACGGGGACGGGCCGATCGTGCCTCACGATGCGGCGATGCCGGTGCCCGGTGGGCCCAAGCGCAAGGCGCCCGAGACGAAGACCGTGGTGACGGCGCCAACGACCGCCAAGATCGAGATCTACGAGGCCGAGATCGATCTCTACTCCGAGGCGCGCATTCGGGTCGAGACCCACGACGCGAACGTCGCGGGAAAAGAAGAGCTCCGGCAGCGCATCGAGGCCGTACCCTGTTTCCGTGATGTGAAGAAGCGCGACATCGGCCCGGTCGTGTCCATTGACCGCCACAAGGACTGGGTCCGCTTCGAGATCACCTTTCGTGTGAAGTGTCCGAAGAAGGGCGAGCTCGAGGCCGAGAAGGACAAGAAGGCCAAGAAGGACGGGGCCGACGGCGACTCGGGCGCTGCCGGGGGAGGCGAGCCGTGAGCACGACGGGCATCGCCGGGTCGTTCGGCCGCATGAGCCGTCGCGAGAAGCTGCTCGTGACCTCCCTCGTCGGTACGGTACTGTTTCTCGGTATCGGAGGCGGCTTCTGGATGTACAGCCGCAAGATTCATTCGAAAGAAGAACAGATCCGCAAGAATCGCCGCGACTGGGCCGAGGTTCAGAAGCTGTCGGTCGACTACCAGCGCACGAAGAAGCAGGCCGCCGACCTCAAGGAGCGCATCAAGACCAACCCGGATGCCGCGGCACCTGAGCTGCCGATCGCGCAGGCCTCGACCCGCGCCAAGGTGCACTATCGGGCGACCAACACGGCGACAGAGGACGAGAAGGGCACCTGGAACAAGGTCCTTCAGCCCACTGGGGACCTTCAGCAGAAGCCTTTGGGGACCAAGCGGCGCAACGCCAAGGGCGCGCAGTTTTTTCGAGTGGAGAAGGACTTCACGATGCCGCGCGGCGCGGCCAAAGTGGACGATGTCTTCTCGTTCCTTTCGGACATCGAGGCGCTGTCGAACCTCGTCTTCGTCACGCGGCTCAACATCACGCGCTGGACGAACGACCCGGACTATCTGTGGGTCAAGAACATGACGGTGGCCACGCTGCGCTGGGAAGCGGAAAGCGGTGACAAGCCATGATGGGACGCATCTTCCGCGGGTTGGGCTACTCGCTCTACTTCCTGATCGCGCTGCTCGTCTGTGTCTACTTCGCGATCCCGACCGAGAAGGTCAAGGGCTTCGCGGAGCACCATGCCTCGCGAGCGCTCAAGACCAAGGTGAGCATTGGCAAGTTCGCGCTGCGTGGACTCGGAGGGGTCACGCTCGAGGATGTCCAGGTCATCATCCCGATCGCGTCCGAGCCGCCGCCCGGCGCCCAGGCAGGACGTCCCGCGGGTCCGGGCGATGCGCCGCTCCCCGGCAGGCCGCCGCCTCCGGGCAAGCCAGGAGAGACGAAGCCGGCCGAGCCAGAGCCCAAGGGCAGCTCGGAGGGACCGCCCGTCATCAAGGAGCCGCCGGGCGTCATCAATGCCGCGTCGGTCAAGCTCGACGTGAACCTCCTGGGCCTGCTGATGGGCAAGCCGCTGCGTGCGGCGCTGAACGCCGAGGTGTCGGGCGGAGAGATCAACGGGCTCAAGTTCGAGCGCACCAAGGAGGGCTTCGACGTCGAAGTACGCGAGATCTCCAGCGTGAACCTCGCGCCGACGCGTCTGCTGAAGCTGCTGCTCAAGACCGATCTCCAGGCGATGCTGTCGGGATTCTTGTCATTGTCCTGGAAAGGCTCCATGGCCGAGAGCAAGGGCCAGGTGGACCTGACCTTGTCCGATTCCATCCTGCCGAGCCTGACCTTCAAAGATCCGAGCTCCGGCTTCCCGCTCGCCGAGGCGTTCAACGTCCAGGTGGGTCAGGTCGAGCTCAAGGCAGCGCTCGACAAGCGCGGCAATCATGCCGGGCTCGGTGCCAGCCCCGGGACCGGTGCGGCCACGCTGCTGATCGAGAAGCTCAGCGCCAAGGGTGAGCATCTGGAGCTTCAGCTCGACACGGCGCAGAAGCACACGGTCACGTTCAACGGGCCCAAGGCGGGCGAGGCCACAGTCGACGTGAAGCTCGTCCTGTTCTTCACCGACGCGTTCTACGCCTGGAAGGGCGAGGGGATGCGCGAGGACGGCTCGCTCGTCAAGGACGCCAGCCATGCCGGGCTCAAGGAGGCGCTGGAGGGACCGCTCTCTCCCGTACGGGCGGCACGTGTGCGCTTTGGTAAGGGATTTTACTACGGCTATCACTGCTCGGGAATGCTCAAGAGCCTCAAGTGCGTGCCCCAGCCGCCGAGTCGTCGCTTTGCGCCCGGCGCGGGCGGCGCGACCGACGGCAACCAGGTCAACGCTCAAGAACGCCCGAAGGTCCCCGCGGAGGCCATGGCGCGTCCCACCGTGCCGCCTGCGTCGCCAGCGATCGTGCCGAGTGCGGTCCCGCCGGCGCCTCCGCGCCCGGCCGCCGGCGTGCCGACGCCCGCGGTCGCCATGCCGCCCACGCCGGTCGTCGCGCCCGTGGCAGGCCAGCCGGTCGTCGCGCCGCCTCGGGTCACGGGCTCGACCATCGGTGCCCCGCGGATCGTCGAGCCGGGTCGCCCTCAAGGGGCCGCGGTGCCTGCACCGCCGCCGCTCGTCGAGCGCGCGCCGACCGTCGTGCCGACCCCGGAGCACCCGCTGCCAGGGAGCGCGCCTCCCGTGGGCGACCGAGACAGCGACGACCCGGTCGTGGTGCCCGAGGGAGACGGCCACGCGCCCGCCGAGAGTGAGGGTGGCGACACCGGCGGCGCCGATCCGAACGTTCCCGCGGCCGAGTAGCCCCGAACCGGTCTAGTGCAGTGTGGCGGAGCGGCGACCGAGGTAGTCGTCGAGGATGCGGAAGTACAGCACGACGAGCACGTCCTGCGTCGGCTGCGGCAGCGTGCGGATGAAGCCCCGCGCCTCTTCGAGCTCCGCCATGTTGGCGAGCTGCTCGACGATGGTCGCCACGCCGTCGGCGCCGACCCGCTCGATGGCCTCGGGCGTCACGCCGTCCAGCGCGCGCGCGATCATCTCGGTGTCGAACAGCGGATGGTGCCCGGCCTCGGCCTGCGCGATGAGCCAGCCCAGCTGACGGGCGTTCACCGACACGACGTGCGGGGTCTCTGGCGTCTCTTGCGTCCTGCGGCTCGTCTTTGGCTCTCGGTTCACAGCGGCTTCCTCTCGCTCGGCCCGCGGGAACTCTAAGGGCACTCGCCACGGGCCGCCAAAAAAACCTCCATTTTCCTCGTGACTTGGCGACCCGCCCTGGTAGCCCGTGTGGACACCGCGCTGCAACTTCCGGGAATCATACGTCTGCTGGACGGTGTGTTTCTGGCGTCGAGCGCGCCCCGTGCTACGTTCGCTTCGGTTGGAGGAGGTCGCAGGCCATGATGTCGTTTATCACCGTCGAGCGCGCCATTCTCGTCATCGCGGCGTTGGTCCTCGTGTTCGTGTTGGCGAAGCTCAACCACGCGATCAAGCTCCTGCACAACCGCATCACCCTCATCTCGACGGCTCAGCGCAACCTGAGCCGGCAGCTTCAGCTCGCTGACAACGGCCTGGACGAGAAGAAGGACGACGAGCTGCGCTCCAAGCTCGACCGCGACTTCCGCAGCTAGGTCGGGCTCACGTCTCCAGAATCTGGCGCATCACCCGGATCATGGGCTCGACGTCGCCGGCGCCGCACTGCTCGCGGATCGAGTGCATCGACAGCATGGCGCAGCCCACATCGACCGTCGCCATGGCGAGCTCGCCGGCCGTAATCGGGCCGATGGTCGAGCCGCACGGCAGATCGCTGCGCGTCACGAACTGCTGGATGGGCACCTCGACCTCGGCGGCAGCCCGACGAAAGCGCGCGGCAGACTCGCCGTCGGTCGCGTAGCGCAGGTTCACGTTGGTCTTGATGACCGGCCCGCCGTTGAGGCGCGGCTTGTGCTGCGGCTCGTGGCGGTCCGCGTAGTTGGGGTGGACCGCGTGCGCCATGTCCGCCGAGACGACGAACGAGTGGGCCGCAGCCCGCGCGAGGCCCCCCTGCGCGTCGCCGCTCTCGCCGCCCTCGGTGCAGAGGCGCGACAGCACCTGGCGCAGCAGCGCCGACGCCGCGCCGCGCTCGGAGCCGGAGCCGCACTCCTCGTGGTCGAACAAGACGACGACGGCGGTCGCGCGCGGTACGGTCGTCATCGTTGTCAGCGCGGTGAGCGCCATGTAGCTCGAGGCTTGATTGTCGAGCCGAGCAGCGAACACGAACTCCTGGCCGACGCCGCCGAGCGTCGGGGCCTGCAGGTCGAAGAGCATGAGGTCGTGGCCATAGATAGCGTCGCGCGCGACGCCGAGCTCGCTCTCGAGCAGACGCTCCAATGCGCCGAGTCCCGTGGCCTCGAGCCCGACCAGCGGAGCCAAGTGCGTCTGCTTGTTGAGGATGAGGCCGCGCTCGGTCACCTCGCGGTCGAGGTGAATGGCCAGATTCGCGACGCGTGCCAGCGGTCGATCGATGCGCACGAGGCGCGACTCGAGGCTGCCGTTGGGCTCGCGCACGACGACGCGGCCGGCCAGCCCGAGGTCCCGATCGGTCCAGGTGTGCAGGAGCACACCGCCATAGGGCTCGACGCCCCAAGTGAGATAGCCCTCACGCGCGCTCTCCGTCGTGGGCTTGAGCCGCAGGTTGGGCGAATCCGTGTGCGCGCCGATGAGGCGAAACCCGGCGCTGGCCGGCGCATCGGTGCCTCGGCGCCACGCGATCAGAGTGCCTCCACGGACGAGATACTGCGCCTCGGCCGAGCCCAGCGTCCGATCGCCCTCGTGGGCGACGACGAAGCCGCGCGCGTCGAGCCGTCGTGCCGCTTCGACGATGCAATGAAACGGCGTAGGGCCCTGAGCGATGAAGTGGCAGAGGTCTTCGGCGGGCGCGGTCATGGCGCGAGAGGGAATCACGCGTCGCGGGCGTGGTCAACGGCGGCCACGTCGCACGTGACAGGGGCCTCGCGCCCAGGTTGAATGCCGCGACGCATGACGCGCGCGCTCACCATCCTCGTCGTTCTCTGGGCCGCCACCGCCGAGGCCAAGCGACCGGCGTGCGCGTCCGGGAAGCGCCCCATGTGCGTGCCATGGGACTTCGACCGCCCGGCGCGCTGCCCGGCCCTCGACGAGGTCAAGTGGCGTTGGGACGGCAACCGGCCCTGGCGCGAGTGCGCGGCCAAGAAGCGCGTTCGCGTCTGGATCGGGCGGCGCACCGGGCGCCCCGTGGCCCTCGAGAAGCGGAAGACCGTGACGGCCGCGCAAGGCGACAAGGTCTACCGCGACTTCCCCGAAGGCTGGACGTCCTGCCAGAAGGACAAGGGCCCCGCTTTCGAGCTGTATACGCAGAACCCGCGCAGCTTTGCCGTCTTCGTCGACCCCGTTCGTGGCGCCTGCGTCCTCTGGCTCGGTTCACGGACCGACGTCTCCTCCAAAGTCGAGAAGGGGGGCCGCCTCAAGTCGCTCGGCGCCGCGCATCCTCACGTGCGCCAGCTGACGCGAGAGCTCGTTCGGCGCGCCTGGAAGGCCAAGATCCCGATTCACGTGATCAGCGTCTACCGCCCGCACAAGCCCAAGAAGGGCTGGCGCACGCGGACCTACAAGAGCTACTCCCATTGGCACGCGTGGGGAATGGCGGTCGATGTGAACCTGGAGGGCTTCACCACCCTCAGCGAGCCGCTCAAGCGCTACAAGTCCGAGCCCGCCTTCAAGGCCAAATGGGACGCGCTCGGGGCGATCGCGCGCGAGCTCGGCTTCACCTGGGCCGGGGACCACAAGTCCAAGGACATCTTTCACTTCGAGTGGCATCCCGGACATGGCGGCTACATTCGCCGTGGCGAGCTCGAGCGATTTCTGGCGCAGGCCGGGCGCGCAGGCCGCGTGTACGAGCGCACGTGGGTCATCTGGCCGCATCCCTACGTGACGAAGCTGCCTCCGCCACCCGACGACGACGAGGAGCCGGCTGACGAAGAGGAAGACGACGAGGACGCGCCACCGGAGGTCGACGACGCGGATGCTCCGTGACCGAGGTCAACCTGGTCGGGAGATGCGCTCGAGCTCGGCGGCCATGAGGTCGCGCGTGCGTTGCATCAGTGGCTCGACGTCGTCGCTCGTCAGGCCGACGGTCGAGATGGGCTCGAGCACCGACACCTGAACCGTCCCTCCACCGAGGCGCCGTGCGCGGGTGTCCATGAGGGAGGCGGTCGCTCCGGAAACGATGGGTACGATGGGGCACTGCGCAGCGATCGCCATGTGAAAGCCGCCCTTCTTGAAGGGCAGGAAGCCGGCGCCACGGCTGCGGCGGCCCTCGGGGAAGATCCAGATCGAGAGCCCGTGCTCGCGCAGTGCCGACACTGCCTGATCGAGCCCAGCGATGGACTCGGTGCGGTTCTTGCGGTCAATCATGATGTTGCGCCCGGCCGCGAACATCCGACCGAACAACGGGATGCGCTTGAGCTCCACTTTGCCGATGACGATCGTGCGGGGCGGATAGAGCGACCCATAAACAACGACGTCAAGATTCGACTGGTGGTTGCCCATGTAGATGCAGGGCTGGACGTCGGTGAGTCGAGAGGCATCCGCGACGGAGACCCGTGCCCCGAGCAGGCGCAGCGCGCCCCGCGCCATCGGGCTCGCGAACTGGTGGCCCAGGCTGCTGTTGTCCTTCTGCCACCAGGACCGCACGAGCGCGACCGCCGCCACGGCGAAGAACCACGCGCCCGCGAGCACGACGCGAATCCAATAGTTCGCGGTGGCTAGCATGCGCGCCACCGTAGCACGCTCCTAGGCGATGATCAGCTCACCGACCGGCCCGCGCGCCGCGGCGTTCGAGTTGATGCCCCGCGTGGCCTGGACCTCGTGCAGCGTGAAGGCGCCCGTGCCGTACAGCTCGCGAACGAAGGGCGCGTCACTGTTCGACAGCAGCACGTGGACGCCGCGCTGCTTGAGCTTCACCGCGACGTCGCGGAGCCTGCGCTGCGCGTCCGGACCAAAGGCGTCCTTGGTGTAAGAGGTGAAGTAGGCCGTGTTCGAAACCGGGACATACGGGGGATCGAAGTACACGAGGTCACCGGCTTCGGCGCGCTCCACGACCTCGGCGAAGTCCGCGTGGCGCACCTCCACGCCCTGTAGCGCGGCCGAGCACGCGCGCAGGAGCGCGGCAGGACACAGCGTGGGGTTGCCATGTCGACCGAACGGCACATTGAAGTGCCCCTTCGAGTTCACGCGGTACAGGCCATTGAAGCCCGCTCGGTTCAGGTAGATGAACCAGGCGGCGACCTCGGCGTCCGTCGCTGCGGCGTCGATGTCGGTCGCACGTGCGGTATAGAAGTAATCCGAGTCGTATCGCGTCACGGCGAGGCGCGCGATCACGTCCTCCACCTGGCCTTGGACGGCGCGATAGGTGCGCACGAGCCGCGCGTTCATGTCGCCGAGGACGGCCGACGTGGGCCGGAGGTCGAAGAACAGCGCCGCGCCGCCCACGAAGGGCTCGAAGTAGCGGCCGAAGGTCGCTGGCAGATGCCGTCGTAGCTCCGGCAAGAGCTGTCGCTTGCCCCCGGCCCACTTCACGAACGGGAGCGCGACGGGATCGGGCTTGGTCGGCTTCTTCATCCGGCGCTTCTCTAGGAACTCGCGGCGAGCACGTCAAGCAGTCGCCTTGCCCGACGACGCAAAAACCATTATCCACGCCGGCATGGTCACCCGCCTCGCAGTCGCTGTGTTGCTGTTGTCTTCCACGCCGTCGTTCGCCAGGGAGGTCGTGCTTTGTCGCAACGGCGCCTTCGCCGACCACAAGACCATCACGCGCGGCGTGGTCAACGCGACCGCCGGCAAGCGCGTGCACTTTCAGGAGGACACCAAGGACGGCTGCCCGAACGCCAAGAAGCCAGCCTGCGCGTCGAAAGCGTACCTCGTTCCAAGCAACGAGGTGTTCGCGAGCGTCACGCGCAACGGCTTTCGTTGCGTGTGGTTTCAGCCCAAGAAGGCCGGCGCGGCGGGCACCGTGGGCTGGATTCCCGAGGGCGCGGTCACGCTCGACGCCGAATACGCGCCGCCGCTCTCGGCGTGGGTGGGCACCTTCGCCAGCGGTGACGACTCGATCACGATCGCAACCGCGAAGACCGCGCTGAAGGTGAAGGGCGAGGCCTATTGGCCCAAGAAGGGCGGCACCGAGCAGTATCCCGAGCACTCTGGCGAGTTCTCCGGTCTGGCCACGCCCAAGGGCAACGTGCTCCACGTGAAACAGGACGGGTGCAAAGTCACGCTGCGACTGCTGGGTCGGATGGTGTTCGCCAAGGACAACGGCGGCTGTGGCGGCGCGAACGTGCGGTTCATGACCGGCTACACGCGCACCGATGGCGAGAAGAAGAAGTAACGCGTGGGCCTAGCGGCCCTTGTCGGCGCGGTCCTTGCGCAACAGCTCCAGGATCTGCGCCTTCTTGGCGTTGGGCGCGGCCTCGGGCTGTGCCGCCGCGGCCTTCTTCTGCTTGAGCCCAGCGAGGGCGAGCTGCTCGATCATCGCGAGCTTGGCGCGCGTCTCCGGATCATGCTGACCGACGAGGTCGAGCCGTGTGGACGGCGCCGCCTTCATCGCATACCGCATGCGGAGGACCTTCTCCTCCTCGGCGGTGAGCCCGGCGTCAGTCAAAGTCCGGGCAACGTCGACCTTCGTCGTGACGGTCGTCGTGTTCGTGGAGCGGGTCGTCGGTCGGTCCATGGCGATCTCCTGTTGCGGGGGCCGTCCCCCAAGGTGCGAGCAGTCTAAGCGAGCCCGTGAGGGCGGCCAAATTTTTTTCCACAACGATCGATCCACTGCGTTCGGAAACCCGTTCGGAATTGCCATGCGAGCGCGCCTTGACACGTCGCGAGCCCTCTGCAACCGTACCCGCGTGCGATCATGCCTCGCAATGCTTCTGCTCGCCGCTGCCGTCTCGGCGCTGCCGGCCTGTGCGCCGATCAAGGCCTCGCGTGCGCTCGCCGACGGCCAGAAGGCCATCGAGGACGCGCTGGCCAATGAGGCGCCACGCTACGCGCGCTATGAGTTCACCAAGGCGGTCGCGCTCATGGGCGAGGCCCGCAGCAAGGAAGGCACGGCCGAGTTCGAGATCGCCGAGAAGTGGGCCAGCGAGGCCCGCGAGCTGGCTACCGAGGCCTCGCGCACGGCCGCGCGCCGCAAGAGCGTCGAGGCCATCCGCAAGCAGGGCAAAGATCCCAAGACGGCCCCGAAGCGCACGCCGCTTCGGCCGCCCACGCCCGTCTTGCCGCCAACGCTCTCGCCCCCGCCGGATCTCAACTGATGTCGCGCCTTGCCCTCCTCGTCGCCTGCGTCTGCGCCTCCGGGTGCGTGACGGCCGCGGTCATCGATCGGGACACGCGCGAGCTCGAGGGCAAGCTCGTCGAGCTCAAGAACGGCAAGGAGCAGGCCGTCGCGTGCGCGCCGAGTGAGCTCGCGCTGGCGGAGGCCAAGATCGCCTTTGCGCGCTACGAATCGTCGCGCGGGCGCTCGCTCATCGCCAAGGACCACCTCGGTGAGGCGCGCCGGCTCATGGCGGCGGTCGTGGACAAGGCGTCGGGCAGCAAGTGCGACGGCGACCGGGATGGCGATGGCATCCCGGACAGCGTAGACAAGTGCCCGGACATCCCGGAGGACTTCGACAACGAGAACGATGACGACGGCTGCCCGGACTTCGACAAGGACATGGACGGCGTGCCCGACGACCGCGACAAGTGCCCGAACGACAAGGAAGACAAGGACGGCTTCCAGGACAACGACGGCTGCCCCGAGTTCGACAACGACAAGGACGGCCTGCTGGACGCCAACGATCAGTGCCCCAACCAAGCCGAGGACTTCGACGGCTACCAGGACCTGGACGGCTGTCCCGATGCGGACAACGACGGCGACGACATCCCGGACGCGCAGGACAAATGCCCGAACCAGGCCGGCCCCGCGCAGACCCAGGGCTGCCCCGACAGCTTCCGCACCATCCTGGTGCGCGAGGACCAGATCGAGCTGCGTCAGCCGCTCTCGTTCCAGGCGGGTTCCATCATCTTGGATCCGCAGGTCTTCGCGGTGCTCGACGAGATCGCGCAGGCGCTCAAGCAGAACACTGCGCTGCGGCTGCGGATCGAGTCGCACACGGACTCGCAGGGCGACGACAAGAAGAACAAGAAGCTCGCCGCCGACCGCGCCGCGCTCATCAAGAAGCAGCTCGTCTCGCGTGGCGTGTCTGCGGGCCGGCTGGACGCCGTCGGGGTCGGTGAGGACAAGCCCATCGACGACAACGACACGCCCGAGGGGCGCGCGGCCAACAACCGCATTGAGCTGCACGTCCAAAAGCCCCGCTGAGCCCGCCGGGAGAGGATTTCCACCATGGATACGCTGTTCTCCGGCATGCAGCCGACCGGCTCGATGCACGTGGGCAACTACCTCGGCGCCATCGAGAGCTGGGTCGACCTTCAGGAGCGTTATCGGTGCGTCTACTGCATCGTCGACTACCACGCGCTGACCGGGCAGGTCGAGGCTGGCGCCATGCAGCCGACCATCCTCGAGATGGCGACGTGGCTGCTCGCGTGCGGCATCGACCCCGCAAAGTCCTTGCTGTTCGTGCAGTCGGACGTGCCCGAGCACACCGAACTCGGCTGGATCCTCTCGACCGTCACCCCGATGGGCGAGCTGTCGCGCATGACGCAGTTCAAGGAGAAGTCCAAGCAGGCGGAGCTGGCGAGCTTCGTCAACACGGGGCTCTATACCTACCCTATCCTCCAGGCCGCGGACATCATGCTGTACAAGGCCAAGTGGGTCCCCGTCGGTGAGGACCAGCGCCAGCACCTGGAGCTCACGCGCGAGATCACGCGCAAGTTCAACGCGCGCTACGGCGACACGTTCCCGGAGTGCCAGCCGCTCATCAAAGACGACAAACGGGCGCGTGTGCTGGGCCTCGACGGCGAGGCCAAGATGTCCAAGTCGCTCGACAATCACCTCGCGTTCACGCACACGGCCGACGAGATCAAGCATCGGGTCACCCGCACCATGGTCAGCGACACGCAGCGCGCGCGCCTGGCGGACCCGGGTCGCCCCGAAGTGTGCAACGTCTTCACCTTCCACGGCTTCTTTTCGGGGACCGAGCAGCGCGCGGACATCGAGGCCAAGTGCCGCACCGCGCAGATCGGGTGCTTCCACTGCAAGAGCGCGCTGGCCGAGAACGTGAATGCGCGGCTCGGTCCCATCCGCGAGCGGGCCGAGGTGCTGCGCAAGCGACCAGACGACGTACGCGACGTGTTGCGAGATTGCGGCCTCCAGGTCCGCGCCTTGGCCCAGGTCACGATGGACGAGGTCCGCAGCCGCGTGGGCCTGCGCTAGCGCGTGGCGCTCTGGCTTGCCATCGGGCTCGGCGTCCTCCAGGGGCTCACGGAGTTCCTGCCCATCTCGTCGTCGGCGCATCTGGCGCTCGCGGCCATGGCCTTCGGCTTCACGGAGCCGCAGACCCTCTTCGACGTCGTGCTGCACCTCGGCACGCTCGTGGCCGTGTGCATCATCTGTTGGGGCCCCATCCGCGACATGCTGCTCGCGTTGGTCAGGCCACGCTGGTCCAACACGCGGCTGCGGCTTGCGGTTTGGGTCGTGCTCGGCACCATCCCGACGGGTGTCCTCGGAGTGCTCATCGGCAATCGGCTGGAGTCCGTGACGACCGTCCCGCTCATGGCCGCTGCTCTGTGCGTCACGGGCTTCATCCTGCGCACGACCAGGGGCCGCGGGGAGACCGGGCGCACGCTCGATCAGATGACGTGGAAGGACGCCGTCCTCATCGGGCTCGTCCAGGGGCTGCACGTGCGCGGCATCTCACGCTCAGGCTCGACCATCGCGATGGGCCTCTGGCTCGGGCTCGAGCGTGACGCCGCCGCGACCTACAGCTTCCTCTTGTCCATTCCAGCGGTGCTTGGCGCCGTCGCGCTCAAGGGCGGCGAGGCGCTTCACGGAGGCGAGTCCATCGCGACCACGCCGCTGCTCGTCGGTGCCGTCGTCTCGGGTGTCGTGGGCTACGCGTCGCTCGGAGTGCTTCAGCGGCTCGTGCGCAAGGGCAGCTTCCACACGTTCGCCTGGTACTGTTGGGGTCTGGCGGCGGTGAGCCTGGGGGTTTGGGCGGTGGCCTGAGGCCGCCGGCACTACTGGAGGCGGAAGTCGACCTCGACGTAGACCGATTGTCCCGGGGGCGACACGATGACGGGCAGCAGCGCGCCTAGGACACACTTGGTGACGGCCGGGCGGCCCGTCTCGCGGTCCTCTGAGACGCCGCGCGCAAGCATCTGGCCGTTGGCGCCAAAGGTGAAGTTGAAGACGTAGTCGACGTACGGGGGCTTGCCGTCATTCAGTGGAGTGGCGAGGCACTGGGCTACGATAGCGGCCTTCTGCGCTTCGAGTGCCGCCTTGGCTTCGGTCGCCACGCGGGTCTTTTGTTCCGGAACGATGCGCGGTTGAGCCGGCGGCAGAGGTGCTGGCTGTGGCAAGGGTTCCGAGGCGGGGGGTGGACGGTCACGTGGGCTGTTCGTGTCCGTTCTTAGCCCGAAATACAGGCCGAACGCGATGATCACGCTGCCAATCAGGATGGCCAATGGAGTCAGATGACGCATGCTTGGGGGGCGCCCGCAGTGCTCAGCTGCGGGCCGCGCTCAGTCGTTGGTCACCATGACCCAGCCATTGAGGTAGTTGTTGCTGTCGAGGGCCTGCGCGCCCGAGTTGTAGACACAGACACCGACCGTATACGAGCCCGCGGTAGAGAGGACCACGGAGCCACTGGCGGCCTGAGCCGTGCACGTCGTGTCGACCTCGACGACCGCGTATCCGAAGCCAACGAAATTGGTTGGAGTCGTCGCCGTCGACAGCTGATGGCACAGGCCCAGACGAAGTAACGCGACGCCGGTCGAGGTTCCGAGAGGCACGGCTGCGGTCCCGGACACCCGCTGGCCGGCGGTGACGACGAGGGTCGTCGTTGGCCCGACAAATTCGTACGCAGTGGCCGACCCAGCGACCGTCGACACGAATCCGTTGAACCGCGCCATGAGTACCACTCCGGTGTCGCCTTGCGTCCCGGTGGGACCTTGCGGGCCCGTCGCGCCCGTGGGTCCCGTGGCACCCGTCGCGCCTTTCGCGCCCGACGCTCCGGCGGGTCCCGTTGGACCAGTGGGTCCCATGGCTCCCGCAGCGCCCGATGCGCCGGCGGGTCCCGTTGGACCGGTTGGTCCCATGGCTCCCGCAGCGCCCGACGCGCCGGCGGGGCCTGTGGGACCGGTTGGTCCCATGGCTCCCGCAGCGCCCGACGCGCCTGCGGGGCCTGTGGGACCAGCGGGTCCCGTCGCGCCTTTGGCACCGGCCGCTCCGGCGGGTCCCGTTGGACCGGTTGGTCCCATGGCTCCCGCAGCGCCCGACGCTCCGGCGGGTCCCGTTGGACCGGTTGGTCCCATGGCTCCCGCAGCGCCCGATGCGCCGGCGGGTCCCGTTGGACCGGTTGGTCCCATGGCTCCCGCAGCGCCCGATGCGCCGGC
>SXOX01000109.1 GCA_005776585.1 Pseudomonadota bacterium | reverse complement strand
GAATGGGGACCGAATACGTCATCGTGGCCATGTTGGCATTCACTGCGACGTTCTGACCGATGCCCTCCAGGCCACCCGGGCCCGTGGGGAGGCTGACGCGGTCGTTCGAGACCCCGAGCTGCGCGCTGGCCAGCGTCGGCAAGAGCAGCGCCAAGGCGCTGAGTGGCGCGAGGCGCGTCATGGGGCGGCGATCTCAACCTTGGCGCCGGCGAGCTCGGCGCCCGCCTTGTCGAAGCACGACGCGCGCGCCATGACCACGCCATTGAGCGCGGTGCCCTTGAGCGACAGTGAGACGGCGCCTTCGTCGAGCGCCGCGTCCGCCTTGCGGAAGAAGGCCACACCGACGCGATCACCGCGCCGGATCTGCCGGCCCTCGACGGAGGCGCCAAACACCACCTGATGCAGCGCGCCGTTGGGGTCGGTCAGCAGGCACTCGCAGGAGCGGGCCTCGGCGCGGTCGACCCGCAGCCGGAAGGTCGTGAGCGGTCCCACATCCGGGCCCCCGCTCGTGTCGCCCCCGTCGGTCTTGGGATCGACCGAGTCCGCCGATCCGAGGTCGGTGACTTGGCCCACGTCGTCAGACGGGGTCCCCGTACTCTGGGCGTCCTCTTTCGTGCAGGCCGCGAGGCCAACGGCGAACACCAGTGTGCCAACTCGATACATCGTGACCCTCCTGTGGATTCAGCCAGCGCTCGCGCTGTCGATTCGCCTGCAAGTGGCGGGTTGACTACTGAATTCCGCTGTAGCCGATACAGCAGTGATACTTGTGTGACGAGTCCTTCAAGGCCGTCGTCTCGAAGTTGTCGAAGGCGACCCCGTCGATGACGAGGGCCGTGTCGTTGTCGACCATGTTTCCAATCCACTCTCCGTTGTAATTTGAAATTGGACCTTGGTTTTGCCCGATGAGGAACCACTCCGTGTGCGTGCACACGTGCGCCCCCATGTCGAAGCACAGGCCCTGCGCAAACAGGTACTTCGTCGAGTTGCCTGCCACGTTGCTCATGCAGAGGCCGCCGTTGGTCGTCACGCTCTTGTAGCCCGAGGGGCAGCCTTTCACGTGCAGGGGCACGTTCGTGGTCATCGCCGTGCTCGTGACGGTGAGCGCCGTCTTTGCGCCGATGTTGACGGTCACGGTCCCAAAGTCCGAGGGTGCGGAGAACCACGTATCCGAGTTGCTGCTGCGAACGGCGGCGAGCTTGGCGGAGGACTTCCAGAGCCCCATCTGGTCGGCGGTGCCCCCCGGCGGCGAATCCCCGATGACGGCCGACTGCGCGGTGGCCGTCATCGCGGTGTAGATCTGTCCCGATGCAGTGATCGACGAAGCGTCAATTGGACCGGACGAAAGGTTGGCGTTGACCTTCAGGCTGCCCGTGATCAGGTGACCCACGACCGCGGCGTCGCCGGCCACGTTGAAGTTGGCCGCGTTGGTGGCCCAGACTGCGTACGGAACCGGGTTGAGCCGCTGGCGTCCCGAGAGCGTCACGCCCGGCACGTCGATGGCCTTGCCGGCGCTGTCCAGGCGTTGCACGGTCACCTGGAGCCACAGCGCCTTGCCGGTGATGAGCGCGGCCTCGAGCCCGGCCGGCGTGCCATCGCCGAGACGCACGGAAAACTGACCGTTGAAGACCGCGACGCTCTGCTGCTCGGTCCAGACGAGCTTGCCTGCGTTGGCCGAATCGAAGAGGTCGAAGGCCATCTTGGTCGCCCCGGTATACGGCGCGCCGTCCCAGTCGAGCGTGCCCGAGTAGGGGAGCCGTCGCTCGATCTGGTCAAGAGCTGGTGCGGCGCGGGACTCCGTGGCCAAGACCACGAGGTGGGCGAGGAGCCCTCCGACGACGCCCATGGCGAGTGTCTTGAGAGCGTGACTGCGGTTGGATTGACTCATCTTCATCCTTTCAGGCTGACCGAGCGACGGTCAGGATTCAGGTCACTACGATGGGTGTTGCGCTGGCTCATGGGCGAATCACGGGGCCCTTCACCGGCCCGTTGCACGCTTGGCCCGAGCATCCGAGCGTGCCAACGACGGGCTTGAGGCGAATGCCCCCGCGGAGGACGGGGCCCAGCGGAGTCTTGTCGGGCGCGAACTTGACGCTGGCCGGCGCCAGCACCGGCCCGAGGAGCGCGTGGTTTGGCGTGGACGTGGCGCCGAACGTGCCGCACAGCCAGGCGCCGCTCCGGCCGCCCGTCCCCTCGGGGCCGCCCGTGTCGCTCTTGGGGCAGTAGCCGCCACCGACCTCCTGGCACACGGCGTTTGCACCGGTATTGGCTTTGGGGCCGCCGTAGAGTGGCTGAGGACAGCCCTGATCGCACGCCACGCCGCCATAGTTGACGTTGCAACCGCACACGAGGCGCCCGAAGTCCTTGGGGTTGGCCTGCCCGCTGACGGCCTTGGGTTGATCGGCAAAGCCCGGGCACAGGGCGTTCCACGGGTAGAGCAGCGTAGCCAGCTCGGCGGGCGTGAACCCGAGCTGTGCGGCCCCGGCGGCGATGCCATCGAACTCGAAGCCGCCGATATCGACCCACTCCGGAAGACACCCGCGCAGGTACGCGTTCAGCGGGCCCGTCTGATACCGCGCGGCGACGAAGCCCACCCGAGTCGCCGCATTGCCCATCGCGATCGGTTGACACACGACCCGCGGGGTGAGCGCGGAGGGCGCGCTCGAGGTTGGCGGCTCGGAGGTACACGCCAGCCCGTCACCGACGCAGCCGCACTGGGGATCGGAGGCCGAGCACGCGCGGCAGGCGTTGAGCTGCCAAAGGTTCGCCGGCTGCTGCGCGTCGAAGAGCACGCTGCTCGCCAGCACCTCCTTGCCGTCCTTCAGCGGATCGACCTTGGTCTTGACGACCGCGCAGCGGAATTGGCCATGGTGGTTCATGCCGCGCCAGACGCCATCGGGCGGCGTCCCCGTGGCGCCGAGCGTGCTCAGCCCGTGCGGGGGGATGGTAGAAGAGGACACCGCCGCAATCGGCGGAGGTGGACGGCTGCACACGCTCCCCGGCGGCTTGCCGCAGCTCGGCCCCGGAAAGTCGCACGTGCCGTTGGGAGAGGCGCACCCCCAGCGGGCGAAGTCGAAGCCGACCGCCGGCTTGCCGTCCGCGGGGCTCGCCTCGTAGGTCGCGTCGCGGTTCCGGGTGCACTCGCGCCAGTACGGGCCCTCCGTCGGCGCGTACTGCACCGGAAACGCCTGCTCCTGCCGCGAGCGCTCGGCGATGACGAGCTTTCCAGGCACGGCGAGGTCCGTCTCGAACTCGGTCCACGTTCGGTGCAGCTCCACGAAGTGCGTGAGCGCCTGAAGGGGCACGAGCGCGGCGTACGCCTGGATCGTATCCGAGAGGTAGCCCTGATACTCGCCGACGTCCTCCTTCCCGTTGCGGTTGTAGTCGGCGGCCTCTGTCGTGCACGCCCGCGTCAGGGCGTTGACCTCGCGCGCCAAGAGACGGCGTCCACCGGTCCCGCTCGCGCCATCGACGACGGGGAATACGCCCGGGTGCGCGACCTCCTCCTGCGTCATCGCGGTGTCGGAGTCGAGCTGCTCGGGCTCATAGAGGCCGAGGACCTGCGCGTCCTTCGGGCACGGCGAGCTCCCGTCCTCCAGCGCGGGCGTGAAGCCGCCGGCCTGACACGAGTACACGAGCTGCCGCTGATGGAACTCGTTCTGGAGCGCGACGCGATCGACGCGCTGGACCGGACAGCGCGCGTTGGGATGGAGTGCCGGGTCCTTGGACAGCTTGCCGTCGATGAACTCGTAGGCGGTGACCGTGGTCCAGCCATCGCCGTCCGCGTCGCAGAGCTGCGCGTAGGCGCCCTGCCCATCGGTCTGCCAATACCCGGTCTCCGTCTCGCACAGGCAGGTGCCGCTGGCCGTCGTCCAGCCCCAGATGCGTCCCGTCTCACCGGAGCCTGGGCCCCCGTTGCCGTCACCGCACGCGATCGTGCAGTCCTTGCACACAACGGAGACGGCATCGCAGCTCGACAACGACGTGTTGCAGGCCTGGTTCGGCTTGGCGCACGGTCGGGGCTCGCAGTACGCGTTCTTTCCCGGGAAGCCCTCGAAGCACGCCTCCGCCGCCGAGCAGCCCAGGTCCTTGCAGGTCAACAGGGTCGTGGCCGTGAGCACGCAGGTCCCGCCTTGGTCCGCGTAGCCTTGCTGGCAGGCCCCACAGCTCGCGTCGCTGGTGGCCGTCTGGGCGTCGCACTTCCGGTGCTGTGCGCTACACGGCAGCTCCGCGCATGTGATGACCTTCCGGCACTTGGTATTGCCATCGGGGACCGCGAACGGCTGACAGCCCGAGCAGAGCGCCCCCGCCGTGGCGTCGGGCACGCACACCATGAGCTTGGCGTTGCACGCGGCGAGGATGCTCGCCTCTCCGGTGGCGTCGCAGTTCGACTTGATGACGCTGACGTCGCAGCTCGAGGTCGCCGCGTTCCACGTGAAGCCCGGCGCGCACGAGGGGAGGCACGTCGCGTCCTTGCCCGGCTCCTGCGCGCAGTCCTGGTTTGCGGCGCACGGCGTCTGGCTGCACGTCTTGGGCGTGCGGCACTTGGTCGTGGTGGCATCGCACACGAGCCCGCTCTTGCAGCCCGCAGCGCAGGGGCATCCGGCCGTCCCGGCGGGGCAAGGCGTGGTCTCGGGAGCTAGCGTGTCCGCCACGTCGAGAGGCCCAGAGGCATCCGGCGCATCGCTGACGTCCACGGGTGAGCCGAGGTCGGTGCCGGCATCGACGATCGCAGGACCGGAGTCCTCGGCGCCCCCGGCGTTACCCTCTGGCGCCTCGCCGCCACACCCCAGCACGGCCAGAAGCACGACCACGCACCCGATGCGCGCTACTCCAACACGACGCCGCTTCATCTCGACCTCCCCGATCGCCAGTCTAAAGCTGCGTAAAGTCAGAGTAATAGATGTCAATGTAGATGTCGGTGCAGGACTGCAAGTCGATGTCCTGGTTCACGTACTCGTCGCGCTGGTTGATCGTGAGCTCCCAGTGCGAGTTGGCCAGAGGCCGATCGCGCAGGCGCGCCGACTTGAAGACCGACGGATCGAAGACCCCCATGCTGCCGCTGATCTTGGCGTTGATGACCGCGATGTGCGGCGGCAGACGGTGGTAGCGGAACGTGTTCTCGACGCCATGAATGGTACTCGTCCCGCGCGGTCGCAGGTACACGCGGGCGAGGTTGTCGGTGGAGGAGGACAGCCGGAGATCGACCTCGATCCACAGGATCTTGTGGTTGCGCGTGAGCGGCGACAGCTTCTTGATCTCGGTGGTGAACGGGAAGACGAGGTACCCGTTGGGATCCAGCCGCGCGGGATCCCGCAGCGCCGTCCTCAGGCGTTCCGTCCGCTCGGCGTCGCTCAGCGCCTGGCCATTGGTGTCCTGCCACGGGACCTGGAGGATGTCGTCTTTGAGCGACAGCCGAATGACGCGCGACTCGGGGAGTCCAAAGAAGTCCTCGAAATCGTAGAACGCGTTCTGGAGATTGGCGACGTAGTCCTCCAGGTTCGTATCGCCGCGGGACACCATCCGCGTGAGGAAGAGCTTCTCCCGTCCCGCGTACGACTGGCTCGTGTAGTACTCGAGCACGAGCGTCGTGCGCCAGGCCTCGGTCAGCGCCGCCTCGAAGGCCACGTCCGCGTTGATGATGGCGTCGTTCTTGTAGATGCGGATGTTCGGGTCGTTCTTGGCGGCCTGCGTGGCGATGGCCAGCTGCGAGGCCTCCTCCTCTTGCGCCTGGAGCCGCTTGGCCTTGTTGCGCAGCTGGAGGATCTTGGAGGCCTGGAGCTGGAGCTCATAGGCCGACCGGAGCAGCTCGATGCGTTTGACCGGGATCTGTAGGAGCACCGTAGCGGCCGACGCGCCCGTCTGCGCCGAGGCGATCTGGCACTCCTTGTCGAGCTCGAAGGTGACCTGGTCGACGTCCAGGCTCGCGAGCTCGAGCGTGCGCTTGTTGACCTCATTCTGAAGGAGGCCCTGCGCGACGACGTTGCCCGCCATCGCGATCCCCAGCCCCGTGTAGACGACGCCGGCCGCGGCGCACCCGACGAGGTTGTCGGGACCGCAGTTGACCTGAGAGAAGCCGGCGAGCGCCTGGGCCAGGTCGACGCCCATCTGCGCCAACTTCATGGCCAGCTCGTTCTCCTGGATCTCCTTGTTCAGCGTGGTCTTCTTGCCGCTGATGCTGATGACCTGGTCCTTGAAGTCGCCGATGGCCTTGCATTGCGCGAGGCCGAGCTTGATCTGGATGTCGGCCTCCTCGGTCACGTTGTCGAGCTCCACGGTCAGCCGCTGGAAGTCCTTGCCAAGCAGGTCCGCCTGGGCGATCTCCTCGTGGATCTGGCCGGTGCCCATCAGGCCACACGGATCGCCCGTGACCGCCGTGCCCGGGGAGAGGTGCGCGTACTTGGCGATGGCCGGATAGACCACGCCATCGAGCGCCGTGAACGTACCGCAGATGTCGGTGAGCTGGTTTTCGTGCGTGTTGCGGATGCTCACGAGCTCCGACTGGAACTCGGCCGCGTCGGTGTCGAACGTGCGCTTGCTCTGAATGGCCACGTCCTCGCGCTCCTTGGCGAGCGAGAGCTTGGCCTTGAGGCGGATCATCATCTGCTCGAACGCGTTGGCGAAGGTCGTCTCTTTGGCGTCCACGGTCGGAAACGGGATGAAGTCTGCCGGTACGCCAAAATAGTTCACGTTGTCTTGGATGTTTGCGTACACGTTCCGCATGTCCAGCAGCGCCGTGCGGAAGCGCAGCTGAGCGTCGCGGATCGCCCGCTTGATCTGATCGACGTACTCGAGCTTGCTCACCGTGATGATGCGCAACATCATGCGCGCCATGACCACCGACTCGAGGTAGGCCGCATTGTAGGCGCGCTCGATGACCCGGCGCGCCAGGTCGTTGCGATCGAGCTGCTGGTAGCGCTTGGCGATCTCGTTCATGGCCCGCGTCTTCTGTGTCGAGGCGCGCACCAATCGGTCAAAGTAGGTGACCACCATGTCGGCCGTCACGAAGTTGGAGGCCTTGGGCGTGAAGTTGGGCGGCTTGGGCAGCGCCGACCAGATCGTGGGGCTCAGCGCATAGAAGCGGTCGAGCGCCTCCTGGTAGTACTGGACCGCCTGATAGAGCGTGACCATCTCGAAGCCCGTGATGCCGCTCAGGTTGATGCCCTGGTCTTCGAACGAGGTGCCCTCGAAGCCCGCGGTGCTGGCTCCGGCCAGATCGAAGCGCGACGCAAACGACCGCGTGTACGACTCGTCGCCCATCATGATGAGCAGCTCCGAGTACAGCCGCTCGAAGCCGCCACGGCTCTTGGCGAGGTCGAAGGACTGCTCTGCCGTCTCCTTAGTCGACGAAAAGTTTTCGGCCAGGACCTTCGTCAGGCGCTCCGAGACCCGCTCGCACCCCGCCCCCGAGCCACTCCAGCACACGGCGTCGAGCTCGCTCCAGTGCGTCTTCCACAGGTGCACGAGACAGTCCGTGCGCTCGCGCGTGGCCTCGATCACCGCCGGGTCGTAGCAGTAGGGGATCTCGTCGGAGTCGGGGACGCACACACTGGGCGCGAAGCCGATGCCTTGCCCCTGCCGGTTGCGGAACCGGGTCGTGTACCGGAACGCGCTGTCGATCTCCGCGCGCAGGGGGGCCTTGAGCTTGTCCGAGTTGAGCGCCTGAAAGAACGTCTTGCCGGCCGTGAGGTCGCTCCGATTGTCGTCGCAGTACGCCTTGCTCGCGTCCGTGCACTTCCACGCCGGCCGAAGTTGCTTGAGGAACGGCGTCCCAAGCCACTTCTCGAGCACCTGACGGCAGTCTCCAGTGTCCTGACACGGGTGGTCGCGCACCGGCTGCGTCTTGTTGGTGGCGTCGACCGTGAAGTACAGGACCTCGCTCCCTGCCGGACACGGGACATTTTCGGCCGTACGTCCCGCGTCGAACTTCTTCGTGTCCTGGCAGTAAGTGTGCACCGCCTCGACCGCTGGGCTGATTGGGACGGCGTCGACCGTTCCCTCGACCAAGAGGCGCGCGAGCTGCGGCGCCGTCGCGGCCGCGTTCTGCGGATAGTACTGCGCGGGCGGCGACTTCAGCCCGTTCATGTAGCTCGACACGAGCTCCGCGGGACAGCCGACGTCGAGCACGCCCTTGGGCTGATCGAAGCTCGACTTGCCCGTGTACTGCGTCCCCTCGAAGAAGTCGGGGACCTGGTTGCCGTTGCCGTCCTTGAGGTCCACGGTCACGTTCTGGCGCTGAAGCACCATGTAGCCGTAGGCCGAGAAGCCGTCGGGGTCGTCTTCGCCCAAGAACGAGTCGAAGCGCTCCTTGAACAGGACGAAGAGCTGCGACTGGTTGATCATCGCGCCGTCGAGGACGCGCAGCTCGCGATGGCGCACGCGCCCGTCCGGGATAGGGTTGGCGCGCGCCAGGTTGCGGTTCTGCGACCGCAGCGCCTGCTTCTGCTCGGCCGGGACGCCCGTGGTCGGATACGGGAACGCGGCCTCTTCACACTCGTGTCGATACACGGAGCCCGTGCTCGGCTCGACGGACGTGGCGCGCTCGAAGCCGGGGACCAGCCACGGCAAGGCCCGGAGCGCGTCGGCGCCCCCGAGCTGCGCGCACGCGCCGCTGACCCCGTGGGACGTGTAGCGCCCGCCCACGTCGACGTCCGCCTCGAGCGCCGTGACGAAGTTGAGGCACGCCGTGGGCAAGGTCGTGGGACATGAAGCCACCGCCCCGCTGAACGCGATGGCGATGCCCGGATTGCCGGCGTAGTGCATCGCCGTGGCGCTCTCGATGCGGCCCGTCATTGTAGTGGGGTTCCCGTCGAGCACCCGCACGTTGATGGCCATCGGGTGACTCACGATGGCCGTGGGCACCGGCGCCGTCTGCGCGTTGTCGCTGTAGGTCGCGATGCCGCTCGTCGTCTCCGACGTGGGATAGCACACGGCCGACTTGCCGCACTTGGCCACGAGCTCGGGGTTTCGCCACGACTCCGTCTCGGTCGCGGTCAGCACCGCCTGAAACTCCTTGAAGGTGATCTTTCCCCGGCGAAACGCAGTCCAGCGCTGAATGAGCGCGTTTCCAACATTGTTGACGACGCTTACGTCGTTCTTGGTGCCCGCCTCTCCGCCGCCCGGCGTGGGATTGGGGAGCGCGGCCCAGGTCTCGACGTTCGACGTACCGAAGTCCGCAAAGTAGTGCGCGGTGCCCGTCCACTGACCGTCGGGCTTCGTGTCGAAGGTCAGCTCGACGCGGCCGCCGTTGAGCCGGGGGTGAACGATGTCCAGCGCGCCCGTCCAGCGCACAGCACTCGTGCCGCCAGCGTTGGTGACCGACAGCTTCACGCTGTCATGCGGCGGAATCTCGACCTGGATGGTCTCTGCGACGCTTTCGAGCCCGACCGGTCCCATCTTGAGCCAGAACAACGGACAGTCCTTGGTCGGGTTGCAGGTGAACTGTGCGAGCGGCGCGGCGCAGGCAGACGCCTCTTGCGCCGGGTTGACCACGGTCGGGCAGGTGTCGGTCGCGTCGAGGACGCCGTCGCCATCCTGGTCACCGACGCACGCGTCGCCCACCCCGTCACTGTCGGCGTCCGTCTGCAACGGGTTCTTGGCCCACGGGCAGACGTCCTTGATGTCCGCGAAGCCGTCGTTGTCGTCGTCGGGATCGCACGCGTTGCCGAGCGAGTCTCCGTCGGTGTTGAGCTGGTCCTCGTTGACCACATAGGGACAATTGTCCGAGGTGTCCTGGACCTGGTCGTCGTCGGCGTCGAGGTTCTGGGTCTCCGTCGTGGCATCGGCCAAAAACAGCTTGTGCCGGAGCTTGCGCACGCCGACGGAGGCGTACGCGTCGCCATTGTTGGTCAGCGTGATGACTGCCGAGTCCGCGAGGTTGGAGAAGTGCACGAGACGTGTCGAGAGCTGAATGTCGCCCGTGACCGAGGTCTGCTTGTCGGCGCCGTCGAGGACGCCCGCGTCGGGCAGACACACCGCGCCCCCCCCAATGGCATTGTTGCACGAGCTGCCCTTGGGGCACGGGGCGCCATCGGCGGGACACGTGAGGCGGCAGACGTGATTGAAGCAGCTCTTGCCGGCCGCGCACGGCGAGGCCGCGTCACAATTAGAGTAGCAAGTCCCAGCAACGCAGTGCTGATGCTCGGGGCACTCGGAGTCGGAGCTGACGCAGGTCGGCGGCTGCTCGCCCGGCGTGACGCAGGAGCCGAGGACGCACTCCAGGTCGTCGAGGCAGCCCTCCATCCACCCGTCCGAGGGGCAGGGTACGTACGACTTGTCCTTCTTGGTGATGCCCGTAGAGCAGTGCGTGTAGCACTTGGGCGACGGTGGCGGGACGAGCGAAGGGCTCTCCGGCTTGACGCACACCCCTCCGGCGCAACCCAGCGCAGGGTTGCACTTGCCGGCCGAGCACGCGCAGCCCAACGAGCCGAGCTGGCAGGGGACGCAGAAGCCTCCCTGGCACCGATTTCCGAGCGTGCACGTACCATCGGAGAAGCATAGGCCACCCAGGCTGCCGGTGTTCGAGACGCAGATCCCGGCCTCCGTGCACACGAGCCCTTCCGCGCACGCCCCCGCATTGCACGGGCAGTTGACCGCGCCGGGCGCGCACCCCGAGTCGACGCAGACGTTGCTCGTGCAGAGGTCCGCCTTCTTGTCGCACGTGCTGCCCTTCTTGCACTTGCAGCCGGTGGAGCCCGGGCTGCACGCGAGCGCCGTGGGCTGGCAGAGCTGCGCGACGCACGAAAGGCCCGCGCCGCACGCGCCGTCCGGCGCGCAGGGGCAGGCCTTGGTGCCTGGAGTGCACGCGGTGGTCTCGGGAGCTGCGGTCTCGGTGGGAGGCAGGTCCTCGCCGGGGCTGCCCAGGTCCGGTGTCGCGGCGTCCAGCGGCTGCGCGACGTCCACCGAGGCACCGAGGTCGGCTACGGTGGATACGGGCTCGGAGGTGGACTGACAGCCCGCGCTCGCTGCGATCGCGAGCAGGGCCGACACGGCGCGGATCCATCGCTGATTGTCACTCTTTTGGCTCACGGCGCCCCCCCGGCGCGAACGGGTACACAGAAGGACGTCGCGTGTCAAGCGGTTCTTGGGCGCAGGGCCGCGCACGGGGAGGCTCGTTGGCGGGCGAGACAGTGCCATCCGACGCGTTCGTCGGGCTGGAGCGGCTGTGCGCAGTGCTGGGGGAGGTAACGGTGGTGCTCGTTGATGGCGGCACCGAGAGCTACCGCCGACGTGAGCACGTGGTCCTCGGGTGGCACGCGCTGTCGTAGGGCGGCGCGCCGCGGCGGAAAACGGGAGCCGATTCCTGGGTCCGGTCTGGGAGTCGCTCGTAAAGGCGGCCGTCCCGCGGATGACGGTCCTTGGTCGCACCTACGGGCCCGCGGCTCGTTGGGCCCGCCCAGGTCGTCGACGCCCTCGGAGGGCGCGAGGTGCTCCCCCCACTGCCAACCTGACACTCCCCGTGCCTTCTTGTGCCAAATTGGCACTCCAGAGCCAGCCCGCTGCCACCCACGCGACCGCAGCACGCGCTTTGGTCGCTGGACCGGCGCTTGCATCCGTGGCTGGGCCCCTCGAGCGGGGCACGGAGGCGCATGGGCACGACCGAATCCGAGCTCCTGGTCCTCGTCGTCGACGACGACGCGGCCAACCGTGAGTCACTCCGCAAGGTCATCGAGCGCGAGGGCGTCACGGTGCGCGTCGCCTCCGATGGACGCGAGGCCCTGGCCGTGCTCCAGCGCGAGCGCGTCGCGGTCATGATCACCGACTATCAGATGCCCGGCGGAATGACCGGCGTGGACCTCTTGCGCTCGGCGAAGTCGCTCTCGCCGGAGACCGAGGTCGTGCTCATCACGGCGTATGGCACCATCGAGCTCGCGGTCGAGGCCATGAAGCAGGGCGCCTACGACTTCGTGGTCAAGCCGTTCAAGCGGCACGACATCGTCGCGTGCTTGAACCGCGCGCTCGACAAGCAGCGGCTCGTCGTTGAGAACCGCCGCCTGAAGGCCGAGCTGGCCGAGTCGGTCGGCCATCGCCGTATCATTGGGACCAGCGTGGCGATGAAGGAGACGCTCGACCTCGTCGACCAGGTCGCGCCGTCGTCGGCCACCGTCCTGATTACCGGCGAGTCGGGCTCCGGCAAGGAGCTCATCGCGCGCGCCCTGCACTCGGGCTCGACCCGGGCCAGCAAGCCCTTTGTCGCCATCAACTGCGCGGCGATTCCGGACACGATCCTGGAGGCCGAGCTCTTCGGCTACGAGAAGGGGGCCTTCACGGGCGCCGTTCAGCGGCGGGAGGGCCGGTTCGAGCGGGCGCACCAGGGCACCCTGTTTCTCGACGAGATCGGCGAG
>SXOX01000108.1 GCA_005776585.1 Pseudomonadota bacterium | reverse complement strand
GGCCACATGAACGTGCTGCTCGCGGAGGCGGGCGTGCCCTACGACCTCGTCTTGGAGATGGAGCACATCAACCAGGACATGCCGCGCACCGACGTCGTGCTCGTGCTAGGCGCCAATGACATCGTCAATCCGGGCGCGCTGGACGACCCGTCGAGCCCCATCTACGGCATGCCGGTGCTGGAGGTGTGGAAGTCGCGCCTGGTCGTCGTCTCGAAGCGCGGCATGGCCGCCGGCTACGCGGGCGTCGAGAACCCGCTCTTCTTTCTCGACAACACGCGCATGCTTTTTGGCGACGCGCGCAAGTCCGTCGAGGCGTTGGTGCAGGCGGTCCGCGTGTGAGCCCGCGGCGCGTCGCGCTCTACGGCGGCTCGTTCGACCCGCCGCATGTGGGGCACGTGCTCGCCATCGCCTACGTCCTCGCCGCCGAGCCGGTCGACCAAGTGCTCCTGATGCCCTGCTACCAGCATGCGTTCGCCAAGGAGCTCGCGCCGTTCCAGGACCGCCTGGAGCTCTGTCGCGCCGTGGCAGCCCTCTTTGCGCCCGGTCGGGTCCAGGTCTCTGACCTCGAGGCGCGGCTCGGCGGCGTGAGCCGGACCATCGACACGGTCGACGCGCTCGTGTCCGAGGACCCCGAACGCGAGATCGATCTGGTCCTCGGGACGGACCTCTTCGCCGAGCGCGCGGCCTGGAAGTCCTTCGATGAGCTCGAACGGCGGTGCCGGTTCATCGTCCTCGCCCGCCCAGGCGATCCGGTGCCCGAGGGCGTCGCGCCGAGCCCGCCGTTCCCCGACGTGTCCTCGACCGACGTGCGCCGGAGGTTGCGCCAGGGGGAGCCGGTCGCGGGCCTCGTGCCCATCACCGTCGAACGGCTCCTGCGGGAGCGCGGGCTCTACGGCACATGAGCACCTGGCCCACGGTCTTCGTGTGGGGCGGCGGGCGCTGTGGTCGCTCGCTCGCGGTAGCGCTGCACGCCGCAGGCGTACCGGTCGCGGGGCTCTGGAATCGCACCGAAGCGGCGTCGCGGCACGCGGGGCCACTGCCCGTGCCAACGTTCTGGGGTGAGGCCGTGCCCGCCGCCGTCGGCTTGGCCGAGGTCGTGTGGCTCACCGTGCCAGACGACGTCATCGCCACCGAGGCTGCGCGCGTGTTGGCGCCGCATCACGTGGCGCTCCACGCCGCGGGCGCTGTCCCGGCCTCAGCGCTACGGGCTGCAGGACCACGCTCGGCGGCCGCGTGCCATCCGCTGCAATCGTTTCCGAACGCCGTGGCCACGCCCGACCACGTCGCGCGCTCGACCTTTGGCCTCCAGGGCGATGCCGAGGCCGTCGCCGTGGCGCGGGCGCTCGTCGAGGCCATGGGCGCGCGGTGGTTCGAGGTCAGCGACCCGACGGCGAAGGCGCTCACCCACGCGGCCTGCTGTCTGGCGTCGAATGCGCTCGTCGCGCTCGTCGACCGCGCCGTCGCCGTCTTTGCTGCCGCCGGTGTGTCCCGGACCGAGGCCCTGCGGGCGCTCTGGCCCTTGATTGCGGGTACCGTCGACAACCTCGCCCATGTCGACGAGCCCCGAGACGCGCTGACCGGGCCCATCCAGCGGGGTCAGCCGGGCGTCATCGAGGCGCACCTGCGGGCGCTTCGCGAGCGCGCGCCGGACCTGCTGGCGCCGTACGTGGCGGCGGGACGCGAGATTCAGCGGCTCGTGCCGGAGAGCGACGCGCAGCGTGCGATTGGAGAGGCGCTGAGTCGGGCTCTAGCGGCCCAGGACGCCGAGCCGACGTAGCACATCGGGGCGGCCCAAGTAGAACGCGAGCGCCGGCACGAGCCGCCCGAGCGGCTTGTTGAGCGCGTCCGCGGCGTGGTCCTCACACAGCTTGCGCTCGACGTCTGACAGCGTCTTCTGCAGCTGCGCCGCCTCGGCGCGGGCCGCCGTCAGCGCGGGTCGCTGGTCGTTGAGCCACGCGTCGAGCAGCGGCCCTGCGTCTGCGGCAAGCGCGCCCGGCTTGGTCGAGTGGTCGACGAGTAGCGTGACGGCGCCATCGAGCACGGTGACCATCGCCGCGGTCGGACCCTTGCATGCGGATGGCGCTTCAGGCTTGGGCGCGGGTGGCGTCGGCTTGGGTGCGGCCGGCTTGGGAGCCGGGCGCGCCGTCGGAGTCGGAGTCGGAGTCTGTGACGGAGTCGGTGTCGGCGTTGGAGTCGGAGCCGGCGGCGCCGTCTGACCCGAGAGCACGAGCGTCAATGCCGTCAGCAGTGTCTTCATGCGCGCCTCAGTCCGTGCTTGCCGATTCGCCGATACAATGTAGCCCGCGAGACCCCGAGGCGCCGTGCCGCGACGACCAGGTTGCCGTCGCAGAGCTCGACGGCCCGCTCGATGACCCGCGTCTCGACCTCCTCGAGCGGCGGGATCTGGTCCATGCTGGTGATCTGGGTCGCCAACAAGGTGTCGAGCCGTGCCGAGGAGTCGACCTTGACCGGCTGGGCGCCACGCCGCGTTACGAACACGTGCGGCAGGTCGTCCGCCCGAATCCGCGAGCCGCTGGCGACGACGACCGCGTGGCTGATGATGTTCTCCAGCTCGCGCACGTTGCCGGGGTAGCCGTACTCGAGCAGCAGCGAGATGGCCTCGGGCTCGAAGCCCTGAAGCGTCTTGCCCTCGTCCTTGGCGTACTTCTCGAGGAAGTGATGCGCGAGCACCGCGATGTCGCCGGGGCGCTCCCGCAGCGCAGGCAGCTGCACCGGAAAGACCGCGAGGCGGTAGTAGAGGTCCTCGCGAAAGGCGCCGGACTTCACCTCGTCGACCAGATTCCGGTTTGTGGCGCACACGACGCGCACGTCGATCTTGACGCGCTCGTTGCCGCCGATGCGCTCGATCT
>SXOX01000015.1 GCA_005776585.1 Pseudomonadota bacterium | reverse complement strand
GGATCTCGAAGAACTCGTCCAGGTTCGTGCATGAGATCGTGAGGAAGCGGAGCCGCTCCAGCAGCGGCACGCTCGCGTCGGCCGCCTGCGCCAGGACGCGGGCGTTGAACGCCAGCAGCGAGAGCTCGCGGTTCAGCAGCAGCGATGGGTCACCTAGGTCGACGAGCATGACTTTCGAGGCTCCGTGTCCTCTGCGACAGCCCCACGTCGCCACTGTGACGGTTTCGTGACCTCTCGCGCAAGCCGCGCTACCGTGGCCGCATGCATGACCCCACGTTGGCGAAAGAAGCGCTCGCGAGCCTGCCGCCCGACATCGCGGACAGCCCGCTGTTCAACGGTGATCTCGCGCCCGTCCCGCAAGCCCGCCGCAACTGGAACACGTACGCCTTTGCCGCGCTGTGGATCTCCATGGCGCACTGCATCCCGACCTACAACTACGCGGCGAGCCTCCTCGACGTCGGCATGAACTGGTGGCAGGCGCTGCTCACCATCGGGCTCGGCAACGTCATCGTGCTCATCCCGATCCTGCTGAACGCGCACCCCGGGACCAAGTACGGCATCCCCTTCCCGGTCCTGGCGCGCTCGAGCTTCGGCACGCGCGGAGCCAACGTCCCGGCGGTGCTGCGCGCCCTCGTCGCGTGTGGCTGGTTCGGTATCCAGACCTTCATCGGCGGCGAGGCGGTCAAGACCTTCGTCATCGTCATCTGGCCGGACTTCGCCACCCTCGGTGGCGGCGCGTCCATCGCGGGTCTATCGATTCCCAGCGCCATCACCTTCATGGCGTTCTGGTTCCTCAATATCTTCATCATCTTCAAGGGCATGAACGCGGTGCGCGTCTTCGAGAACTGGGCGGCGCCCATCGTGCTCATCATGGCCGCGTGGCTGCTTTGGTGGGCCGTCAGTCGCGCCGGCGGGGTCGGGCCCTTGCTGTCGGAGCCCTCCCGCTTCGACTCGGTCGGCGCGTTCTGGAAGGTCTTCATCCCGCAGCTCACCGCGATGATCGGCTTCTGGGCCACGCTCTCGCTCAATATCCCGGACTTCACGCGCTATGGCCGTGGCCAACGTGAGCAGATGGTCGGGCAGACGCTCGGCCTGCCGACCACGATGCTCGCCTTCTCGATGATGGGCGTCATCATCACCAGCGCCTCGGCCGCCATCCTCAAAGGCACGCCGCTCAAGGACATCTGGGATCCGGTCCACCTCCTGGCACAGCTCACCTCGGCGAACGCGCCTCCCGGGCTCGACGCGCCGCTCATCGCCGACGCCACGACGCGCTGGCTCGTCGCCGCGGTCTCCCTGTTCGGCATCGCCATCGCGACCATCTCGGTGAACATCGCGGCCAACGTGGTGAGCCCCGCCAACGACTTCGCCAACCTCGCGCCGCGCCACATCTCGTTCAAGATGGGCGGGCTCATCACCGGTATCGTTGGCATCCTGATGCTGCCGTGGAAGCTCATGGCCTCGGCGGGCGCGTACGTCTTCACGTGGCTCATCGGCTACGCGGCGCTGTTGGGGCCCATCGCGGGCATCATGATCGCCGACTACTGGGTCGTGCGAAAGACCGAGCTCGACGTGCCGGATCTCTATCGCCCCAACGGCCGGTACGCCGGCACGAATCCGGTCGCGATGGTCGCGCTCGTCGTCGGCATCCTGCCCAACGTGCCGGGCTTCATTCACGCGGCCGGGATCGTCGACTCCGTGCCCGCGATCTTCGACGCGCTCTACGTCTACTCGTGGTTCATCGGCTTCGCGCTCGCGTTTGGGATCTACGTCGTGGGCATGCGCTCACGCCTTGGTCGGACGGCGTAGCTCCGCGAGCTGCCGCTCGATCTCGCTGAGCCGCGCCTCGGCCGCATTGGCGCGGGCGGCCTCGGTCTCTGCGCGGGCGGCCTCGGCCCTGGCGCGTGCAGCATCGGCCTCCGCGCGTGCTTCAGCGTCACTGACGGCGCGCTCCAAAGCCGCCTGCACCTCTCGCTGGAGCGGCACCGGGGCCCAGCCTGAATAGAAGCGCAAGCGCGTCCCTTCGAGGCCGAGGTTGAGCCCCAGGACCCGCGACTCGAAGCGCCCCGCTTGGGCGAGCAACGGGACGTAGCTCCCGCTCTCCGACAGTCGGAAGCCGTGCAGCTTGAGTCGCTCGCGGTCGTAGACGAAGTACTCCGGGATCCCGAGGCGCGCAAACAGCTCAACGTTGCGCTTCAGGTCTTTGCCGCGGTCGCCGTGCCAGAGCACCTCCAGGGCGAAGTCGAGCCCCTTGCCCTCGTGCAGGACGACGTACTTGTCTCGCTCGAGGTCTGGCACGTCGAAGACCGCAAAGAGATCGGGTGCAAAGCCGGGCTCGCTGGGGTAATGCACCATGACGGACAAACCGAGGTACACCGAACGCCCCGACCCGCCGCCCCCAAAGTGGTTGAGGAGCATCTCCCGCGATTCCCGTACGACATTTGCGTGGGTGTCCCCCTCGCTCATGTAGTCGTGCTCGACGACGAAGGGCAGGCCATCGACGACCGCGGCCCGCTCCGCTGCCGTGAGCCGCTCCCACTCCTCGCGTGACGGCGAGACCGGCTCGGTGTTCGGTGGGCCCTGGAGCTTGGTCTGAGCGCTCATGGGTGAAGGATGCCGGCTTCGATCGCGGGCTTCAACTGGTGCCCGCGAAGGACATTCGTGCCCGTGGCGGGGCGTTGTACCCCGCGGTCTCACGGGACGCGACCAACGTGCGCGGATTCGCCGACTGGCACGCCTCGTGCTGTGAGTCACCGGGCGGCCGAAAACGACGGGCCCAAAGGACTGACCATGCTGATCGACGCCACGACGACCATCGCGGACATCACCACCGAGCAACCGGCGACCGTGCGAGTGTTTCAACGCCACGGGATCGACTTCTGTTGCGGAGGCAAGAAACGGCTGAGCGCGGCGTGCGAGGAGCGCGGGCTGTCGGTCGACGCCGTCCTCCTCGAGCTCCAGGCGGCCAGCCTCGGCACCTCGGCCGAGCCCCGGCTGCGGGACCTGGGCGTGACCCAGCTCATCCATCACCTGCTCGCGCGCTACCACGAGCCCGCCTACGTGGAGTTCGACCGCATCTCGGCCATGGTCGAGCGCGTCCACGCCGTTCACCGCGACAAGGCGCCCGAGCAGCTCGACGCGCTGCGCGTGACGTGGTTCGAGCTGTGTGACGAGCTCGTCGGCCACTTCCGCAAGGAGGAGCTGGTCCTGTTTCCCCTGCTCGAGAAACTCGAGGCCGAACACGAGCTGCACCTCGGTCCCGAGCTGGCCCAGGGGCCCATCGCCCACATGCTCACCGAGCACGATCACGCCGGGGTGCTCCTCAAGCGCATTCGCGTCGTGTGCGAGAACTTCGTCGCGCCGACCTACGCGTGCGCGACGTGGCGGGCGCTCTGGCAGGGTCTCGCGGAGTTCGAGCGGGAGCTCATGCAGCACATCCACATCGAGAACGACGTGCTGTTCCCGAAGATCCTCAACCCAGGGCAGCGCTGATTCGTGCGTTCGCCGCGGCCGGGTGCTGCTGGCACTCGAGCAGCGCCGACAGGATGAGCGGCGCGACGATGGTCGCGTCGGACTCGATGACGAACATCGGTGTGTCCTCAGTCAGCTTGTCCCACGTGATCTTCTCGTTGGGCGTGGCACCCGAATACGAGCCATACGAGGTCGTCGAGTCCGAGATCTGGCAGAAGTAGGCCCAGGGCTTGACCGGCTCCTCCAGGTCGTACTTGATGGACGGCACCACGCAGATGGGGAAGTCCCCGGCGATGCCACCGCCGATCTGGAAGAACCCGATGCCCGGTCCGGCCGACAGCTCGCGGTACTGGTCGTAGAGCGCGGCCATGTACTCGATGCCGGATTTGGCGATCTGCGCGCCGCACTCGCCGAGCTTGACGTGGGAAGCAAAAATATTGCCGAACGTGGAGTCCTCGTAGCCTGGCACCACGATGGGGAGCCGGGCGCGCGCCGCCGCGAGCAGCCAGCACTGCTCCGGATTGCCCTCGTAGAGCACGGGGTCGATGCTCTGGATGAGCTCGTAGAAGTACTCGTGCCAGAAGCGCCGCTCGCCACGCTCGGTCGCGCCGCGCCACATGGGCACGATGGTCTTTTCAACCACGCGGAAGGCCTCGTCCTCCGGGATGCTGGTATCCGTCACCCGGCGCATGCGCTGCTCCAGGATGCGCGTGTCGTCCTGCTTGGTGAAGTAGCGATAGTCCGGGAAGTCCTTGTAGCTGTGATGGGCCACGAGCCGAAACAGCGACTCTTCGAGGTTGGCACCCGTGACCGAGAGCCCATGGATGAGCCCCGCCCGAATCGCCGGAGCGAGTGTGATGCCGAGTTGCGCAGAAGACATTGCGCCCGCGACCGCCCAAAACATGCGCCCTCCCGCTTCGATGTGCCGCCAGTAGGCGACCAGCGCGTCACGCGTAGCGCGGGAGTTGAAGTTCTTGTAGTTCGTGAGAACGAAGTCCAGGATTGGTGTGGCGGGTTCGGTCATGGCGGCGCGGTACCACGCCGAGGCGTGGGACTCAAGTGGTGCGACCGCGGCGTCGCTCGGCTTCGGCCCACGTCGCGCGCAGTACCGGAAGCGCCGCGAGGTCCTTGGGGCGGCCCGCGCGCTCCTCGACGCGAATCAGTTCGCTGAGCTCCAGAACGGGAAGTGAGACCCCACCGAAGTCGAGGACGATCGTGTGAGGCAAGGGCAACGGCGGCCAGACCGCCCACGAGGATGCACTCCACGCCGCGGCTGACCAGGACATGCACGAGCTGCTCGAAGTCGGCCATGGCTCAGTCGCCGTCAGTCGCCACGCCGTTGCGTGCGCGAAGGCGCTCGACCGCACTCGCGAACTCGCTCGCTTCGCGGAGTCGTTCCCGCGGCGTCAGTGCAAGCTCACAGCGGATGAGCGTGAGGTTGACGCCGTCCTCGTCGACGAGAGGCTCGTCTCCCAGCGGAGCGGGCGATGCGTGGCGGGAGCGGTGAGACGCCTTGGCAGTCATGACGCATCGATACGGCCCGCACTCATTGGCGTCAACAGGCTCCCCCGGAGGAGGCCGTCGCTTGAACCGACGCCCCGGGCCTCGTACAACCGCTCCATGCCTTCAGCACCACGCTCCGTCTTTCTCGCGCTCGTCCTCGCCGCCTGTGCTTCGTCCGAGCCCGCCCGAACGGCGACGCTCGGTGGAACCGACGCGTCGAGCACCACCTCGGACGGTCTGTCACTGGTCGACACTGCCGGTCCGACCGGGGTCGACACCACCGGACCGGCTGGGGTCGACACCACCGGACCGGCTGGGGTAGACGCGGTCCCGCCGACCGACGCGACGACCGACCTGGCCGTGCCCCCGGACCTCACGGTTCCACAGGACACCCCCACCCTCGACGACGCCGCGCCAGACGATCTCCTGGTCCCGCCTCCGGACACCGCGGTGCCCGACGCGGGCCCCATCGACGTCGGGCCGCCCCCGCCTCCGTCGGAGGTCCTCGTGTTCATCCGCACGGGCGACGGCGCCTTCGACGGCACCGACGATCCCATCGAGCTCTGTCTCCAGAAGGGCCTCTGTTGGACGCTCGACAACGCCGAGATCAACGACTTCGAGCGCGCGCGGGTCGATGCGTTTCGTGTGGCGCCCAATGGCCTCAAGAGCGTCAACGACCTCACTGAGGTCACCATCAAGAACGCCCAGAAGGGCCAGAACGCCTGGATGCCGAAGTGCGTCGCCGTGCTGCTCGACGGCCACCTCGCGTTCTGCAAGGACGGCCTCAGCGTGCAGCTCGGCACCGAGAGCGACGACACCGGCCCCGCGTGGACGGCGCCCGATCCGCACGAGCAGAGCTGCGCGAGCTGCTTCGGCGGGGCGCTCACGCATGGGCCCATGGTCGGCATCGTCACGACCACGACCGCGACCGTGTGGGTGCGCACGGCCTTCAGCGCCGAGGTCGTCGTCGAAGCCAGCCTCTCGAGCGATTTCAAGTCGGTCCTCAGCAGCACGACCATCGTGCCGACGCCGCAGACCGACTTCATGGCCACCGTGCAGCTTCAGGGCCTCTTGCCCGGTGTGACCTACCACTACCGCGTGCGCTTTGGCGGCCAGCTCGTGACGACCGACCCGCAGCCCACCTTCCGGACCGCGCCCGAGACGACGGGCACCTTCGGTATCGCGTTTGGCTCGTGCGCGAAGGACGACGACCAGCCGCTGTTCGCGCAGATCGAGAAGCTCGGGCCCGATCTCATGCTCATGATTGGCGACAACCACTACGCCAACAGCAACGACCTCGATGCGCTCCGGTACTTCTACCGTAACTCGCGCGCTATCCCCGAGCCGCGGCACCTGTTTGCGCGGGCCTCCACGCTCGCGATCTGGGACGACCACGATTACGTGGGCAACAACACGCTCGGCACCGCCCCGGGCAAGGAGGTCGCGCTGCGCGCATTCGGCGAGGCGTGGGCCAACCCGTTCGCGGGGTCTGGCGGGGCCAAGGGCATCTGGTTCAACACGACCTGGGGCGGCGTCGAGCTGTTCATGCTGGACGACCGCTACTACCGCGGCATCGACGGCTCCATGCTCGGCAAGACGCAGCGGGAGTGGCTGCTCGAGCGGCTGGAGAAGAGCACGGCGACGTTCAAGCTCGTCGCGACCGGCAGCCAGTGGACCCAATACGGCTCGAGCGACTCGTGGGCGTCCTTCGACACGGCGCGCGAGCAGATCTTCAGCCACCTCTTCTCCAAGAAGATCGGTGGCGTGGTGCTGCTCTCGGGCGACATCCACCGCGCCGAGGTGCGCAAGCTCGTCAACGCTGGCGCCGGCACGTACCCGCTCTACGAGCTCACGAGCTCGCCGCTGGCCAACACCGGCTCGACCTGCGGGGCGAGCGATCCCGAGCGCCTGTTCTGCCAGGCTACCGACGACTACTTCATCATCGTCTGGGTCGACACGACCAAGGCGGACCCCACGCTGGTCGCCGAGGTGCGCAACAGCAAGGGTGCCGTGGCCTACACGTTGTCCACGAAGGCGAGCGAGCTCCAGGTCAAATGAGCGCGGGCACCGGCCGATACCTCGCCGTGGCGGGGAACATGGGGGCCGGCAAGTCCACGCTCGTCGACTTCCTCAAGGTCCGGTTCGGGGTCACGCCGTTCTTCGAGCCCAACGACCAGAACCCCTACCTCGCCGACTTCTACCGCGACATGCCGCGCTGGGCGTTTCAGTCGCAGCTGTACTTCTTGCAGAAGAAGTTCGCGCTGCACCAGGAGCTCGAGAAGCTGCCCGGACTCGTCGTCCAAGACCGCACCATCTACGAGGATGCGGAGGTCTTCTGCGAAAACCTGTATCGTTCCAAGGTGCTCGACGCGCGCGACTACCGGACCTACCGAGAGCTCTACGAGACCATCCGGGGCAACCTCCGCGCGCCCGACCTGCTCATCTACCTCAAGTGCTCCGTTCGCACGGTCCGCAAGCGCATCGCGTTACGCGGGCGCGCCGAGGAGACGAGCGTGCAGGTCGAGTACGTCAAGCGGCTCAATCGCCTCTATGATGCGTGGTTCGAGCGCTACGACCTCTCGCCGACCCTGGTCATCGAGACCGACCGGCTGGACTACATCCAGGACATGCTGCATCGCATCGATCTCATGGAAACCATTGGAGCCCACATCACCTCATGAGAGCCCTCATCCTATTGGCACTGGCGTGCGCGACCCTCGCGTGCAAGGGCACGGCGGTCATTACGAATCCGCCCAAGCCCTCGGAGGCCGATACGGCCACCACCGGCTCGGGCACGGGCTCGACCGACGAGACCTCGGGCTGCGTCGCGGATTGCGTCGGACGGATCTGCGGCGGCGATGGCTGCGGCGGCGTGTGCGGCACCTGCCCGGCGGGCGAGGCCTGCGACGGCGGCGGCACGTGTCACAAGAGCGACTGCACCGCGTCATGTGACGGCAAGGAGTGCGGCCCCGACGGCTGCGGCGGCATCTGTGGCGCGTGCAGCGTCGGCAAGGCGTGCAACGGCGCGGGACAGTGCACCGACGGCGGCGTCTCCGGCTGCCTGCCCAAGTGCGACAAGAAGGTCTGCGGCCCTGATGGCTGCGGCTCCGAGTGCGGCAAGTGCCCGGCCGGCGCGCGCTGCACGGCGGTCGGCCACTGCGAGATCGACCTGTCCGCGTGCGGCGCCATCGACACCAAGGGCCTGTGCGAGGAGCAGCTCGGCAAGCAGGTCGCCGTGGTCTGCAAGGCTGGCAAGCTCGTGACCTCGATCTGCGATCCCAGCAAGGGCTTCACGTGTGGCTTCAACCCGGTCAAGCAGAAGAACGAGTGCCTGAAGGACGGCTGCGTGCCGAGCTGCGACGGCAAGGTCTGCGGGAGCGACGGCTGCGGCGGCATCTGCGGCCAGTGCAAGCCGGGCGAGACGTGCGAGGCGGGCCAGTGCTCGACCTCGTGTACGCCGAAGTGCGACGGCAAGAAGTGCGGCGCCGACGGTTGCGGTGGCGTCTGCGGCAGCTGCGGCGCTGCCGAGAAGTGCACCGCCGAGGGCCTCTGCGTGGATCCGGCCACGTGCGTCCCGAAGTGCGAGGGCAAGAAGTGCGGCTCGGATCTCTGCGGCGGCACCTGTGGCACCTGCAAGGCCGGCGAGACCTGCACTGCGGGTGCCTGCGCCCCGGCAGCGTGCGTCCCGAAGTGCGACGGCAAGGCCTGCGGTCCCGACGCGTGCGGCGGCGAGTGCGGCGCGTGCGGGACGGGTCAGGACTGCGACCCGAACGGCCATTGCGTCACCTACCCCGGCGGCGACTGCGGCACGCTCTCCTTCGAGGGCCAATGCGAGCCGGGAACCGGCGGCCAGGAGACGACCGTGCGCTGGTGCGAGGACAAGCAGGTCAAGACGCAGGACTGCACCAAGCTCGGCCCCGAGCTCGTCTGCGGCTGGAGCGAGGCGGACGACTACTACTGGTGCGTCAAGAAGTGCGCGCCGAAGTGCGACGGCAAGGCGTGTGGCCCCGACGGCTGCGGCGGCCAGTGCGGGACGTGCACGGCCGGCAAGGCGTGCGACGGCGCGGGGCAGTGTCAGGACGCTTCGACCGGGGCGTGCGGCGCGGTGACGTCGACGGGACTCTGCGAAGGCGACACGCTCAAGTATTGCGCGGCCAACAAGCTCGAGGTCGTCGGCTGCGGCGAATACGGCCAGGGCTGCGGCTTCGTTCCGGCGGACAACTGGAACGCGTGCGTCGATCTGCCGGACGGGTGCAAGCCGCAGTGTCTGGCGACGGACGGCAAGCCCAAGGTCTGCGGCGACGACGGCTGCGGCAACCTGTGCGGCCTATGCGCCACGGGGACCACGTGCCAGACGGGCCTGTGCGTCGCTGGGACGAGCGCGTGCGGCGACCTGACGGACGTCGGCGCGTGCGAGGGCACGACGCTCAAGTACTGCGCGGGCGACGAGATCGTCACCGAGGTCTGCGCCGAGGCCAAGCAGACCTGCGCCTTCGACCAGGCGGCCAACGGCGGCAAGGGCTGGTTTGCGTGCGTCGAGCCGACGACCGGCGTGGCGTGCGGCACCGTGACCGAGAAGGGGATGTGCGACGGCGCCAAGCTCTCCGTCTGCAAAGCGGCGGCGCTCGTCACCGAGACCTGCGGCGGTGAGACGCCGGCGTGCCTCTACGACCCCAAGGCCAACGGCGGCAAGGGCGCCTACGCGTGCAGCAAGGCGGTCACCTGCGCGCCCGCCTGCGAGGCGAGCCAGAAGTGTCAGCTCGATGGGACCTGCGGCTGCGACGGGCTGGACGTCAAGGGCCTCTGCGACGGGGACACCCTGCGGTACTGTCTGGCGAAGAAGATCGTGACGAAGGACTGCAAGGCCAGCCAGCAGACCTGCGCCGCGAGCGAGGCCGGCTGGGCCAACTGCAAGTAGCTGAGCCCGAATGTCAACAAGTCAGGACCGTCCCCGAATTACGCGCAGCAACTCGCGCACGAAGACCTCCGGGTGCTCGCGGTGGAGGAAGTGGCCGCCGGGGACGCGGACGATCTCGAAGGGGCCGGTGTGTCGCGACCGTGTGCGCTCGTAGACGTCCGCGGGGAACTGGTCGTGCAGCCCCGCGAAGACGACCGAGGGCACGGTCACCCGCGCGCGTTGGGATTGGGGAATCTGCGGCGGGAACAGCTTGAGTGCGCGGTAGTAGCCCAGCGCGGCGTTCAGGCAGCCTGGCTCGGCGAAGGCGCGCTTGACCGCGGCCGTCTCGTTGGCGGGGACGTCCCAGGCGGGCGACCAGCGCCGAACGAGGGCGTCAATCTCCGCGAAGTCGTTCTGGCGGACCCGCGCCTCGGCGCCGGCGCGGCGGAGCGCCAGGAAGTGACGCGCGGCCCACAACACGCGGGGCGTGGGCAAGACGCCGGCCGGGTGTGGAATCGCGACGGTGACGAGCTTGCTGAAACGCTCCGGTGCCACCGTGGCAGCGGAAAGGGCCGCGCTCGCGCCCCAGTCGTGCCCGACCAGGATCGCCGGCTCGGGCGAGAGCACTTCGGCCAAGGCGATGGCGTCACGGCCGAGCGTGTCCGCGTCGTACGCGCCGTCGGCGGGGATCTCGGTCGGATGGTACCCGCGCAGGAAGGGCGCCACGACGCGAAAGCCGGCCTGCGCGATCACGGGTCGTGCCAGGTCCCACGTGTGCGCCGTGTCGGGGAAGCCGTGAAGCATGAGCACCAGCGGGCCGGTGCCCTCCTGCAGGGTCGCGAAGCGCAGGCCATTGGCCAAGACCGTCTGAATCGGGGTCATGTCGTTCCTCCGCTGCGCCCGACGAGCCGGGCGCGGCGCCACAAGACCACCCCAGCGATGGCCGTGGCGGCAATGGTGACCGCGCCGTAGATCGCGACCGCGTCCTCGGGCTGCGAGATCGTCAGCACCGTGCCGACGATGAATGGGCCGGCGCTCAGCGCGAGCCACGGCTCCGTGGTCATCGCGAGCATGGCGACCGACAGCAGCTGGAGCTCCAAGTCGCTGCGGAGCGTCTCGGCGATGGGGGCGCGAATGACCCACCCCCCCAGGCGGTTGACGAGGGACGCACCGAGCGCGGCGAGGATGCCGAGGACGATGGTGCGAGAGAGCGCGTGCCCTCGGAGCCGGCGCCAGAAGGGAGCGACGCAGAGTAACCACAGCCCGATGGTGGCCACCCCGAGAAACAGGACGTCGTCTTGGGTATTGTCCTCGGGTCGCTTGCCGAAGGTCACGAACGACGCCATCACCGATCCCGCTGCCAGGAGGCTCAGGCCGACGTTGCGGCGCTCGCGGGCGGCGACCTCCAGGGCGTGCGTCCGCACGACGGCGTCGCGGGTCTGCTGTGCCTGGCGGGCCGTGGCGACCTCGGCCGCCCACGGCGTGCCTAGCGCGGGCTCGACCTCGGGGAGCAGCGCCTCGACGGCCGTGAGCTCGCCGGCCGCAAGCTTCCACGGAACGAACGCGAGATACGCCTGCCGGAGCCCCTCGTGCGCCTCGACGCAGTTGGGCCAGCCCTCGAGCGCGCTGCGAAACCCGAAGCGGCACTCCGCGAACAGCAGGTCCGCCTGGACGTCGCCGCGCGCGATGGCCTCCACGAGGCGCGCGAGCACGGCCGAGGAGCGCTCCGCGAGCGCCGTCGCCGAGCGGTGCGACAGGAAGGTCCGCAGCGCTGTCCCGAGAGCCTCGGCGCTGCGAAACCGGTCGACGGCATCGCGGGCGCAGGCCTTGTCCAAGATCCCGGCCAGCTCGCGCGGGAAGCCCGCCGGCCAGGTCGCGGGAGGACACGCCCAGGCCTCGGCGAAGGTGTCGATGAGCCCCTCACCGCGGTGTCGCGGCGCCCCCGTCAGCACCCACTGGAGTGTGGCGCCGAGCAGGAAGACGTCAGTCCAGGGACCGATGGGCATCCCGGGGCTCAGCATCTCGGGCGCGATGCACAGCGGCGTCCCGACGACCTCGGTCGTGACCGCCTGCGCCGCCGGGCACGCGCAGCCCCAGTCCATGAGGTAGACCTCACCGTAGGAGCCGATCATCACGTTGTCTGGCTTGATGTCGCGGTGCAGCACCCCGCGATCGTGCGCGAAGCGGAGGCTGTCGATGACTCGGAGGAGGATGCCGACGTCGCGCTCGAGGTCCGGGCCCTCGCGGGCCAACGCGCTCCAAGGGCGACCCGCGATGCGCTTCATGACCAGGATGGGCTTGCCGTCGCCGTCCTGTCCGAGCGCGTGGACAGGCACGACGTTGGGATGATCGAGGCCTGCCAGCGTGCGCGCCTCGGCCACGAGCGCCTCTGGAGCGCGCGTCCCAGCCCTCGTGCGCGCCCGCTTGATGGCGACCGTGCGCCGCAATACGGCGTCATGGGCCGCGTGGACGATGCCCATACCACCCTCACCGAGCAGCTCGCCCTGGGTGTAGCCGTCGTCCGGGCTCGAGCCCGTGACGCGTACGTTCAGCACCGGCAGCCCGCCGTAGCTCGCCGAAGCCGCCGCGAGGCGCCGATGGAAGGTCGAGCCGACAGACCCCTCCGACGGCAGCACCGCCCGCTGCAAGAGCGCGTCGAACGTCTCCGCCAGTCCGCCTCGTCCTGTGTCCGCCAAGTCCACCGTGCCCTACTTGCGCGATTGCCGCTGTCACTGTCAATCCGAACCGGGCTCCCAGGCCCTTGACCCCCTCACCGCCCGCGGCGACACTCGCGAGCCGTGCCGGTCCCGCCCGAAACCGCCCAGGTCCTCGAACGCGTCGCCGCCCTCATTCGCGCCGTCATCGGCGAGGCGTGGGCGCAGGACATCGCGATCGGCATGGACACGTCGTTTGCGCACGATCTGGAGCTCGAGAGCATCGAGTTCGTCGTCCTCGCGGAGCGATTGCGCGAGGAGTACGGCGACCGCGTCGACTTCGTGTCGTGGCTTGGCTCCATGGAGCTCTCCGAGATCCTGTCGCTGCACGTCGGACAGCTCGTCGAGTTCATCGTCGGATGCCTCTCTTCACCCACGGCGGCGTGAGCCTGCACGTCGAGACGCTGGGCGCCGGCCCGCCGGTCGTGCTGCTCCACGGGCTCTTCGTCGGCAACATGGCGACGTGGTACTTCACGGCGGCGCCCATCCTCGCCCGCACGCACCGGGTCGTGCTGTTCGACTTGCGGGGGCACGGGCGGTCCAGCCGACCCGCGTCAGGCTACGACGTCGAGACGATGGCCTCCGACCTGGCGCACGTCGTCGCCGAGCACACCTCGGGTCCAGTCGCGCTCGTGGGGCACAGCTTTGGCGGCGTCGTCGCGCTCCACTTCGCGCTGCGCCACCCGGAGCGCGTCACGCGCCTGGCGCTGGTCGAGGCGCCGCTGCCACCGGCAAGCCTGGGTGAGCTGACGGACTTCCTCCAGCAGGATCCGACCGCCCTGCTGGCCGCGCTGCCTCCGGGCGCGCGCGCCACGTGGCGCCTTCGGGAGCGCCTCACCGCGCTGGTCACCGAGACCACGCTCCTGTCCGACCTCGCCGCGTCTCAGGACGTCTCCGACGCGGCGCTCTCGGCGCTGCGCCCCCCGCTGCTCGCCGTCTATGGCCTGGCCTCGCGCTGCCGGCCGGTCGGGCAACGCCTCGCGCGGCTCGTGCCCAACGTGCGCCACGTCGAGCTCTCAGGCGGCCACTACCTGCCGGTCGAGGCGCCGGCGGCGCTCACTCAGGCCCTCGTCGAGTTCCTCGATGGCTGAGCTCCACGTCAACGGCGTCCGCCTCCACGTGCAGCGCCTCGGGCGCGCGGGTGCCTTGCCCCGCGTCGTTTTCGTGCACGGGCTCGTGATGGACAATCTCTCGAGCTGGTACTTCACGGTCGCCAACGCCGCCGCAGGTGTGGCCGACGTGCTGCTCTACGATCTGCGCGGCCATGGACGCTCCGAGCGGCCCGCGACACGCTACCGCGTCGCCGATCACGTCGCCGATCTCGCCGCCCTGCTCGATCAGACGTGGGGTGACGAGCCCGTGTGCCTCGTGGGCAACAGCTTCGGCGCGCTCCTCTGCCTGGCCTTCTGCCGCGACCACCCGCGTCGCGTCGCGGGCCTCGTCCTCGTCGACGGGCACCTCGGCACCGACGGCTTCGGCGAGGCCATGTCCGCCACGCTCAGCCTGCGCGGTGACGCGGCGCACCTGAAGATTGCCGAGTCGTTTCAGAGCTGGCTTGGTCGCCACAGCGAACGCAAGCGCTCGCGGCTCGCCGAGGACGCGCGCACCCTGGTGGAGGACACGACGCTCGTGGCTGACCTGCGCGAGACGCCAACGCTCACCTCCGCGGATCTCGAACACGTGACAGCACCCGTGCTGGCGCTCTACGGCGAGCGGTCCGACCTCATCACGACGAGCCTGCCCGTGCTCGCTCGGCTGCCGCACGGCCACGTCGTCGTGCTCCCGGGCTGCACGCACTCGATCCTGTGGGAGGCCACGGAGGCCGTGCGCGATCACATCGTGCGCTTCTGCCGCGAGCGCGCTCCGTGAGCCGATTCCTGTTCATCGTCCCGCCCCTGACCGGGCACATCAACCCGACGGTCTCCGTGGCGCACGCGCTCATCGCGTCCGGCCACCGTGTCGCCTGGGTGGGGCACGCCTCGCGCGTGCGACCGTTGCTGCCGCCCGAGGCGGAGCTGCTTGCCCTCGACGAGCTCGATCTGACGGCGCTCGAGCAGCGCTCCCGCGCCGTCCGCGGCCTGGAGAGCCTCCAGTTCCTCTGGGAGGACGTGCTCATCCCGCTCGCGCACGTCATGCGACCCGGCGTGCTGCGCGCCATCGCGTCCTGGGCCCCCGACGTCGCCGTGGTCGACCACCAAGCACTCGCGGGCGCCGTCGCCGCGACCGAGACGGGCGTGCGTTGGGCCACGTTCTGCACCACGTCGGCCAGCGTCGTCGACGCGCTCGCCGCGCTCCCGAAGGTCAAGGCGTGGGTCGAGGCGCAGGTGCACGGCCTCTTCGCCTCGGCCGGCCTCGCGACCGCCAGCCCCGAGTCGCCGTCGCTCGTCGTCGTCTTCTCGACGCGCGCCCTCGTCGGCCACGACCTCGCGTTTCCGGCTCACTACCGCTTCGTCGGCCCGGCCACCGTGGCGCGCCCCGATGCCACGCCGTTTCCCTGGGAGCGCCTGTCTGACGCCTTGCCGCGCGTCTTCGTGTCGCTCGGCACAGTCAATGCCGAGAGCGGCGCCCCGTTCTACGCCGCCGCGGTCGAGGCGCTGGGCGACCTCCGGGTCATCCTTGCCGCTCCGCCGGCGCTCGTGCCAAGCCCGCCAGCCCACTGGATCGTCCAGCCGCGCGTGCCGCAGCTCGCGCTTCTGCCGCACGTGAGCGCCGTCGTCTGCCACGGCGGTCACAACACCACCTGCGAGGCGCTCGCGCACGGTCTGCCGCTGGTGCTGACACCCATCCGCGACGACCAGCCGCTCGTGACTCAGCAGGTCGTCCGCGCCGGCGCCGGTCTCCGCGTGCGCTTTGGTCGCGTCGCGCCAGGGTCACTGCGCGAGGCGGTCCTCCAGGTCCTCACGGAGCCGTCGTTTCGCGAGGCCGCGAGGCGTCTCCAGTCCTCCTTCGCGGAGGCTGGCGGCGCGCAGGCCGCGGCGCAGGCGCTCATCACCCTGGGAGACGGGAGCTGATCATGGCCAAGTCGGGCGATCTCTCGGTAACCGCGCTCTACACCTCGGCAGCGTGGCACGAGGCGGGCTATCCCAACGCGGAGCTCGTGCTCCATCCCAAGGCGCTGGGCGTCTTTCGCGCGGTCAATGGCACGCTCGCCCTCACCCGCGGCCTGCGCGCCGGTACGGAGGCGCCGCTGCCGATGGCGCTCGCGCAGCGACACACCCTCATCGATCGGCTCGTGGCCGAATCGGGCGCGCGCAGCGTCATCGAGCTCGCCGCGGGCCTCTCTCAGCGGGGCATCACCCTCACCGCGGACCCGTCGCTGGCCGTCGTCGAGGTTGATCAGCCCCACGTCCTCGCCATCAAGCGCGAGCTGCTTGCGCGTACGCCGGCGGGGCAGGCGATCCTGGCGCGACCGAATCTCACTTTCATGGCCAGCGACGTCACGGAGCTCGACGTCGCGGCCCTGTGTGCGTCGCAGCCCGCGGGCCCCGTCTTCGTCATCGCCGAGGGGCTCCTCATGTATCTCGACGTCGCCGCTCAGAACCGGCTCGCGTCACGCGTCGCCGAGGCGCTCCGACCTCGAGGTGGTCAGTTCGTGTTCGACTACGTCCCCCCGTCCGAAAAGGCCCCCCCAGGCGCCACGGGCCGTGCGCTGGAGTGGCTCATGAAGCGCTTCACTGCGGGGCAGAGCTTCGTGAAGGACCCACGCACGCGGGAGGCGGTCGCTGAGGATCTGCGCTCTTCGGGGTTCGACCGCGCCGAGGTGCTCGAACCGCGCCACGTCGCGGCGCGCTACGCGCTGCCGCATCCCGAAGCGCCCACCGAGCAGCTACTTTTTGTGTGCGGAGTAAAATAGCGATAGGGGGCGCTCCGACGGAATGAGCGGCCCGCGGCATTTGCTTGACCGCCATCGGCGCGGTCCGTAAGGTCGGCGCCGGCGTGATCGGTGACGCCCGTGGGCACGACGCCTGCGCGCGAAACAGAGGCATTGGGAACGACCGCGACGACGACGTCGGCGCAGGTCGCGGGGACGGGAGAGACCACATGAAGAGCGTGCGAGTCGGTGCGATACCGAAGGCGTGTCTGTGTCTGATGAGCCTGGGGGTGACCCTCCTGGCGTGTGAGTCCAAGACGGCGGAGACCGGCGCAGGGGCCGCGACCGATACGACCATCAGCGGAAGCGAGACCTCAGCGACGACGGACCTCCCCGGTACGGTCGCGGATGTGCTCACGACGTCGGATCCCGGCAGTACCACGGGCAGCGTAGACACTGCGACCGGCGATGTCCCGTGGGGCGACACGAGCCTGTCCGATACCGCAGCGCCAGACACGAGCTTGCCCGATGCGACCGTGCCCGATATCAACCCCGCAACGGACGTCGACACATGGACGCCTGCGCCGCCGCCACCAGAGGCGGGCGCGACGTGTGACCTTCAAAACCCCAAGTGCGGCAACCTCCAGACCTGCACTGCCTGGGAGGACGGCAAGGCCTACTGCATGTGCCCCAAGGGCAAGCCCTACAAGGGGGGGCTGTGTGAGGGCGACACGAGCCAGGTCCAGTCGATGTGCGCGTATCTCAAGGAGGACTGCAAGGACGAAGGCGGCTTTTGCTACGACGTGACCTCGAGCACGTGCACCTACCTCGACGAGCACAAGGTCACGCACCCCGCCTGCGCGCAGCTCGGCAATAACAAGTCGGTCGCGGCCTGCGTGAGCAGCATCGCCGACCCGACCAGCCCCGAGAAGAACTCGCAGGAGTGCCCGCTCGTCCAATACTGGGCCAACCCGACCAGCTACCCGTACGACTGTCGCTGCGCCAGCAAGCTCAACAATCGCTGCAAGCGGCCGTACAACCTGGCCGCGGAGATCTCCTTTGGCGAGGGGCCGCGCATGCGCGACCTGGCCAGCACCGTGCACACCTACAACGGCATCATCGACGGCAATGAGTGGATCGTCCCGACCGGCTGGAGCACGTTCAACAAGAAGAGCCAGACGATGATCTTCGCGATCGACCTCTCGACCGGAAAGCGCCGCCACGTGTCGGGGACCTGGGTCGATCCCGTCAATGGCACGACCGACGTCGGCACGGGCGCGGCTTTCGTCAACGTCATGGACATCAAGAAGGGTGCGGACGGCATGTACTACGCCATGGGCGGCACGAGCGAGATTGCTCCGCCCAAAGTGTGGAAGATCGACCCCGCGACCGGCAACCGCACGCTGCTCTTCGACGAGGAGACCGCGGACGTGGCCACGCTCTGCCCCAATGGCTCCACGCTGCCGGGCAAGAAGGTCGTGCAGATGGTGCCCGAGTCGTGGGCCATGGACGCCGACGGCAACCACTACTTCGGCAACATCAGCATGCCGGGCCCCTCCATCCTCAAGTTCCCTGCGAGCTTCGCATCGTGCACCTACCTCACGCGCATCAGCTCCGAGGCGCAGTCCAGCACGCTGAAGGAGAATGTCGGTACCGGGTACGACATCATCCAGTTCGACTTCCGGGCGCTCGAGATCGTGGATGCCAAGATGTACGCGGTCAGCGACACGAAGCTCGTGGAGATCGATCTCGCCACCGGCAACCGCAAGCTCCTGTCCAACGCCAAAGAGGTCGGCGGCCTGGGCAAGGGCCCCATCAATGCCGAGGGGCTGGGCGACCGATGGACCCGCTGGGACCCCTACCGCAAGGTCCTCTGGACGGTCGGAGCCAGCGGCGGCTCGCTCGCGGTCGCGGTCGATCCGGCGACGGGCGATCGCTTCACGTGGCCGTGCTGGCACAAGGGCCTCGGCGTGCTCTCGACCTGTGGCAACACGGGCACGGCGCTCATTCCTGGCTACCTGAGCTATGGCGGCATGGTCATCGCTCCCAACCCGCCGAATGATCTGTACTTCGCGCACGATCTGTTCTCGATCGTGAAGTATGAGATCACCACCGGCAACGCGTACGATTTTTCACTGTAGGGAGCGACTCGGGCGCGGGCGGGCCAGGACGGCTCGCCTGCGGACTCGGGGTTCAGGGAGGTCGAGATGAGCGGTCGTCGAAGTGTGTTGCTGGTCCTGCTGTGGGTCGGTCTCGGATGCGAGTCCGTGGCCCCGTCGGAGAGCGCCAAGCTCCTGAGCGTCGCCGATGGCGTCAGTGAGCTACCCAAAGTCGATGGTGCGGCCAGTGGCTTCTGCGAGGGTGCCAACGCCTGCCTCGCCAAGGGAGCCATCGAGTGCAATGGCAATCTGGACGCCGTGCGTCTTTGCGCGCCCGATCCCGACTTCGGCTGCCTGCGGTGGATGGAATGGCTGCCGTGCTCTGCCACGGACATTGGCAAGTGCGTCGTCAGCGCCTGCACACCTGGCCTCGGCTGTACCAAGAAGGTCCCGCTCTGCGACGACCACAACGTCTGCACGACCGACTCGTGCGACTCCAAGAAGGGCTGCCAGTACGCACCGAGCGGCGTGCTCACGTGCAACGACGCCGACCCCTGCACCAATGGCGATCACTGCGAGAAGGGGAGCTGCACGGGCACGCCCGTCTCCTGTGACGACGGCAACCCGTGCACCAAGGATCTGTGTACCGCGGCGGGCTGCACCCACACGCCCGACGACAACCTCAAGTGCAACGACGGCAACGCGTGCACCCAGAAGGACGTCTGTAGCGGTGGCCAGTGCATCGGCACGAAGCCGGTCGTGTGCGCCGCCCTCGACGCGTGCCACGACGTCGGCGTGTGCGACCCCGGCACGGGCCTCTGCACCAATCCGGCCCGGCCCGATGGCGCGACCTGCTCGGACGGCAGCCTCTGCACCTACGGAGACACCTGTCTGGGCGGACTGTGCTCCGGCATCCCCAGAGTCTGCGCCGCGCTGGATACCTGTCATTCGCCGGGCGAGTGCAAGGCGGCCACGGGATTGTGCACCAATCCGGTCCTGCCCGACGGGACCCCCTGCGAGGACGGCGCGCAGTGCACCTTCGGTGACGTGTGTCAGGCCGGCGTGTGTCAGCCTGGCGGTTGCGGCCCGACGTGGATCTGTGGCGGCGCCGTCGACTGTAGCTGCCCGACGGGCTACGAGCCGAGGCCGGTCCTCGCCGTTCATGGCGGTGCTGGAAGTCCGCCGCTCCTGCCCGGCGCCACAGTCAAAGGGTTGGCGTACAATGTCACCGGCTCGTATGCGCTTCTCACGGACGGAAGCGTCGTCGCGTGGGGCAGCAATCCGACGACATCGACCGTTCCGGCGGCTGCCCAAACCGGAGTCGTCGCGATCGCGGCTGGGGGGTACAGTCCCGGTCACGCGCTTGCCCTCAAGCAGGACGGGACCGTGGTCGCCTGGGGCGCCAACACGTATGGCGAGTCCACGGTACCGCAGGGTCTTGCGGCGGTCGTCGCGATTGGGGCCGGAGTCGAGCACTCCCTGGCAGTCAAGGCGGACGGGTCGGTCGTCGCTTGGGGACGGAATACCACAGGACAGTGCACGGTCCCGGTGGGTCTGACGGGAGTCGTCGCCGTGGCCGGTGGCGGATTCTTCTCATTGGCGCTCAAGAGTGACGGCACGGTCGTCAAGTGGGGCGGCGCCAACATGCCGCTGTTGACCCCGCCCGCCGGTCTCACTGGCGTCACGGCCATCAGCGCCGGCCACACGCGCGCGCTCGCACTCAAGAGCGACGGTACGGTCGTTGCGTGGGGCGAGTTCACCGGACCTGTCGGCGGCGTTCCTGGATTTGCTCAGGTCCCTGCCGGACTGACCGGAGTCATCGAGATCGCGTCGGGTCATCCCGGCTCCTTCGCGCTCCGGGCGGATGGCAGGATCGTCACGTGGGCCATGCCCGCCAATACGTACAGCGGAGTGCTGGGGGTCACGGATGTCTCGCATATCGCAGCCGAGCTCGGGATGATCTGGGCGAAGACGCCCGGATGTGACGATATCAACGAGTGCGAGGCCTCGCCCTGCGCGCCCAACGCGACCTGCACCAACACTCCTGGGAGCTTCACGTGCGCGTGCAACCAGGGCTTCTATGGCGACGGCCTGGTCTGTGAGCCTGGATGCACGCTCGCGCCCAACGGCACGCCGTGCGACGACGGCGATTTGTGTACGCAGCCTGACACCTGCCAGGAGGGGGCCTGCCTGAGCGGAAAGCCCGTCGTTTGCACGGCCAGCGACGCCTGTCACCTCGCTGGGACCTGCAATCCCGCCACCGGGGCCTGCTCTCAGCCGAATGCGCCCAATGGGACGCCCTGCGACGATGGCGTGATCTGTACACAGCCTGACACGTGCCAGTCTGGCGCGTGTATGCCAGGGAGCTGCCCCCCCAACTGGGTCTGTGGCGGCCAGCCGGCGTGCGCCTGCAGCACGGGCTACACGGGGCCCGAGTGTAAGACGTGCGCTTCGGGCTATGGCGCGACCGGAACTGCGTTGAAGTGGTCCTACGCGAGCGGCTCCGGTTGGACGACGAGCGTCTTTGCCAGCCCCGCGGCCGGCGTTGCTGGAGTCACTGCGGTCGCCGCCGGCTATCAGGGCTCGCTGGCGCTGCGCGCCGACGGGACACTCGTCGGCTCCGGTGGCGCGTTGCCGCTGCCGTCCGCGGTCCAGTCAGGGGTCGCGGCAATCTCTGCTGGCCACCATCACTACTTGGCCCTGACGACATCCGGTCAGGTCGTCGCCTGGGGTCCGGCGAGCTTCGGCGAGACGACCGTGCCGCCGGCCGCCGCGAGCGGTGTGATCGCCATCGACGCGGGCTTCAGCTCACACTCCCTGGCGCTCACGTCCGCAGGGCAAGTCCTGGCTTGGGGCAACAACCAGTCTTCGCAGTCCTCCGTCCCGCCTGCCGCTCAGTCCGGGGTCATTGCCATCGATGCCGGTGCCACCTTCTCGATGGCGCTGACTGCCCAAGGGTCGGTCCTCGTGTGGGGGTCGGCTCAGTTCGGGGTCACGACCGTCCCCTCGGCGGCTCAAGCCGGCATCGTCGCCATCGCGGCAGGCCCAGACCACGCGCTGGCGCTCACGTCGAGCGGTCAGGTCCTCGCGTGGGGGCGCTCCAGCAACGGCGTCCTCAACGTTCCCGTCGCAGCGCAGTCGGGCGTCGTCGCCATCTCCGCCGGTTTCAATCAATCGATGGCGCTCAGGGCCGATGGGACCCTCGTGACCTGGGGTACCTACATGCCCGCGCTGCCGCCACTCTTCCAGGCCGCGCAGTCCCGCATCACCCAGATCTCGGCCGGCAGCAATAGCGCCATGATCATCACCGGGAGCTGTGAAGACGTCGACGAGTGCGCCGATGCCGCCACGCTCTGCAGTCCGACCGAGGCCTGCGTCAATCTGCCCGGGACCTACGACTGCGCCTGCTCACCGCCGTACGTTTGGAACGGCGCTGCGTGCGTCTTCGACTGTGGGCTTGCCGGGAATGGTGCCGCGTGTGACGACGGCAACGCCTGCACGTCCGACGACACCTGCCACAACGGCGGCTGCATCGGTGCGCAGGTCGGCTGTACCGCGCTCGACGCGTGCCACTTGCCTGGGGTTTGTCAGCCCGCCACAGGCGTCTGTACGAACCCGGTGGCGCAGAACGGCGCCACGTGCTCCGACGGCAACCTCTGCACCCAGGCCGACACGTGCCAAGCGGGGCTGTGCGTCGGCGGATCGCCCGTCACCTGTACGGCGATCGACGCGTGCCACGTCGCCGGGAGCTGCGATCCCGCTACCGGGGCGTGCTCGCAGCTCAATGCCCTGAACGGCACGCCGTGCTCTGACGGCTTCGTGTGCACCGTTGGAGACTCGTGTCAGGCCGGCGTGTGCCAATCGGGCGACTGCGGCCCCAACTGGGTGTGTGGCGGTGGTCCGGGCGACGTCCTCTGCGCGTGCAACCCGGCGTACGTCGGCGACCTCTGCGAGTCCTGCGCCGAGGGTCATGAAGAGAACTATCGCGCGCTGGAGTCGCCCGCGATCAACGGCTGGAGCATCCCGGCGAGCGCTCAAAGCGACGTCATCGCCGTCGCCGCAGGCTCATGGCACTCGGCGGTCCTGCGCACTGGTGGCGAAGTCGTCGTCTACGGCATGAACAACTATGGCCCGGTCGTCGTGCCGCCGCAGGCGCAATCGGGGATCGTCTCCATCGCAGCCGGCTCCGACGTCACGCTCGCGCTGACCGCGACCGGCGGGGTCCTCGCCATCGGCGTCCCAGCCACGTCGCACTGGCAGGTGCCGGTGCAGGCGCAGAGCGGCGTCATCGCGATCTCCGCCGGATACAATCACGCGCTGGCGCTCAAGAGCACAGGTCAGGTCATCGCGTGGGGCATCAACACCGACGGTCAGACCACCGTGCCGGCCGCGGCTCAGTCCGGCATCATCGCGATCTCGGCCGGTGGCGATCACTCGCTGGCCCTGACCAGCGCAGGCCAAGTCCTCGCGTGGGGCCGAAGCTGGTACGGACAGCTCAATGTGCCCGCGGCCGCGCAGTCGGGGATCACCGCGATCGCGGCCGGCCGGTGGCACTCGACTGCGCTCACGAGCGGCGGCGCCGTCGTCTCCTGGGGTGGCAATCCACCAGTGACGTCCCTCACGGTCCCGCCCGAAGCACAGTCCAACATTCAGGCGATTAGCGCCGGCACGGGTCACACGTTCGCGCTGACGACCGATGGCCGGCTGCTGTTGTGGGGACAAGACCTCTACGGCTGGCCGGACTCCAACGTCGTCGCCGCGCAAGGCCGATTTACGGCCACCTCTGCGGGCCCCTACCACGACGTCTCCATCGTTCGAACGTGCCAGGACGTCGACGAGTGCGCCGCGAACCCGTGTGATCCCAACGCGACGTGCACCAACACCCTGGGCGGCTTCGACTGCGGCTGCAATCCGGGCTACCTCGGCGACGGTTTCAGCTGCACCTTCAGCTGCGAGGCCGCGGGCGAAGGCGCGCCGTGCGACGATGGCAACCCGTGCACGCTGAACGACACGTGCTCCGGTGGCACCTGCGCCGGGACCCTGCGCGTCTGCCCGGGGGGCGTGACGAAGGGCTCCTGCCTCGTGGCGGGAACGTGCAATCCGGCGACCGGCAAGTGCTCCGAGCCGGTCCCCGGAAACGAGGGCCTCCCCTGCACCGACAACGACCCGTGCACGACCGACGACCTCTGCCAGAAGGGCCAGTGCGTCGGCACCGCCCTCGTGTGCGAGCCGGCTGCGGAGTGCTACGCCGAGGGCATCTGCAATCCGGACAGCGGCCTGTGTGACTATGAGCCCCTGAGCGCCGACGAGAGCTGCAGCGACGGGAACGCCTGCACCGAGAACGACCACTGCGACAGCGGAAAGTGCGTGGCCGGGCCCACAGTGAAGTGCGCGGCCTTGGATCAGTGCCACCTCGTCGGTGTCTGCAACCCCAAGACGGGCGTGTGCACCAACCCCGTCGCGCCCAACACGACGCCCTGTGATGACGGCGACCCGTGCACGGAGGGTGACGCGTGCAAGACCGGCTTCTGCGCACCCGGAATCGATGTCTGTTTCGATTGATCCACCTGACTGGAGGCTCCTGTGAAGCGTCTGCGAACTCTCGTCCTCGCACTCGTCGTCGCCGCACCGCTCGCGGCGCAGGCGGGCGCGTGGCCCATCAACTGCGACGACCCGGCCGCGAAGGTCGAGTTCTTCGCCGAGCACTACCGTCCCACCAAGAAAGGGGACTATGGCCCTGAGCCTCACCTCGTGACGCTCGGCGTCGGCGGCGTCGACCAGAAGAAGCCCAAGCTCGTGCGCGCGGGCGGTCTGTTGGTTTACGTCTTTGCTGACTACCGCGTCGTGTACGCCAGCACGGCCGATGCCGAATCCCAGAAGACCGCGACCGTCTATGACAAGACCGGAAAGCTCATCACGACCGCCAAGTGCAAGAACTGAGAGAGGCACCCCATGAACCTGCTCATCGTGCTCACGCACCTCGTCGCCGCACCTCCCATCGTCGGTCTCGACAAGGTCCCGGCCGAGACCCGCCCCTTGCTCGAACAGACCCTGCAGAAGCAGCTCCTCGTCGGCTCACTCGAGATCGTGGAGGCCGGCAACACCGACGACGGCGCCACCGTCGTCGTCCGTGAGGTCGCCGGTGAAGGGGGCGGCTGCCGGACGCGGCTCTACCGCGCGGCCACCGACGACCAGAAGGTCATGTCGTGGAAGGAGGTCGGCTCCGACTGCTGCGATCTCAACCTGTTGAAGTGCGATCGCGACGCCGAGGACTGGATGTTCCATCTCCACCGTGTCGTCGCGAGCAGCGACAACAAGGCGATGGCCCAGCTCGTCGGCGGTGGCGTCATGGTGCGGCATGCCGCGTTGGTGGAGGGCAAGCTCAAGAACGTCAACCGCACGCTCTCGGCCAACGCGCTGTCCCAGAAGAAGAACCGCGACCTGCTGAGCTTCGGCTATCTGTTCATGATGGTCTCGTGCGTCGAGCCCAGCGCCGGCATCGCGTTTCAGTGCAATGCCGACGCCGGTGGCATCCACATGCGCCTCTTCTTCAAGCGGACGCCGGATCCGAAGCGCCCGAAGGCGCCGATCTCCACCTTGGAGGGCCGCCTGCTCCGCGTCGAGATCGACGAGGACTAGCTACTTCGAGCCCTTGGGCGCGGCTTTTTTCGTGTCCGCCGCGGGCGGCTTGGCGACCGTGGCCGTGTCGCTAAACGCCTTGAGCGCCTTCTCGCGTGCCTCGCCCGTCAAGGTCATGCGCGCATGACCCACGGTCCCGGTGGCCTTCTGGTGCTTGAGCGCCGTGGTCACCGCCGCCGAGGTCGCGGCGAAGCCGAGGCCCGGCAGCACGTCGCTCTCGACGGTCGCGAAGATGTCGCAGTTGAACGCCCAGTCTGCGTCACGCGGTAGCAGGAACGTGTACTTCCCATGGACCGCACCGTCGCGCGCGATCAACTCCAGGCCGTCGAACCGGACGTCCGCGGCCGTGATGGGCGCGTCCTTCTCGCGGCACTCCGCCTTGACGGCCTCGTCGAAGAGCTGGCCACGCACCTTCTCGGCCAGCACCTTGAGCCCATCGGTGGCCTTGTCCGTGGCCACGGGCTTGCCGGTCGCGACGTCCATCACGCGAACGTCGTGCTCGACGTAACCGTGCGCACCGCAGGCAAAGCCGCTGTCGTTCACCTGCACCGAGACGAGCCCCGCGGTGCCGCCGAGCAACGTGACGTCCTGGTTCCAGACCTCGCCGACGACATTGCCCTTGCGCTCCGCCACGAGCCAGACGACCTCCTTGCCGCCGAGCGCCACCGCGCGCAGGCCAATGAACGTGGCGGTCCCCGTGGGCTTGGCCTTGCGGCCCTCCTCCTCGAGGCTGTCGCAGCCGATGGTGTCCACCGTCTTTCCCACCCGCTGAAGGGCCCAGAGCGTCTTGCCGTCGAACGTCACCGCCTCGGCGCGCGTGGCGACGGTGGTGACCTGGTCCCCCTCGACCGTCAGCCAGGTCGACACGGGTCCCTCCTTGGTCTGGGTCCAGATCACGACGTCCTCGGCCGTGGCCGTTCCCGCAATCGCCGTCAACACGAACCCAATCGTCAGTCCCGTAACTCGTTGCATGGGCGCTCCTTCGCTCAAGCCGATGTAGCCTAGCCAGCGCCGCAACGCTAGCCCCGTGGCGCACGAGGGTCACTCGCTGCTACCCTCGGAGCCCATGCCCCTTGCTCCGAGCCCGGCCGTGCGCGTCAGCCTGATCTCGTTCCTGGTGCTGGTGCTCGAGCTCGCGTTGATTCGGGAGGTGCCGTCCGAGGTCCGCGCCATCGCGTATTTCACGAACCTGCTCCTGTTCGCGAGCTTCTTCGGCCTCGGCCTCGGCTGCATCCTTCGACCGTCGCCCAAGCTCGACTGGCTCTTGCCCATCGGCCTCCTGCTGATCGCGGGCTTCATCGCGCTGGCCCGCGGCATCGTCGTCTACGAGGCCTCCAAGAGCGTCCACTTCTGGATCGCCCACGATCGCGCCTCCGACAGCCCCGCCGTGCGTATCCCGCTGCTGCTGGCGGCGCTGTTGGCCTTCGTCTTCGCCGCGCTCCCGTTCATCACGCTGGGACGGGCGCTCGGCGCCGCGATGGACGCGCTGCCACGCCTGCGGGCCTATGGCTGGGACCTCGGCGGCAGCCTCGCGGGCTCGGTCCTCTTCTCGCTCAGCGCGTGGGCCGGCCTCCCGCCCTGGGCGTGGATCATGGCGGTCGCGGTGACCTGGGCCGCCGTCTTCGTCACCCGCTGGCCCCAGCGCGTCGTCCTGCTGGCTGCCGCGGTCGCGTTCGGCTGGCTCTCGCAGGGCCCGCATCCAGCGCGGTGGAGCCCGTACACCTTCGTGCAATACGAGTCCAAGCCCGACCAGCTCACCGTCTGGGTGAACTCCAGCTTTCACCAGTCCGCGGTGAACTTCACCGACCCGTCGCCGCGGTTTCAGCCGATCTCCGACAAGCTCCGCCGCAAGTTCTCCGTGCCCTACGAGGCCTACCGCGAGAAGCATGACGGCAAGACCCCGGAGCGCGTCCTCATCCTCGGCGCGGGCACCGGCAACGACGTGTCCATCGCGCGCCTGCAAGGCGTGAAACACATCACGGCCATCGAGATCGACCCGGTCATCTTGGACCTCGGTCGCCGCTTCAGCCCCAACCGCGCCTACGACGCCCACAACGTCACCGCCATCGTCGACGACGCGCGCCATTTCCTGTCCACGACCGACCAGAGCTTCGACCTCGTGCTGTTCGGCACCCTGGATTCGCAGTCGCTGCTGTCGGGTCACGCCAACCTGCGACTCGAGAACTACGTCTACACCGCCGAGTGCTTTGCCCAGGTGCGCGATCGGCTCGTGCCCGGCGGCATGATGGCGGCCTACTATTCGGTCTACCAGACGTGGTTTCAGGCGCGCATCGCGGCCACCGTGCGCCGCGCCTTCGGCCCCAGCACCGAGCTCCTGCGCTACGAAGACGCCGCTCTGTTCAACACCATAGTGCTCGGCACCAGCGATGAGCGAGTCCCGGTCGGCCTCGCCCCCGATCCCGAGGGCGAGCTCTCCTCCACCGACGACTGGCCCTTCATCTACATGGAGCACCCCACCATTCCGGGCCTGTACCTCGGGTTGTTCGGGGCGTTGTCGCTGCTCATCGCCGGTGTCTACGTGCACCTGCGGCGCCGCCATCGCGCGGCAGAAGCCCCACCCGCGCTGTTCCTGCTCGGCGTCGGCTTCACCTTGACCGAGGCCGCGGCGGTCGTGCGCCTTGCCCTGGTGTTCGGCACGACCTGGGTCGTCAGCGCCGTAGTGTTCTCCGCCGTCCTGCTCACCGTCTTTCTGGCCAACCTCGCGGTGCTCCGCGGCTGGGCCCCACGTCCGCGCATCGCGTGGGCGGGCGTCATCGGCTCGCTGTTGGTGAACTACATGTTTCCGCTCGAGATCCTGCTCGGCCTCGACCCGCTCGCACGCCTCGCGATCGCGACCGTGTTGGTCGGCACGCCCTTCTTCTTCGCGGGGCTGTGCTTCAGTCGCCTGTTCGAAGGGCGGCCCTCAGCGGCCTATGCGCTCGGACTCAACCTGATTGGCGCGATGGCCGGCGGCATCCTGGAGTACGCCTCGATGCTCACTGGAATGCGCGACGTCTGGCTGCTCGCCACGCTCGTCTACCTGCTCGCGCTCCTGTCCCACTCGCGCGCGCCTCAGACGGTCCGGCCCCAGTAGAAGCCATCGCTGCCGAGCTTCTGGTAAAGCGGCAGCAGGACGATGCCCTCGGTCGGTGCCCGAATCTCGCCGCGGCGGTCGCGGGCCAGGAGCTGACCGGCGCGCGCGTAGTCGAGGTTGCGAAAGCCGGGCTCCATCACGAAGTCGTCCTCTGGCGTAATCGAGCGGCGCTCCAGGACCTCCAGGACCTGCGGCAGGTCCCCTCGGCAGGCGGTCAGGCGCCGATGGGCGTGACCTACCTCAGCAGGACGACGTCCTTGAAACAGTCCGGCCCGGTCCAGCGCGAGCCAGGTGACCGCCGCGTGGTTGTCGACCGCGGCGGGGTCGTCGTGTTGGCCGCCCTCGACCGCAAAGGTGACGAGGCCCCTCTGGGCCCAGTAGTGCGTGAGCACGCCCGGCACCATGGCCTCGAGGCCCAGGATGTTCGGGATGGGCACGGCCTGCACGAACGCACGCTGCGCCGGTGTGTCCCCAAATATGGCGAACGGGATGCCCTGGGCGCTCGTCGTGTGCAGATCGGCCAGCACGACCGGCCCCCGCGCCCGGGCAATCGCCGCCTCGATGACCGTGAGCAGCTCGAGTTGCTCGTGCTCCTCGGCGTCCAGCGCCTCGCCCGCCGCGGCCTTCGCTCGCAGCGCCTCCACGAGCGGTGGCGTCCAGACGCGGTTGAGATCGCGCGCCTCGAAGCGTTCGCCGGCCCGCAGCGCGCGCACGTGTCCTGCGAGCGCCAGGACCTCGCCACACAGGCGGCGCTTGCGCCGGGTCAGGGCGTCGAGCACGCGCCGAATGCCCGCGACCCCGGCCGGCTCGTTGCCGTGAATGCCGGCGACCAGGATGAGCGTCGGTCCGGCCTCCTTGCCGCGAAGGCACCCCAGCTCACGCTGGTCGAGCGGGATCCCCGGCATCGGTCAGGCCTCGCTCGACTGCTGCGCCGAATCGTCGAGGACCTTGGAGACCAGCTCCACGAACTGCTGTTCGGTGAGCATCGCCACGATGTGCCCATCTTGGACCACCGGCAGGCTACCGATGCTGTGCTTGCGCATCAGCTCGATGGCCTCGCGCGTGGGCGTGTCGGGCGTCACCGTAATCAGGTCCCGCCGCATGATGTCGGCGATGGAGACCCACACGGGCTCGGTCGCGCCCGCCGCTCGGGAGCGCTCCTGGAGGTGGCGCAGCACGTCGCGGTAGGACACGAGCCCCACCAGGCGACCGCGCTCGTCCTCGACGGGGACGTAGCGCACGCGCTCCCAGCCCATGAGCTCGCCGACGAGCTCGATGGGGTCGTCGGGGCGCACGGTCACGAAGTCGGTGACCATGTACTGCGACACCTTCTGAAAGCCGGTGCGTGCGCTGTCGTTCTCGTCGAGCCGCGCGAGCTCCCACTCGCTCACCGGGGCGCCCGAGCGTTGCCGCGCGATCATTGCCGCGACCAGTGCCGTGAGCCGCGCGCCTGCCGTGCCGCGGCTCTTCATCTTGGCGAGCGAGTTGAGCGTCCACCGCGCGCCGGTCTTGAGCGTGCGCATCCGCCGATCGAGGATTCCGACGTAGCGCTCGATGGCCTCCGGCGCGACGCCTCCGCGCGCGAGTCCGGACCGCGCCATGGGCAATAGGCGCTCGAGCAGTAGCGGCTGGGCGATGGTCTCCTCGCCGTCGAGCCACGTGAGACGCGCGCTGAGGCCCTCGCGCGCCGCAGAGTAGAGGTTGGCCCGCGCGTGGTCGAAGTCCATGCGCGCCGGGACGTCGTCAATTGTGGCCACGAGCTCGTTCATCAGCCCGAGCCATAGCGCGCCGCTGGCGACCTCGTCGGCAATGGTCGGCCCCGACGGCAGGACGCGCAGCTCGATGCGCAGGTGCGGCTTGCCATTCTCCGAGATCCCATAGCACGCGCGGTTCCAGCGATAGATGGTCCCGTTGTGCAGCCGCAAGGCCTTGAGCTCGGGCGCCTTGCCGCTCTGCCACGTGGCCATCGGATCCTCGGTCACCTCGGTGCCGACCAGCGCTCGAAAGCGCGCGATGTTCTCCTTGAAGACGTCTGCGACGGTGCCCCGGAGCCAATCGCGCCCGAACGACACGCGACCCGGCGATTCGCGCAGGTGCAACCCCGGCGTGCGCACGTCACAGGCCTGCTCGAAGAGCGCGATGCGCGTCTCGTTCCAGAGCCGTCGGCCAAAGAGCACGGGCGAGTTCGTGCACGAGGCGAGCACGGGCGCCAACACGAGCTGCGCGACGTTGTAGTAGTGCGCAAACCGCTCGGGCTCGGCGACCTGGAGGTGGACCTGGAAGCTCGCGTTGCACGCCTCGACCATGACGGAGTCGTGTCGCACGCTCAGCTCGTCGAGGCCGCGAATGGAGAAGTCGAAGGCGTCGCCGCGCGCGTCGTTCATGGCGCGGCTGAGCATGAGGTAGCGCGGGTTGGGCACCATGTTCTCGAGCCCGAGATCCGTCTTGTGGATGGTGGGCAGGATGCCGACGAGCACCGACTGCATCCCCAGCGCGTCAGCCGTCTCGCTCACCTTGCGGTAGAGGTCGGTCAGCTGGGCCTCGAGCGCCAGCAGCCCGTCTCCGCCAAACGGCTGCGGGTCCGCGTTCATTTCGAGGTTGAAGAGGCCGAGTTCGGTCGTGTAGTGCGAGTCCTTCAGCCGGTCGAGCATCCGCAGCGCGCCCGGAGCGGGGTGGTAGGCGCTGTCTACCAGGAACAGCTCCTGCTCGGCGCCAATGCGAGCCACGCCGCGCTCGAAGCCGTCCTCGGCCAGGATGCGCTCCAGCGCGCGCAGATCGTCGAGCAGCGCCTGCATGAAGTGCCGCCGCGCCTGCCCCTCGAGCTGGCCGCTTACCTGCTTGTGCTCGTGTGTGTCCCCTGTGGCTGGTGCTGCTGCCGTGTCGGTCATCGCGTCACTCCCCCGGTCCCGATCGCGACGAGGCGCTCGCTCGTCGGACCCGCCCAGACTACCAGGAACGCGCGCGGTTCCCATAATCGACCACTGCGTTGATTTCACGGTCCCGATGGCGGCTCCGTCCACTGACCCAAGAATCTCGGCACCATCTCGCGCCACGTGATCCAGTCGTGGTGCCACTCGGGGCCCCAGTCGTCCATGTAGTTCGGGATGCCCTTCTGGCCGAGCACCTGCGCCAGTCGCCAGCTCTCGCCCACGTTCTCGAAGCGCCCCGCGCCCGTCGCGATGTGGATGTGGCGCCGGCGGAGCACGTCGAGGTGGTGCCCACCGAGGTGCGGCACGAAGTGCAGCGGCGAGGCGACGCGGAAGGCGTCGGTCGGCGTGTCTACCTCGATGAAGCGCATGAGGTCGTACGTCCCGCTCATCGACAGCGCCCGGTGAAACACGTCGGGAAAGCGACACACGACCGCCGCCGCGTGGAAGGCGCCAATCGACGCGCCGGCAGCCCAGATCGGGACGTCGTCCGAGCGGCAGTCCATCCGAATCGCAGGCACGACCTCGTGGCGGACCCACTGTTGGAACTCGTTCTGCATCCACATGCGATACTCGGGCGGCTTGTTGCGCTCGAACCACGCCTGTCCGCCGACGCTGTCGCACGAGTAGATCTTGATGCGACCGGCCTCGATCAGCGGCCCCAGCACGCGAATGATGCCGAAACGCTCGATCTCCTCGGCGTCCCCCCCCGCGGTCGGAAAGAGCAGCACCGGCTGGCCAAAGTGGCCCCAGCGCGCGACGGTCGCCTGGCGTTGGATGCGCGGCGAGTACCAGCTGGATTTGAGGAACATGGCGGCTCCATGCGGACGAGGACGAGGGGGAGCGGACGCAGGCCGCGTGCGCACCGGTGTATCTTCGTGCGGGGTACTCGGGGCGTCAAGTGAGCGCCGCAGGTCGCGGGCTACGGCAGATCCCCGAGTAGCGGACGCCAGGGAGGACCGTCACAGAGGACCTGCGCAATCACGAGATCATCTGGTCTAAACCGATGTGCGTCGAGCCGTCGCGGCTGCGACATTCGGTCCATGCGGAACATCCGCGGCTCTCCCTTGTCGATGTCCCGCGCGAGCACGTACCAGACGGGGCTCATCACCAGTAGCCCGTGGGGCTCCACGCGGCGGTCCGACGGCTTGCCCTCGCGGTCGCAGTAGTGGAACCCGAGCCCCACGCCCTCGGTGAAGGCCTCTTCGAACAACCGGAGGAGCTCGGGTGGCGCCGTGCCTGCATCCGCGCGCACCTGTGCGCTCGACGGCGCGCCCACGACCACGCGTCGGCACAGGGCTCGCAGGTCGCGCGCGCGAGAGGCGGGAAGGCTCGCGAGCAGCTTCGCCAGGGCGGAGTTCGCCGCTCCGCTCCAAGGCAGGTCGCTCGCGGCTTGGGAGAGACGCGCAGACAACCAGACCGTCACGACCTCGGCCAGCGTCAGGTGCACGGCCGTGACTCCGCGGTCGCCGTCGTAACGGACGCCCCCGCCGGGACCGGACTCGCCGCGAATCGGATGACCACGATCGCGCAGCGCCGCAAGGTCTCGATGGACGGTGCGTTGGCTGACCTCCAGATCCGCTGCCAGCGCCTCGATGGTCGTTTCCCCGGCTCCCCGAAGGCGATCCAAGAGGTCCATCAGGCGGTCGGCGCGAGACATTGCTGACAGAATCTGTCAGGGTCCTGCGGTAGTCAATCGGGACCGTCACCACACCGGCCGCACGGGCGGCTGGGCTCAGTGACGTTTTGCACTGTCTAGTTCCACTAGGGAGAATCCCATGCCCAATCTACGCCCCGCTGGATGTCACACCATCACCCCGAGCTTCATCGTCCCGGGCGCCGCCAAGGTCGTCCGCTTCCTCGAAGAGGCGTTCGGGGCCAAGGTCGTCGACCGCTACGACGGCCCCAACGGCACCCTCATGCACGCCGAGCTCCTGTTCAGTGATTCGATCGTCATGTGTGGCGAGCCGATGCCCGGCCTGGAGCCCATGCCCGCCGCATTCTCGTTCTACGTCGCCGACGGCGCGGCGGTCGATGCGACGTTCCGGCGCGCGGTCGAGTTTGGCGCGACGGTCGTCAACGAGCCCAAGGACCAGCCCTGGGGCTACCGTGCCGCGACGGTGACGGACTCGGGCGGCAACCGCTGGACGATCTGCGCCGTCATCGAGGTCGTCACCCGCGAGGAGATTCTTCGCCGCATGGCCGACATGATGGGCGGCTGAGTACACGGCTGCGAGGGCGTTCAACTCAAGATGCGGTCGACCAGGAACATCTCGAGCTCGCCCTTGCCTTTGGCGGACACCAGGCCGCGCGGCGTACAGGCCACGCGCTCGCTCACCAACTCCCACGTCCGGCGAGAGAGGTTGACGCGCCCCTCGACACCGGAGCTTTCCATGCGCGAGGCCGTATTCACAGCGTCGCCCCAGACGTCGTAGAGGAAGCGCCGCTTTCCTATGACGCCCGCGACGAGCGGGCCCGTGTTGAGTCCGATGCGAATGCGGAACGGGACGGGTGGCCCGCCGTCCGTCGGCTGGGTCACCCAGGCCGCCATGTCGACTCCAGCGCGAACGGCGTCATAGGCGTGCGTCTCAGTCGACGTGGGGATGCCGGCGACTGCCATATACGCGTCGCCAATCGTCTTGAGCTTCGTCACGCCATATCGATCTACGATGTCATCGAACGCGGCGAAACAGCGCTCGAGCTCTGCGACGAGGGCCTCCGGCGTCATCTGTGCCGATAGCTCGGTGAATCCAGCGAAGTCAGTAAAGAGGACCGTCGCCGCCGCGACGCTCACTGGCGCCGCGCGTCCGGAGTGCTTGAGTTCGAGTGCGATCGACTCGGGTAACACGTTCATCAGGAGCTCGTCGGCGCGGTCGCGCTCGAGATCGGCCTCTCGGCGGGCGGCAAGGAGCTCGCGGGTTCGGTCGCGGACACGACTATCGAGCTCTTCGTAGTGGACCGCGTTCTCGAACGCGATGCCCGCCTGCGCTGCCAGGGCCTCGATGGGGGCGACACGCCTCGGCGGGAAAGCGTCGACGAGCAGATCGTGTTCAAGCGTGAGCACACCGAGCGCGCGACCGGCGTGAAGAACTGGCACCAAGAGAACCGAGCGCGGGGCGCGACCTTCGCTGGACCAGTCGGACGCATAGTCACGACCTTCGATGCTGAGCGGCTGGCCCGCTCTCGCCACGTCTTCCAGGAGCGGGCTCGGTTGCGGCGTCGGGTCAGGCTCCGAGACCGCGATGCCTTCTCCCTCGCTTCGGGCGTGAAGGACGCGTCGAAACGCGGTGCCCTCCACGCGCGAGAGCGTCGCGTGAGTCGCCCCGGCCAAAACGAGCACGGATTCGAGGAGCGCGGTGGTGACGCGGGCCACGTCGAATTCGACTGAGATTCGGCGCGCTGCAGCCAAGAGTCCCTCGAGATCCAGCGGATGGTCGCTACCACCGCCCACCGAGCCTGTGGTCGACGCGCTCCAGTCGCTGCTCGGGCGCCTCGGCGACGCGTCGGACGCCCCACTCGGCGGCGTGGAGCCCAGCGCGCCATGGCCAGCCGGCTCCCCGAGCGCGCCGGCGGACACTCCGGGGGTTGCCGAATGACCTGCCAGCTCGGAGTCCAGGCGATCGACCAGGACCTGCGCCCCCCAGCGAACGAAACCGGCCCGTGCTTCGGCCGCATAGGCGCGGGCTGCGACCGCGTTCCCTCGCTCCCCCTGGAATCGAGCGGCACGCCACAACGCGAGCGCCCGCTCGTGCGGGTAGCCATGTGTGCCGGCGAGCGCCGCTGCGCGCTCCCATGCGAGAATGGCCGCGTCGGCTGCACCCCGAGAACCGGCAAGCTCTGCCTCTACGAGGGCCACGCGGTGCGAGAAGTTGACGGGGCCGTACTTCGCGAAGGTGAGGAGCGCCTTGAGCTTCTTTCGCGCCCGCCCGCGTCTCCCGAGGGCCGCGTGGGCCAAGGCGTCGTAGAACGTGCCCAGGTGGTGGAGCGGTTGCGACTTCGCGTCCTGGTCGCAGTCGTCCACTGCTACCATCGCCCCTGCGGCACGTTCGAAGTCGCCCAGGAAGCAGCTCAGCATCGCGCGGGCGACCCCAAGGCAGTGTCTGTTCACCTTGTCATTTTTTGAACGGTGTAGCGTCTCCATCTCCGTTTCGTCGTAGTCGGCGCCCTTGAGCTGGTGCGGGTCGGCGCCATGGCCCATGAGGTTCAAGATCAGCTGGTGATGCAGGAGCGTGGTGTGAAGCATCGTGCGTTGCCCGAGGGCGCGGATCGCGGCGATCGTGCGAGTGCTTCGATCGTGGAGTCCATCGAGCGCTTCGCCGGTGTGGATCCCAAGCGACACCGACATGAAGGCAGAGAAGGCGGCATACTCGATGTCGCCACCCTCCCAACAACCGCGGTGGACGACGCTGAGGTCGTCGCGACACACATGCCAGCGCTCGGTCCAGAACCGGATGTGCGCATTCCAGAGATGGGTCGTGCGGTTCCGGAGGCGGCGGTCCAGCAAGCGTTCGTTCAGCACGAGTGCGGCGTTCCCGAGCGCCAAACCATTGTCGATCGACCCCATCGCACAGTTCACGATCGCGAAGACGATCATGGATGGAGCCGTCTCCGGCGAGCAGCCGTATGCGACGGCCTCCCGCATCATCGAGAAGGCAATGAGGGGGAACAACAGAGGTCGGCCGTACCACGCTGGCGCGTTCAGCTCGTTGAGGAGCCGAGCGCGAGCCCGAGCCAGCGCGTCCGTACAAAGCGGTAGCGACGCGAGATCGGCGGGGCTGAACCTTCGCAACGCAAACTTGGTGCGCAGCAAGCCGGCCAGCACGTGGGGGAGACCTGGCTGCGGCGGAAGCGCGAGCCCCGCCTGGCGCAGAGCGGATATGCCGCGGTCGAGGCAGGCCCCCAAGTCGCCGGCCGCCATGAGCGCCGCGACAGCGATCTCTTCGGCCCGGATTCGGATGAGGGCGTCGGGAAAGCGCTCGAGCAGGAGGGCGACGTGACGCTCCATCGTGGTCCGATCGGTGTTGAGATACGCGGCCTCCGCCGCGGTGAGGACGAGCTCGGCCGCCTCGTCTGGGGAATGCACCGAGAGCTCGGCCAATCCCCAACCGAGCGCAGCCTCGAGGGCGCGCGAAGCCACGTCGAACGACGCGGCCTGGAGCGCCGCTCGTCCGGCCGCCCCGGCCAAACGAGCGAACTCCATGCGCTCGGTGGACTCGGTGAGCGCCTCCCCAGCCGCGAGGGCGTGGTCCACCGCTTCGAAGCGGCGATCACCCTCCTGATCGCGGAGCAGCCTCGCCAACGCAAGGCGCAGCGCTGCCCGATCCCCGGCCGGCACGAGCTCGGACGCTGCCTGCTGCACCCGGTCGTGCACGAACTGCCACGTCGGGAGAAGCGAGGCGTCCACCTCCGACGTCAACTCCCCAAACTCGACCGGTGAGTCGTCCACCCGGCGGATCACCTCGATGCCCATGGCCACGGAAAGCTGCTTCGCCACCTCGCCAATGGGCGCTGCGAGGGCGCTCGCGACGTCCACGAGCGAAAAGCGTGAACCCAGCCACGCGCCGACGGCGAGCGCCCGCTGCGCGTCATCGGGCATCGACTGGAGGCGCCGGCGAACGAAGCCAGTTTCGTCGCCCCGAGTATCGCTGAGGATGGGGCTGTCGAGTCGCCACATCCAACCATCGGCCGTGGAGTACAGGGCACCCTCGGCCGCCAGGTCGGTGAGAACGCGCCCCGCGAGGAACGGGCTGCCGCTCGACGCGGCGAAGACGGCATCGGCGAGCGGGCGCACGACGGCGCCGGGCTGCTGCAGTGACCTCCCCACGAACTCACGAACCGCGTCCTGGGACAACGGCCCGAGGTGCACCGACTGGACACCGACGCCGGACGCCGCCAGCTCATGAAGGAACGTGAGTACGGGATGCCCCTCGCCCACCTCGTCCTCCCGCCACGCGACAATCGCGACGACCTGCCGGCTCTCCGGCAGCGTCGCGAGGTGCTGCAACACCCCGAGCGACGCGTTGTCCGCCCATTGGAGGTCGTCCACAAAAACCACCAACGGCACACCCTGAGGGGCGATGGCGCCAAACAGTGCCCCGAAGAGAACGGCGAGCCGCCGCTCAGACTCCATTGGTGGGCACTCGGCGACGGGCGGGAGCGGTCCGAGGAGCGCGCCGAGCGCAGGGATCACCTTGACCAGGGCCGCGGCCTCCGGCCCCAACGCCATGCGCAGGCGCTCGCACATCGGCGCCGCCTCCTCTGTGAACGCAGAAAGCTGGATCGCCCACTGCTCCACCGCACGCGACAGCCCCGCGTACGGGACACCACGCCCGAGCAGTTCGTGCTTGCCCGACACCCAGGCCCCGCCTGCCTCAGTGACGGCGGGAATGAGTTCATTGACGAGGCGCGTCTTGCCAATGCCACTCCAGCCCCGTACGCAGACGACTCGGGCGGCGCCCGTACCAGCCTCGAGCGCGCTCCGGAGAGTCGCCAGCTCCTGCTCACGTCCGACCAGGGACTCGGTGAGGCGGAGCTCGAGAAGCCGGTCACCGGCTCCAGGGCTGAACGTCGATTCGGCGGAGGGTTCGAGTAGCAACGCAGCGCAGCGTTCGAGGTCGCGCCGAAATCCCGCGGCGGATTGGTAGCGGTCGTCTGGGTCCTTCTTGAGTGCGTGCAACAGAACGGCCGAGAGCGACTGTGGCACTTCGGGACGAAGCCGGCTCGGCTCCTGAGGTCGACGCGCGAGGTGTGCGTGCACCAGTCCGAGTCGGTTGGGCGCCGTGAACGGCGGACGGCCGGTGACGAGGTGAAACAGCGATGCGCCGAGACTGTACAGATCACTTCGCTCGTCGACGCGCCGATTCGTGCGACCGGTCTGCTCTGGAGACATGTAGGCGAACGTCCCCTGGAGCTTGTGGCTGCCGGCAGCCTCGCGGGTCCGACGCGTGGCGAGACCGAAGTCGATGAGGCGGGCACGCCCGGCCCGCGCCGAGTACACGATGTTGGCCGGCGAGACGTCACGATGGATGATGCCCGCGCGGTGGACGTCTTCGAGCGCGGTGGCGATATCCACCCCGATAGCCAGGGCCGTCGCCACGTCGATCGGTCCATCGGCGACGAGTGACTGAGTCGAGGTAGCGCCATGGTCTTCGAACAAGATCATCGGTTCGTCGCCGTCGATGAACTCGTGCGGCCGCACGACGCCGTCGCCCGACAGCGCCCCGCCGATCTCGAACTCCTTGCGAAACTCCTGCACGGCGCGCCGCGACTGCGTCCTCTCCGAGCGCAGCGCTTTGGCGATGAACTGGCGCTTGTCGGCCTTTCGCGTGGCGCGGAGCACGATGGCAGTCGCACCCTCCGCAATCGGCGTAATGCTCTCGAATTGGTCGCTGTTCACGGAAACCTCCGCACCGGGTCAGATGTGCGTGCTCGCCGTCGTGAGATCTGGCTCTAGGAACGGAAACGGGATGGGCCGGAAGCGATTGCGCTCGGAGATGCGCCGGGCGATGCCGCTGAGGTCCAGCCTGAGTCGATCGAGGAGGCCATGAACTCGATAATCGGTGAACGTTTCGGGGGTGTAGTGTCCAAGTCGGTTCTCGCGCAGTGACGACACCTGCACCAGGTCCACGAACAGGCCACGAACCACTGACTCCGGTGGCAGCATGTACAACAAGTCCGACTCGACGTAGCTCTGACCCTTGCGCGGTGGCGGAGCAAACAATGAGGCAGGGTAGGCTGGCGCGAAGGCGGTAGTTTCATAGACTGCGTAGTTAATAATGCAATGCCACGGGCTTGCTCGCCAGATGACGCCCGCCAGAAGATCCGCCAGCTCAGCGACGGTGGACACGGTCTCCTTTGGGCCGGTGAAGGTGGGGATGTCGGCGCCCTCGGGCGAGCGGATCACCCGAACCCACTCCTGCAGCTCCGTATCGCCGACCACGTCCGAGTCACGGGCGTAGTAGATCGTGGTGTAGCTCGTCGCGAAGCGGCGAATGGCGTCAGTGTACAAGGCCAAGTCGTCCCGGGCCGGGAGCTCGCGGAGCACGTCGGTGCCTCCAAGTCCGCGGGACCCGAAGTTGCGTTCGAGCGTACCGTTGTACCAGTCGAAGTGCTTCCACGTGCGCCGCGTGAGCTCGCAGATCCCGTCGACGCTGATGCTCTGCAGCGTCGGCGTACGCCCGCCAGGGACGTACAATTCGGCGGTAGCGGCGGCGATCGCAAGGGTCATGTCGAGGTGTGGCCTCAGCAGAATGCGCACCGGGTGATACGGTGCCAGCGTCCGCATCGTGGCGACACTGATGGCTCCGAGCATGAGGTGACAGAGGGCGCCGTGCTCGCTCACGCCATGGTAGGTGCTGTCTGTGGCGTTGAATGCTGCCTTGGCCATGGTCCAGGCGACGCCATCGAGCGGCGTGAGGATCGGGCAGGTGTCATTCGGGACCTGCCCACACTGGATGGCGACCGGCCAGAGCTGTCGCCGCTCGGCATCGGTCGCGAAGAGCGCGATGGCCGCTGGGAGCCACCGTCGCCAACCCCCGTGGAATCCCGCGTCAATTCCGTCGCAGATCACGTGATCGCACACGAAGAGTCGGTGCTCGTCGACGGCGCGATCGAGCGTGTCTCCTGGCCGCACCCGTTCGAACACCAGCGGGTCGAGCGGCATCTTCGATGCTAGTGCAGTCCAGTCCTCCGGCGTGACGAGCCGGATGACGCCCGGGTTGTCGCACCCGATGCGTTGCCAGGCAAAGTACGCGTCTTCGTTCCATCGCGCGACGCCTTCGGTGAGCGGAAGCTCCCCGAACAGCAGCGCATGCTCGGCGATGGTCAGGGGCGTTCGCGCCGTTGGAGGGAGCGCCCTGAACGGGGGGCAGACTGGCTTGATCTGGCGCTGCATGATCGCCTGATCGACGGCCTTTGCGAGCGCGATCTCCTTCTCCTCCGGCAGGTCGGGGCCGTCCAGCGCGACCCGGAGCGCGCCGGCGGCGTCGAGCGCCTCGGCTTCCTCCCCCAGGAGCACCGCCTGGAAGGCCCACTCTCGCGTGAATGCCTGCGCCGGCGGGACGCGATCGGGCAGACACATGCCCCCACGTGACCGATCGAAGTCCACCTCCGCCCGGCTTGCCGCGAGCGCAAGGGCCCGCGCGTCCGGAGCGGTGTCGTTCTGGGGAAGCGTTGGTATCATGGGTCCCGCCATCAGATGAACACGCTGTTGCCGACCTGCGACGGTCGCAGGAACGGGTATGGGAGAAAGCGCGTCTGGTCTCGGCCGACGATGATGGAGTCGGCCCAGGCCAGCTCGCGCTGGTAGCGTCGGATTGGGTCCTGCACCCGTGGATCGATGAAGGCGCCCTCCGGGAAGTGACCCATCGGCGCGATTCGGACGTTCGCCAGCTGGTAGAGCAGCGATCCCTGCTCGAGGGCTGCCGACACTGGCGGGAGCATCTTCATCCAGTCGGTCTCGGCGTAGGTTTGGCCCGGCTGCGGCGCTGGAGCGTAGAGCGCTCCCGGAGTGGCTGGCACGTAGCCGAGCTGATCGAACTGCGCGTTGTTGAGGCATCCATGCTGCAGCGTGACCGTCCACACGAATCGGGCGCAGAGCCACACGACATCCTGGACAGAGGCGACCTCTGGGATGCCGCCGAGCGCGCCGCCCGCGGGTGAGGACAGAGCGGCGACGAAGGCCCTGAGCTCGGCGTCATCGCTTACGTCGTCATTCGATGCGTAGTAGACCTTGACGTATCGCTCCACGAACCGCTCGACGATGGGCCACAACAGTATCGCGTCGTCACGCCATGGGTAGGCAGTGAGCGCGCAGCTGCCGTCGAGGCCGCGTGCGGCGAGCTGATCGGGGGGGGCGAGGTTGGCGAAGGTGAAGCCGGCGAGGCCCCGAGTCGCCAACTCCAGATTCCCCTCGAGCGTGGCGGAGAAGAGCCGGTCGACGTCGCCGCCAGGCGCGATCAGGTGGTGCGCCGCGTAGTCGTTGATTGCCAGCGTGTTGAAGGCGTGTGCGTCGATCAGCGTGCGCAGTGGGTGCCAGGGAGCCAGCTCCCGGCGGGCGCACAGGATGACCGCCTCAGCCAAGAGGTGTGTGCGGGCGAGGTGAGACACCAGCTCCTGAACGGTGGAGTCGGCCTGCTGCACCACCGTCTTGGCCATCTTCCAGGCGATGCCGTCGGCCGGAGTGAACACATGCGGCGAAAATTTGACTCGATCGCATTGAATGGCAAGGGGGGCGAGGTAACCCGGCCGCGCGTCACACGCCGGGACCCACGCGAAGAGCGCGAAAGGGGCGCAAAGGTACTTCTGGCGGGTGATTCCGAGGAGGCCCGAGTTGTAGGTACCCGTAGGAATTCCGGTGGTAATCGCGTAGTCGCACAGGAAGAGTCGCCCCGTGCCCGCAAGGGAAGCAAGCGTCTCCGTCGGGAGCGTCCGCTGCACGTCGGCGTCGGACACCAGGAACGCCGGCGGGAGGTCGAACTCAGGGCGCACGTCGGTCGTAGCATCCGCCGGGATCTCCCCAAACCACTCTTGCCAGAGGTTCAATGCGACCTCAGCGGCCGACTGCAACGGAGTGTCCCGAGGCGGGATACGTCGGACCGCACGCAGCACCAGCGGGTTCGCCCCGGCCACACGTTGCCAGGCAAACAGGCGGTCCTGTAGCTCTGCGGACGATCGAACCACGCCGGCGACCGTGGGCAAGGGGAGGACCGAGAACACCGACTCGTACGCCGCGAGGTCGGGTGGGAAGGAGACCTCCACGCCCGAGAGCGCCTTGCGCGTGCGAGGGAAAGGGGCCCCAGAGGCCTGCGCGCGCTCGAGCCCGAGCAGGCTCAGCAGCGATCCCTGCGGAGCTCCGAGCCCGTGGCTCGCCATCTGCCGCGAGATGGTGGTCGCCGCATTGGCAGCCACCAACATGTCGACGCTGGCTTGCTTCTCGAAGAAGAGAAGGGAGAACTGATCGGCCTCTCCTACGTGGTCAGCGAGGGCAAAGCCGTTCGGCAGCTCTTGGGTCTTGTACGCGTGTTGGATTTGATATCGCTCGCGGTCCCTGGCCACGGCGGCGCGTCTCGACGCGGGCTTGGGATCCTGAGTGGGAAGGCACGGGATCATCTTCACCTCTGTAGCCTGTAGCGCTGACGTTCGGGCCCATCCTACTTCGCGGCCCCACGGACTGCAACCGCGCCAGTGGTGCCCGAATCGCGCGGCGAGCAACCTCCGTGCCGCGGGATTCGCTGGTCCGCGGCGCGTTCCCTGACGTCCCTTACCCGTCGATGGAGGATCCGGCGCTACGGCCAGTCTCTAGCCGGATGTTCGCGGCGGACTGGGTGGCCCGGTATCCAAGGGCCATCGTGGACGAGGTGCAGAAGGCGCCATCGGTCGTCTGCGCGGCACCTCGTCGGTTTGGAGCTGTTGCTGGACAAGCCCGTACTCACGCGGCTGGTGCCGTCGATGGACCGGGATGTGCGGGAGGTGCACGAGAGCGTCCTGGCGGCGCCAGCGGCGTGGGCGTTGGGGAGCAGCCGGGTGTCGCCTGCGACCCGCCGCTGACGGCGTGTCTCGACTGACCTCCCTACGGACACCCCGCCGCGCGCCAGTCCTGGATCCGCGACCAGAACAGCTCGGTGAACTTCTCGACCTCGTGCGCCGGGACGAGCGCCTTGGTCTTCAAGCGCACTGCGTTCTTGGCGTCCTGGGACGCGAAGAAGTCATAGGCGACCTCGTCGAGGTGCCCGAGGTGGTCCTTGCAGAACTGCTCGAAGCGGTCGCTCTCGAAGCGCGCCTCAGCGATGGCGGCGTATGCGTCGAGCTTCTTCGGGTAGTCCCACTTCTTGGCCGCGATCTTGTAGAACGGCTCCCAGTCGAGCGTTCGGCGCATCTTGCGCTTGGTCGCGGCGCAGAAGATGGACCAGCGCAGGTACGCCTTGACGAGCCACGGAAAGTGAAAATGCAGTGACGTGACCTGGGAGTCCGGACAGGGGTTGGCGAAGTCGATGGGGTGCCACGTGCCCTCTCGCCGCAGCGCCTCACACGAGTTGAATTCCCAGCCGAAGAAGGCGTTGATGGTGAGCGTCACCTTGCGGAGGTGATCCATGTCCGCCTGGGGCATGAAGTCGGTCGCGACAGTGTACCGATCATGCAACGGCGCGCTGGCGTCGTACTTCACACAACGCGTCTGCGGCCCGAAGCCGATGCAGCGCACAAAGAGATCGTAGCCTTCGACGGAGGCCTGCGCGTGCATGATGTACTTCTCGCTCTCGTCGTACGCTTTCCAGGCCTCCTTGGGGCTCTTGACCCGCGTGACAGCGCGCCAGCCGCCGCCGTCGAAGGGCTTGAGGAACAGGGGCCAGCCGACCTGGTCGCCGACCTTGCCGAGATCGAAGAGCCGCGCGTATTGGTCGAGCGTGGGCTTGAGGTCGGGTGTCGGCTCGTAGCGCTTGGGCGGCAGCATCCACGTCTTGGGGATGGGCATCCCGAGCTCCATCATGGCGCAGTAGCTCGTGTGCTTTTCATTGGATTGGATGCTCCACGGGTTGTTGAACACGTAGAGATCGTTCATCAGGATGCCCTTCTTCAGCCACTCGCGCGTGGTGTGGTACCAGTGCGTGAGCCGGTCGACGACGACGTCGTATTTGACCGGTTGCTGCAGGTCGAACGGCTCGATGGACACCCTCTCGACGTGGAAGTCGATGGTGTCGCCTTCGTGGGGAATGTGCAGGTCCAGCCGACGCATGAGGTGCTCGAAGCACAGCGGCCAGCAGATGTCGGCGCCGAGCGACAGCCCGATGTTGCGCGTTACGGTACCCATGACGAACTCCTATTCATAGACAAAGAGCATCGGACCCGGGAAGAGGTAGGACAGGCCCACGCGCAGTCGATCGCGCCAGTTGTCCCAGTTGTGGCCATCGCGCGCTTCCACGAAGCGGACTTGCATCCCGGTGCCGTCCAGCAGCGGCACCATGGAGCGGTTCTCGTAGATGAGCGACTCGTAGACACCGCAGCTCATGAAGATGCGCTGGCTGACGGCGGTGGGCTTGGCGCGAAAGGCGTTGACGAACTCGACGACTCGGTCGAACAGCGGCCCGCGCCGGTTGCCGCGGCCGATGTCGGTGAAGGCGAAGCTCCCCGACTGGAGCAGGAGCCGGCCCCACACGCCGGGGTAGCGCCACGCGGTCGAGAGCGCCGCGACCGCACCAAAGCTCGCGCCCATCAGGCAGCGCGCGCGCGGATCGTCGTAGAGAGGGAGCCGGCGCTGCAGGTCGGGCAGCAGCTCCTTGGTCAGGAACTTGGCGTGCCGCTCGTCGTTGGCATATTCGCGCAGGCGATCGGGTGAGTCGGTCAGCGCGACGACCATGTCGGGGATCTCGAGCCGGTGGATGAGGTTGTCGAGCACGATCTTGAGGTCGGAGTAGCGCAGGTAGTCGCTGCCGTCGTGTACGACGAGCAGTGGGTAGCGCCGAGTGCGCCGAAAGCGCGCCGGGAAGTACATGAACCCCGAGCGCGGGCCGCCAAGGGACCGGCTGTTGAACTTGAAGGCATCCAGTGTCCCTGGACGCGCGGCTTCGTCAAACAGCGTCCAGCCTGGAACCTCATAGCCCTCGCCTTGGAGGACGGAGTTGGCGCCGAACGGGTCCTGCGCGTGGTGAGGGTTGAGCGGGTCCTCGATCCAGGTGCCGTGGCCGTCGCGGAAGAGCTCGAGCTTGTACTCGACGCGCGAGCCCCGCGGGATCTCCACGGTGAGGTAGAACAGGTCGGTGTTTTCGACCCGCAACAGGGCCGTGGACGACTCCAGCCCGAAGATCCAGTGGCGCAGGTTGACGGCGTCGGCGTGGCCGCGCCACACGATGGTGACGGAGGTGCCTTCGACGATGGGAAAGCGTCGGCCCTCCAGAAAACGGGTCACTCCGTCGTGATCGGGCTTCGAAGCGACCAGCTCGTCGATGGCGAGGCGTCCCATCAGGTCGCGTCTCCGGGCTCGAACGCCGTGTGGCAGCCGTCCTCGCGGAGTCGGTCGACGCCGCGCGCCTTGACTGGGCCCACGTCGCGCTGCCAGACGGCATGGGAGCGGGCAGGGAAGGCCAAGCACATCGCGGGCGCAAAGCGGCGTGCCATCAAGCGGACGCGATCCATGTTGTCGAGGTGTAGCCGATGCTCGGGCTGCGGCAGCACGACGACGTCCTTGACGAGTCCGAGGCCCGCGTCGAGCACCTCGGTGGCTCCGGGGCCTTGTGGCGGGTCGTCGTGAAAGAGCACGATGCGCTCGCTCACGACCATGGCCCCCCCCGACCACGCAAAGACGGGCCGTGTTCCGACGAGGTCCGCGATGCCGAAAAGGCGCAGGCGATTGACCAGCGTCGCGACGTGGCCCCCCGCGATGGCGACCGCGTCGCAGTCGGCGAGCTGCGTGCTGAGCTCCTCCCGATGGCGCCGCAGCGCCGGGCGCTTCATGGGCTTGAGTCGCGCGTCCAGCTCGTGCCGCAGCCGAGCGCACTGCTCCAGATGCCACAGGTCGAGGTCCCGTATCGATTGGAGCGCTGCCGCCTCGATCTCGTCCCGGATGGCCAGCGGCGTCTTGCGTTCTCGCAGGATGCGCTCGGCGTCCAGCGCACTCTCCAGGCGAACGCGGTAGACGTCCTGGAGGTCTCGCAGGAGCTCCTGCCGCTCTCGGTGCGCCGAGTGCAGCTCCGGGTCATCGCGAAAGACCTCGTCGCCTCGCGCGTGCAGGCGCAGGTTGACCGCGCGACCGTCGAGGTGCTGAACGAGGTCGTCATCGTCCGTCTCGCGCTCTTGCCAGCCCGCGGTGATGGTCGCGATCCGTCCCGTGATCCCGAGCGCGTCGACGGCCTCGCGCAGATAGGGGTTGAAGCGCTGGGCACCGAGAAGGACGACGGATGACGGATTTGGCAGCGGGACGCCCATGCGGCGCGCAGGGTAGCAAGTTCGCTGGTCGGCGTGAATGGCCGGGGCGCGTTTCAGGGTCGCGCGCGCACCTTGACCGTCTGACCCACGGTGTCGAGCATCCCACGGAGCACGTCGTAGTCCGGATGCCGGAGGCGAATCCACGCGTTGGCCATGTAGCCCGCCTCCACCGGTTGGGTCGGCGTGCCGGGCGGGGGCAGGTGCAGGTCGATGACCGCCGCCCCAAAACGGCGCTGGATCTCCTCGACGCCTTCGTATCCGACGATATGGCCGTCGCAGTCGGGGCGCAGCGCGATGATGCCCGCGGAGTACCTGCGCGAGAGGCGCTGGCTGGCGCGCCCGTGCACGACCGCCATGGCCCACTCGCGGTAGATGTCGATGTCGTTGCCGGCCGCGTACAGGTCCCAAGCCCGCACGCCCGGTGGCCGACAGCCAATCTCGCTGAACTTCAAGCCCTTGGGACCAAAGAACCACTCCATGTGCGTGGCTGAGGTGGTTATGCCCAGCGCGCCGATGACGCGCCGCCCGAGCGACTTGACCTCGTCGTAGCCCTCGGCGGCATCAACGCGGTTGGTGGTGATGAACTGCGGCGAGATCCACCGATGTCGCATCGCGTCGAGCACGTTGGGGTAGTAGTGCGTCACCCACTCGTGGAGCACCTGGCCCCCGGCGGTGAGCGTGTCGTAGAAACCCTCGTGGCCCTCGATGAACTCTTCGACGGCCACGCTCCGTCCACGTCCGACGCCGAGCTCGGCCAGCGCGGCGTCGAGCTCGGCCACCGTGTCGACCCTGGAAGTGCCCGACGCTCCGGCGCCATCGCGCGGCTTGACGATGAGCGGAAAACCGACGCGCATCGCGAACTCCCGCAGGGCCGCGGGGTCTCCGCTGCCGAGCGACTGCGCGGTCGGGATGCCCGCCTTGCGCAGGGCCTCCTTCATCGACGGCTTGTCCCGGCAGAGAAACGTCGTCTCGACCGTCGTGCCCGGGATGCCGCACCGCTCGCGAACCGTCGCCGCCGCCATGACGTGCGCTTCGACCACCGCCTCCAGCCGCTCGATGCGCGCGCGGCCCTGAAGCCAGCGCACGACGCGCTCGACCTCGTCTGGGTTGGTCACGTTCGAGACCTGCTCGTAGTGCGTGAGCCATCGCTCGAGGTCTGGCCCCAGCGCGGATTTGGGGCGCTCGCCGATGCCGATGACACGGGCGCCGACCGCCGCTAGCGCGCGCGCGAACTCACGTTGGTTGGCAGGAAAGCAAGGCTCGATGAAGACGACGTCCATGGTGTCGCGCAGCGTAGCCTCGAATCGCGGGATCTGTCACGTTGCGGGCATGAAGATCCTGCTTGCCTCTTCAGAAGTCGCGCCGTTCGCCAAGGTCGGCGGCCTCGGGGACGTCTCGGCGGCCCTGCCGCGCCAGCTCGCGACGCTGGGCCACGACGTCCGTATCGTCATGCCCTTCTACAAGAAGGTCCGGACACCGGAGCGCGCCTTCGAGGAGGTCGTCTCCGAGCGCGTCATCGCGATGGGCCCGCACCGCGTGTCGGTCACGTTCCTCAGCAGCACGCTGCCGGGCTCGACCGTGCCCGTGTACTTCGTCAATTGTCCCGCGCTCTTCGACCGGCCCGGCGTCTACGGCAGCGGCGGTGACGAGCACCTCCGGTTTGCTCTGTTCCAATGGGCCGTCCTGCGGCTGTGCCAGGAGCTGCGCTTTTCGCCCGACGTGCTCCACGTCAACGACTGGCAGACGGGGCTCCTCCCCGTGATGCTGCGTTCGGTCTTCGCATGGGACCAGATGTTTGCGAACACGCGCACGCTGCTGACGATTCACAACCTCGGCCACCAGGGCACGTTCTCGGCGGACGTGCTCAGCGAGATTGGCCTCGCCCCCGCTCGCGACCTGCTGCACCACGATCACCTCCGCTCGGGTCGGTTCGGCTACCTCGAGACCGGCATCCTTCACGCCAACGCGCTGACCACGGTGAGCCCGACGTACGCGCGCGAGATTCGCACGCCGGAGCACGGTGTGGGCCTCGATGGCGTGCTTCGAGGGCGATCGGACGTGCTCTTCGGCATCCTGAATGGCATCGACGACGTCGAGTGGGATCCCGCCCGCGACCCGCACCTCGCCAAGCCTTACTCCGCCGACAACCTGGCCGGCAAGGTCGCCTGCCGGGCAGCGCTCCTGTCCATGGCGCAGCTCCCCGATCGGGTGGGTGTGCCCGTCTTCGGCATCGTCTCGCGCCTCGCGTGGCAGAAGGGGTTCGATCTGTGCGTACAGGTCCTGCCGCGGCTCCTGGTGCGCCGGCGCTTCCAGGTCGTCGTGCTCGGCACCGGCGAGCCCAAGCTGGAGGCGTTCTTTCGCGACCTGGCTCGCCACTTCCCCACTCAGGTGGCCTACCTCCCTGCCTTCAGCGAGCGTGTCGCCCACCAGATCGAGGCCGGCGCCGACGTCTTCCTCATGCCGTCCCGCTACGAGCCGTGCGGGCTCAATCAGATGTACAGTCTACGCTACGGCACGCTGCCGCTCGTGCACAAGACCGGCGGTCTCGCCGACACGGTGTGGCCCGTGGATCTCGCACGCAGCCAGGGCACCGGCTTCGTCTTCGACCACTTCGACGCGCAGGGCCTCACGTGGGCGATGGAGCGCGCGCTCGAGGTCTACGGGACAGGGCAGGGCAGCGACCGCACGCGCTGGCAGGCGATTCAACAGCGCGGCATGCGCTTGCCGCTCGGCTGGTCGCATCGCGTTGGCGAGTACCTGAAGGTCTATCGTGGGATTGCGCCGCACGCCGCGTAGCGCGAGCGATTGTGGGATGGGGAGAGCCCGCGCTCGCAAGCGCACGCGTCAGGCGCGGATCGACGGGTCCAAGACGGTGAGCGTCGGAAAGTACGTGCGGTAGTAACCTCGGTCCCGGGTGAGCAGGCGCTGTGTGCGGATCACGGCGTGCGCCCCGATGAGAAAGTCCGCGACCACCCGTTCGCGCGAGCCGCCATTGGCTCGATACGCCTGATGTGCCGTGCCGGCGGCCAACGCGACCGAGGCGTCGACCGGCTCGCTTCGGATCCCAAGGGTGCTCATGGCGACGCGCAGCGCTTCGTCAGTTGCGAAGACGGCGCGGAGCTCTGCCAGCACGACGGCGGACGCGACCACCTCTCCCTCCCGAAGGCAGCGGCGAAGGGCGTCGGCGGAGCGCTCACCGTGCCGAGCGCTGGCCCGCAGGATGTCGACGACGATGTTGGTGTCGACCGCCGTCCTCACCGTCCGTCTGCCGGACCGCGGAGCTCGTCGAGCAGCGCGTCCGCCTCAATGACCGAAGGGAGGATGCCCCAAACCGCCTGGACGGGATCGATGGGCTCGACGCGCATGACGACGAGTCGGCCCTCCTCGATACGAAAGTCCAGCTCCTGGCCAGGCTCGAGGCCGAGCTGCGTACGGAGGGGCTTGGGGATGACGACTTGCCCGCGCTCGGAGAGAGTCGAGATCATACGCGAAGCGTACGAGATCATACTTTGGGCGTCAAGGCAGGCGGGGAGAGCCCTCGACGGCCCGTGTACCGGCGCCGTCGAGGGAATGGGAACCGGCAGCTACTTGCCGCAGCTCGACTGACCGGCCGCGGACTGGATCGTGCCCTTCTGCTGATTGGTGATGAGCCCGAGCTTCAGAAGGTTGTTGGAGGAGTGCGCGACGCACGAGACGTACGCGCCGTGGTTCTTCCAACCCACCGACTGTCCGCGTGGGCCAGCGCACGGGCACAGCTGAGCGATGGAACAGCCGTTGGCCGGATCCACCGTCGACCCCGCGAGCGTGGACGCACAGGCATCCGCGCCGTCGGCGATCCCGTCTCCGTCGTCGTCGGCGTCGCACGCGTCACCCTGGCCGTCTCCATCGAAGTTGGCCTGCGTGCCGTTGCTGACGAGGGGGCAGTTGTCCGTGCCGTCGCTCACGCCGTCGTTGTCGTCGTCGGTGTCACACGCGTTGCCGGCGCCGTCGCCGTCCGTGTCCAGCTGATTGGCGTTGGCGACGCTGGCGCAGTTGTCAGCCGAGTTCTGTAGGCCGTCCCCGTCGAGGTCCGGGTCGCACGCATCGCCGAGCCCGTCCGCGTCGAGGTCCTCTTGGCCGGCGTTCGCCGCGATCGCGCAGTTGTCGCTGCCGTTGGGCACGCCGTCGCCGTCCTGGTCGCCGTCGCAGAGGTCGCCCTGGCCGTCCTGATCGAGATCGGCCTGGTCGGCGTTGCCGAGTGACGGGCAGTTGTCCGTCGCGTTGTCGAAGCCATCGCCATCGCGGTCCGAGTCACACGCGTCACCGAGCCCGTCCGCGTCGAGATCCGCCTGATCGGCGTTGGCCGCGAAGTCGCAGTTGTCGGCCGCGTCCGAGATCGTGTCGTTGTCGTCGTCGTCATCGCAGGCGTCTCCGCGGGCGTCCAGGTCCGCGTTGGCCTGATCCGTGTTGGCGCTCTGCTGGCAGTTGTCGAGGCCGTCCTCGATGCCGTCATCGTCATCGTCGGAGTCGCACGCATCGCCGTCGCCGTCGCCGTCGGTGTCCGCCTGGTCGTTGTTGGCCTTGAACAGACAGTTGTCGCCCGCGTCGTCGACGTCGTCGCCGTCCGCGTCCGCGTCGCAGGCGTCACCGAGGTGGTCGCCATCGAGGTCGGCCTGGCTCGCGTTGTGAACCGTGGGGCAGTTGTCGCCCCCGTTGCTCACGCCGTCGTTGTCGTTGTCGTCGTCGCACGCGTCGCCGATGCCGTCCGCCTCGACGTCCTCCTGGCTCGAATTGGCCACCGTGGGGCAGTTGTCGTTGCCGTTGGCAATGCCATCCCCGTCGCTGTCGCCGTCGCACGCGTCGCCCTGGCCATCGCCGTCGCTGTCGGTCTGGTCGGCGTTGGCGCTTCCGGGGCAGTTGTCTCCCGCGTCGTCGAGACCGTCGGCGTCATCGTCGGCGTCGCACGCGTCACCCTGGCCGTCGCTGTCCGTGTCGGTCTGCTCGGCACCCGCGAGCAGCGGGCACGTGTCGGACGTGTCGAGCACGCCGTCGTTGTCGTCGTCGCCGTCGCACGCGTCGCCCTGGCCATCGCCATCGGAATCCAGCTGGTCCGGGTTGTCGACCGAGGGGCAGTTGTCGGCGCTGAGCGTGATAGCGAACGTCGACAGGCTCGTGGTCACACCGCAGAGGACGTGGGCCGACGTGTCGGGATTGGGGCGGCCATCGAGCGTGCCGGTGATGACGTGCCAGGCGCAGCTGCCCGACGCGTCACACACGTACTGCTGAAGCTGGATCGCGCCCTCCTGGTCGGCCGAGATGCCCAGATCCGCCAGCGTGTAGCTCAGGCAGACCTCGACCTGATCGGGGAAGGTCGCGCTGGTGTTGACGTTCAGATAGGAGTCGTCGCCGATCGAGGACAGGATCGTGTCGCCCGGAGGCGCCGCGGGGCCGACGTCGGTGATGGACACCGTCGTGCTGCCGCCGGTCGTGACCGTCTCGAACGTGAGCGTCAGCGTGCTGTCGTTGCCATTGGCGTCCTGCGGAACGACGACCACCGTCGTCCCTGGCGGCGTATCGGTGGCCGCGCCGAGGCTGATCGTCGACTCGGCGAACTTGGTGTACGAACCGTTGACGGTCGCGTAGGCCTGGAAGTTGTAGGTGCCCGCGAGCCCGATGACGCGCACGGCAGGGCTCGCCGCGTTGTTGACGTACATGTACGACTGCGCCGAGACGCTCGTGCCGGTCGCCGAGTCGTAGTAGCTTGCGTAGACCGTCGGATTGGTAATGCCGATGGTCGGGGAGCCCTCGGGCTCGGTCACGTCGAAGACGATGATTCCAGACGTCGTCTCGTATTCCCGGCTCCCGACGCTCACCGTCGATCCGGCCGCGACGTCGGTCGTCGCGTTGCCGCCATAGACCGAGAGGTAGTTGTAGGTTGGCGTCCCGGTCGTGGGCGGGTTGAAGCTCATCCACACGTTGGACTGCGCCCACTTGCCGGGCGTGACGACCGCGGTGAAGTTGCCGGTCGCCGCGTCGAGCGGGGCATAGGCGTTGCCACCCGCGGACGGACCGTACGTGGGGTCAGCATAGTCGTACTGACCGCCATAGTACGCGTAGCCGGACTGGAGCTGACCAGCGAAGCTGCCCGTGATCGTGATGTTGCCGGTCAGCAAGGCGCCGTCATAGATGAAGTCACGCTGCGAGATGCCGCCCGCGGCGGTCACCTGGACATAGGGCGGGTTCTGGTTCGGCAGATAGGTGTAGTTGCTGTTGTCGAAGTACACGAGGGCCTGCGTGTAGTAGTTGCCCTCTGCGAGGCCGATGAACTGGTACTGCTGATTGTTGCCCACGAGACCCTGAGAGAAGTTGCCCAGGTAGGTCCAGGTCGGCGTGTAGCCGTAGGTGTAGATGTACGCCTGGGTCGGGTTGATACCGTTGGGGATATTGTTCACGGCGACCGTTCCGCCGATGCCGATGAGGCAGTCGTCGGGACCGACACTCAACGTATAGGTGATGGCGTGCGTGTCGCCCTCGGCCGGTGTCGCTGTGGTCGTCGCAAGACCAATCGACGTCGTGCACAGCGTCCCGCCCATCCCATCGGAGACCTGCACCTTGGCGGAGCCATTGAGAGTCGTGCTGACGCCGGCCAACGCAGGCAGCAACACGTCGGCGCCCGTGTAGCGCTCGGCGTTGAGCGACGCGTAGCTGTTGCCTGATTGGGCGCTGGAGGTGAAGCTCGAACGCTCGACGGCACCGCCGGTGACCTCGAAGTGCACCGCAAACGTGGCCCCCGGGCCGCTCAGGTCGACGTCGACTGAGCCATTGGCGGGGACGACGATGTTGGCGTTGTTGTTGCTCTGGTAGAAGTAGATGTAGCCATCTGACGTGTAAAGATACCGCTGCGTGTAGGCGTAGCTATAGGTCTGTCCGCCTTCGATGGTCATGACAAACGTATCGCCTGTATAGTTGACCTGAGACGAGCCCCCCCCGGATCCGCCCGAGACGCTCGCGTAGCCATTGTCGAAGGACCAGCCGCTGAGCCCCGTCGTCCCGTTGATGGTTCCGGGGGTCAGGACGGCATCCGCCAGGGCCGTATTCGCGAAGAGGGTGGCGGTCACACCGGCCATCGCGAATAGGGTCCTAAGGCGAGTCAAGAGTAGCAAACGCATGTGCACCTCCAAGAGGGTCAAGGTTGAGCCGTTGGCGGCCTTGCCGCTCCGGCGGAGAGCTCCCAACCGACCGACTTGGGCAGCGGGAGCGTAACAATGTACTGAAATCCCGAGGCATGGGGCGAAGTCCCTGCCGGCACGGTGACTGTGCGCCCGACGAGCGCCGAGAAGCACGACCAGCCGGGCTGCTGCTGCGGGCTTGGACGACTCGGGTCCGCGGCCACCGGCATCAGCGCTGCGAGGCGAAAGGGCTCGACCCCGTCAGCGGCCGGTCCCGCCGGAACGAACTGGAGCGCCAGGCGCTGCGGCGAGCGCGGTCCCGAGCCGGCGGCGAGGCAGCCATCGATGCCGCTGAGGAGCGTGGCTTCGAAGGGGCGCAGCGCAGCCTCACGTTGATGGTCGCGGGCCACCAGCTCGCCGGGCGTGGGTGCGAGGACGGCCGGGCGCGCGGCTTGCGGCTGCGATAAGGGCGCAGCTGTCGCGGTGACGGTTGCGCGCGGGCGGTCAGGTGCGAGCTGCGGTGCATCGGCCGGCTGTGCCGAGGCGGCAGCGGGCCGTGGATTCTCCGGATTCGACGGCATCGTCGGGTCGGAGCCGGTCCATAGGCCGGCCGTCAGGAGCGACGCGCACACGAGGACGAGCAGGGCCAGACCACCGGCCGTGCGCCAGCGGCGTGCTGCGTTGCGGCTCGTCTTTGGCTGATGCGCTTCTGGTGGCAAGCCGGGTCCTCACAGGGTCCGCCGACCATTCGGCGTGCCGAGATGTACAGGTCGAGAGCGGACTTGCACAATGGGTCATGTTTTACCCAGCGCGACGATCGGGTCGCAGTGCGGCGGTTGACGCTATCTACTCTGCGTACTGAATGTTGATCGTCTCGATGATCTTCTTCAGGACCTGCTGAACCACCTCCGTGCTCGGATCGCTCACGATGACGTAGCCGTCGCCCTCGTAGCCGTCGCCCTTGGGCGCGCCAATCGTTGGCAGCTTGGCCTCGTGCACGTACTTGCCAACCGCGGCGTGCGTCTCACCGACGCCTGTGAGCCCGGCAACGCGCCCGTGGCCCATCCCGCGCAGGAACGCGGCGCCAGCGGCGGCCTGGCGGTGCCATGGGGCGTCGAGCTCGCCATCGATGACCGCGCGAGCCCAGGCACGGAACAGGTCGATTCGATGCACCACTCCCGTCATGATGCTGATGCACGCGCCCGGGGGACGCTGGGCGATCTCGCCAATGACCGGGGTGCCATCCTCGCGCAGGAACCACTCCATGTGGGTCATCCCGTCGTCGAGCCCGAGCGCCTTGATGGCCGCGAAGCCCATCCTGCGCGCCCCATCGTACTGCGCCCCGGAGATGTCGCGCGGCAACATGCAACACCACTTTATCCACGGGTTCTCGAGCGCTTCCAGGCACGGCGGGAGGTAGTGCGAGATGGAGTGCACGCGCGGCTCGCCGCCGGTGGTGATGGTCTCGAAGGAGAACTCGCGCCCACGGAGGAACTCCTCGAGCAGCACCGGCCGCTCGGGCGACATGCCGAGGCCGCCCAGGATGCGCTCCAGCTCCGCCAAGGAGTTCGCGCGGAAGGTCGACTTCGCTCCCATGCCGGCCGGCGGCTTGCAGACCATCGGGAACCCGGCCTCTTCGGCGAACTCGCGCGCATCCCTGGCCGTGCCCGCGAGCCGGCTCTTGGCCACCGGCAACCCGGCGGCACGCAGCGCTGCCTTCATGCGCGACTTGTCCCGAAAGAGCGTCGCGACCTCGGGCCGCGTCCCCGGCACGTTGAAGTGCGCCCGCGCTTGGGCCAGCTGCACCATCATGGCCTCGAGGATGCCGATGATGCGGTACGGCGCGCCGTGACGCCGCCGGTGGATCTCAGTCGCGTCGATGAGGTCCTTGACCGAGAGCGGCTCCGTGACGCGCACGATGTCGTGGTAGAGCTTGAGGTCCTTGCCCTTGGGCGGCGTGTGCACGACCCCGAGCAGCCGGACGTCGTGCAGCTTGGACGCGGCGCGCACGAAGCGCATCGACAGGTCGGTCGGGAAGGGACAAGCGACGATGATGTTGCGAGGCATGGAGGCGAGGTGTACCCGAGTCCACGCTTTCTTCAACCCCGGTGGCTCGTGTTAGGCTCCGAGGATGCGCGTCGTGTTCCTCTCCGCCGTCTATCCACCCGAGATGAAGCAGTACACCCGCGGGCTCGCCGAGGTCGGGGCCGAGGTCTATGGCGTGGGCGACACCCCGCGCGACGCGCTCCCCAAGGACGTCCGCCGCTACCTCACGGACTACCTTGCGGTGCCACGGCTCATGGACGAAGACGACGTCATTCAGCGGGTGTCGGGCTGGCTTGGCGGAAAGACCATCGACCGCGTGCTCAGCAACTGGGAGCCGCTCGTGCTCCTCGCCGCACGCCTGCGCGAGCGGTGGGGCATGCCGGGCATGAGCGTGGAGACCGTCCGCGGCTTTCGCGACAAGGAGCTGATGAAGGAGCGTGCGCGGGCTGCCGGGCTCCGGGTCCCGCGGTCGAGCCGAGTGCGTACCGAGGCGCAGGTTCGCGCTGCCGCCGAGGAGATCGGCTTCCCGCTCATTCTCAAGCCGATCGCGGGCGCGGGCAGCGCCGATACGTATCGGTGTCGCGATCAGGCCGAGCTCGAGAGCGCCATCCGGCTCACACGCGGCGTGACCGAGGCGAGTTGCGAGGAGTACGTCGAGGGCGAGGAGTTCACCTACGACACGGTGTGTATCGGCGGCAAGCCGGCCTACGAGAACGTCGCGTCGTATCTGCCCAAGCCCATCGAGGCCCGCTCGGTGGAGTGGATCAGCCCCGTCATCATCACGGTCCGCGACATGCACGCCCCCAAGTTTGCGGGCGGACTGGCGCTCGGGCGCAATATCCTCAAGGCGCTCGGGATGGGCGACGGCTTCACGCACATGGAGTGGTTCCTCACGCCCAAGGGCGAGGCGGTCTTCGGAGAGATCGGCTGCCGTCCAGGCGGTGCGCACCTCGTCGATCAGATGAACTACACGAGCGACATCGACCTGTTCCGCGAGTGGGCCCGGGTCGCGTGCTGGGGCAGCTTCGAGGCGCCCACGGCGCGGAAGTACAACGTCGGCATCGTCTTCAAGCGCGCGCTCGGACGCGGGCGCATCACGCGCATCGAGGGCCTGCGCGACTGGCTGCGGCAGGCCGGTCCGTGGGTGGTGGAGGAGGCGCTCCTGCGTCCGGGCACGCCGCGGCGCAACTGGAAGAACACGCTGCTCTCCGACGGTCACGTCGTCGTGCGCCACCCCGACTGGGACGAGGCGCACCGGCTTTCGTTTGCCGCCGCGACCGGGATCAAGCTCTATGCCGAGTAGCCCATCTCCGGCGGAAGCAGGGCCCCCTCTGACCATCGATCTCGACGCCTTGATCGGCTGGTCCGGGCTCATCGACCCCGCCGAGGCCACGATCCGCAGCACGGTCCAGCGCTTCGTCGAGGACCGCTGCCTCCCGCACATCGTCGCGGACTTCGAGCTCGGGCGCTTTCGCCGCGAGCTGATCCCGGAGCTCGCGCAGCTCGGTCTGCTCGGTGCGCCGCTCGAAGGCTACGGCTGCGCGGGGACCACGGCGGTTGGCTACGGCCTGGCGTGCATGGAGCTCGAGCGCTGCGACTCCGGGCTCCGTTCGTTTGTCAGCGTGCAGACGAGCCTCGCGATGTACGCCATCTGGCGCTTTGGCAGCGAGGCGCAGAAGCAGCGTTGGCTGCCTCCGATGGCGCGCGGGCATGTCGTCGGCTGCTTTGGCCTGACCGAGCCCGACCATGGCAGCAACCCGGCCGGCATGGCCTCCCGTGCGCGGCGCGATGGAGACGACTGGGTGCTCGACGGCAGCAAGCTCTGGATCACCAACGCGCAGATCGCCGACGTCGCGATCGTGTGGGCCCGCGAGGCGATGGAGGGCGGGGCGATCCTGGGCTTCCTCGTCGAGAAGGGCATGCCCGGCTTCACGACGTCTGACATCCCGCACAAGATGAGCATGCGCGCGTCGGTCACTGGCGGCCTCCACTTCGACGGCGTCCGAGTCCCCGAGGCCTCGCGCCTCCCGCTCGCCCGCGGCCTCGCGAGCCCGCTCGCGTGCCTCGAGAACGCCCGCTTCGGAGTGGCCTTCGGCGTGCTCGGCGCCGCCCGCGACTGCTTCGAGCGCGCGCGCCGCTACACCATCGACCGCACCCAATTTGGGGTGCCCATCGCCCGCAAGCAGCTCATCCAGGCGCAGCTCGCCGACATCGCGGCCGACCTCGTCAAAGGCAGCGTCCTCGCGCTCCACTATGGACGGATGAAGGATCACGGTCGCCTCTCCGCCGTCCAGGTGAGCCTGCTCAAGCGGGAGTGCTGTCGGCTCGCTCTGAACGCCGCGCGCACCGCCCGTGGGCTGCTCGGCGCCAATGGCGTCACGCTCGACTATGGCGTCGTGCGGCACCTGCTGAACCTCGAGAGCACCTACACCTACGAAGGCACCGACGAGATCCACACGCTGGCTCTGGGGCGCGCGGTCACGGGCGAGAACGCGTTCTGAAACAACGGCGCACGCCGCTGCCTGCGGCTTGACGCGCTGGTCGGCAGACGCCTATCGTCGAACCCATGCGCTCCTTGCTCAGGGCCCTCCGTTGGTCAGGCCGGCGGTTCGGTGGCCTCGAGTGGCTCGGGCTCGCGCTCGTGCTCAGCGCCTGCAAGACGAGCGTCGTCCGTCACGCGAATGACTTGCCCGGACCGCGCTTCGAGGAGTCTGCGAGCGCCCGCGGCCTCGCCGTCGCCGAGACGCCGCGCTCGCTCGACCTGTGCGCCGGCGTCGCGTTCGTCGACTGGGATGACGACGGGCATGTGGACGTGCTCGCGACGGACGAATTCGGGCCGACGCGGCTCTGGCGTAACGTCGGTCCACCGACGTTCACGTTCGCCGAGGCAACCGCCGAGTCGGGATTGGCCGACGCACTTCCCGGCGCGACATGCGTCTTCGTCGCCGATCTGGTCGGGGACAAGGCCAAGGAGGTGCTGTTGATGGGACCGTCGGCCGCGGGCCTCGCGCTGCTCGAGGGCCACGTCGGCCAGCCCTATCGTGACATCACGGCCACGCAGCTCGAGGCGCCCAGGCATCGCTACTTCGGCGCCGCAGCCGGCGATCCGGACGGTGACGGGCGACTCGATCTCGTCTTGTCGCGGCTGACCACGAACCACCCCGAGGCGCGGCCGGACGACTGCCTGGGGCTCGTGCTCTTGCGGAACCGCGACGACGTCTTGGCGTGGGCGCCCGACGAGACGCCGCCTCTCCCAGGCTGCAGCTTCGCCGGCGCCTTCCTCGACGTCGACGCCGACGGTGACGTCGATCTCATTCAGGTCAACGATTACGGCCCGGCCTTCCACCCGAATTCCGTCGTGCTGAATGACGGCCTGGACCCGGCCGGCAAGCTGCGCTGGAAGGCCGCCCCGCTCGCGCTGGGGCTCCGTTCTGCGGTCTACGGGATGGGCCTCGCCGTCGGCGACGTCAACGGTGATGGCCTGCTCGATCACTTCATGACCTCCATTGGGCGCGACGTGCTCCTGCTCGGTCGCCCCGATGGCACCGTCGCGGACATGACCGAGCCGTTTCGCGCGGGGTCGGAGCTGGGCGATGGCGGCAGACGCTTCAAGTGGGGCACGGCCATCGTCGACGTCGACAACGACGGCTTCGACGACATCCTCGCCGTCGCTGCCAACCAGGGGGGGGGCCAGTCGACCGAGCAGTTCACGCAGCCCGGTCGCACCCTGGCGACCTGGAGCAGCTCCGTCGCTCAACGACCGCTCCTGTTGCGTGGCAGCGCGACTCCCCCGCTCGAGGACGTCGCCCGCGCTGCCGGCCTCGGCGACCTCGATACGGCCATCGGCCTCGCCGTGGGCGATCTCGATCGGGACGGTGGCGCCGATCTGCTCGTCGGCTCGTTGAACACCGTGCGGCTGTTTCGCAACGTCGGTACCCGTGGTCACTTCGTCCAGCTCGTCCTTCGCGGCACCGTGTCCAATCGGGACGCGGCGGGGACGTCGGTGAGTGCGACCTGCGGCGACCGCACGACGACCCACGCGCACGTTCTCGGCGGCAGCGTCGGCAGCAGCTCGGAGCCGATGGTGCACGTCGGCCTCGGCGCGTGCTCGGGACCCATCGTGCTCGACCTCCGGTGGCCCTCCGGCCTGCGCGAGCGTCGCGTCGTCGGCGACCTCGACCGGAGGGTCGTCCTCGAGGAGCCCCAGTGGCTCTCCCTGTCTGCGGCGTCGGCTCCAGCCGACGGGCAGAGCTCGGTCACCGTCACGCTTCGCCCGGTCGAGCCCCTCAAGGCACTGCCGCGCCTCCGCGTCGATGGCGCCGCCGCGGGCGACTACGCCTTCGCCCCGACCGAGGATGGCGCGTTCGTGGGTACGTTGATCGCGCCGGCGACCCCGGGTGAGAGCGTCTTGACGCTACCGAACCTGGACGGTGTCTCAGCCCATCCGCGCATTCGATGGCGTGCGCCCGCGTCCGTCCGATGGGCCATTCCCTGGGCTCAGGCTCGGCCGAGCGCGCCGCTGCGCGTTGGCGCGACGCTCCTCGATGCCGCCGGCCTGCCGACCGATGGCGTGGCGTCCATCGAAGTCACCGGAGCCGAGCTCGTGCCGTCGGTCGCGACGTCAGCCAGCTCCGTCGTTGCTTCGGTCGTGCCGAGCGCCGCCGCGACCCAGCTCACTCTCCGTGCGCGACGCAATGGCCAACCGTGGGGCGAGCCGCGCGTCGTGCCATTGGCCGCGCGGGTCGACCTGGACTACACCCGCGTACACGTCACGCCCAACTGGGTCGAGCAGCCTCAGACCCTCACGGTCACCGCCGTCCTGAGGGACGCGACCGGCTCCGAGGTCGACGACCTCGACGCCTCTGAGCTCACGCTGCTCGTCGCGGGGGCCCCGATCAGCCCGCCCGCGTCGTTTCGGCGCGCCGGGTCGGTCTATCTCGCCGAGCTCGACAGCCGCACCCTCGTCCTGCCCACGGAGCTGCGCGTCCGCGCCGCGGGAAGCACGCCGGCCCAGTCGGCCCGGGTGCGCCTCTGGAGCGCGGCAGCGGCGGTGGGTGCGCTGTCGGCGGAGCGCTCCAAGTTGGCCTTCATGGATCGCTACGCACCGGGTGATGGCGAGGTCGTCCTCCCGCTGTTGCTGACGCTCACAGACAGCGACGGTCAGCGGATCAACGAGCGCGTCCTCTCACTGGCGACCTACGAGACCGTTGGCTGCGAGCTCGTCGCCGCGCCAGCCCGTCTCAACGGCGTCAGCGCGTTTCACCACGCCGGACACGTGCGGGTCACGGGTCCCGTCGGCTCGACGGCGTCAGTGACCTTGTGGCTGAATGGCGTGAAGACGAACGTCTCCGCCAGCATCCCGATCGTTTCGCCAACGCCGACCGCGCCGGCCCTCGAGCTCACCCGCGTCTCGCTCTTCGATCCGGAGACCTATGAGTCTGTGGACGCAATCGATGGACCACGCCCCTTGCTGCTTCGCGTGGAGATGATGGACGGCAATGGCAACCTCGCGGGGAGCGGCCTCGGGGTGAGCGTCACGAGCACCTCGCTTGCGCTCGACGCTACGGCCTACGTGGGCTACGGACGGTACGAGGCTCGGTTTCAAGCGCCGTCCGGGCGGTGCCAGGGAAGCATCGAGGTGCAGGCCGGCGCGAGCGGGAGTCGCATCTCGCTCCAGGTTCCCGCCGGGAGCACCGAGGGCACCGTGTGCACTCCGAGGAGCGCCACCGGTCGGCGGTAGGCAGTGGACGGCGAGTCGACGCCGGCCGCGTCGCTTGATCGCGCCGGACCCGGGAACTACCATTCGGCCGATGACCGCGCCCCCCAGCGCTCCCCGACACCTCCTCGCCGCCTGCCTGCTCGTCCTCGGGGGCTGCAAGGCCGAGCCACCCGCGTTCGTCCCGACCGAGGTTGCGCCGACGATTCGCCGGCTCACGGCGGCTCAGTACAACAACGTCGTGCATGACCTCCTCGCGCCCGCGAACATATCCTACGTACATTTTCCGCCGGAATTGCCGGTTGACGGGTTCCTCAACAATGTCGCCGTCAATACCGCCACGCGCTCCCTCGTCGAGGCGTGGAGCGTTGGGGCGCGGCAGGTGGCTCGCGAGGTCCTCGACCAGCTCCCCAAGGCGTCTGGCTGTCCCGGCGAAGAGTCTGCGTGCCTGCGGACCTGGCTCCGAGACCTGGCCTCGCGTGCGTGGCGTCGTCCGCTGACCGGCGGCGAGGAGGCATCGCTGATGGCCGACTTCGACGCCTGGTCGGGTGGACTCGGGAGCCGACGGGCCGTGGAGCTGACGCTTGAGTACGTCTTGCAGTCGGCCGATTTCCTCTATTTTCCGGAGCCGGGCGCGGGACCCGTGACCTCCGAGGGCTGGGTTCCCCTCAGCTCATGGGAGATCGCTACGCGCCTCAGCATGTTCCTCTGGAACTCGATCCCAGACGCCACGCTCATCGCACAGGCACGCGCGGACGCGCTCCGGAGCCCTGAAGCGATCATGACCGAGGCGCGCCGCATGCTCGCCGACCGTCGCGCCGAGTCCGGCGTGTTGAGCTTCTACTCCCAGCTGCTCCAGCTCGACCGCGTGGGCTCGAAGGGGCTCGACTTCGGTCTGTTCTCGAATACCGTCAGCGCCACCGAGGGCGACTTCCGCGAGCGGCTGCACGGACCGCTGCAAGCGGCGATGCAGGTCGAAGCGCTCTTGTTCATTCGCTCCGAGCTCTTCGAGGGACCAGGCACCTTGGCGAGCCTCCTCACCTCCCGCCGCACGTGGGTCAATGACGATCTCGCGCGAGTCTACGGGCTGAAGGACCCGCCGCCGTCGCCCAGCGTCGAGTGGACCGGCAACCTCGCCCTCGGCTTCGAGCGCCCATTCTCTGGGAGCTTCCGTTCGGTCGAGCTTCCGGCCCACGAGCGCGCAGGCTTCTTGACGCTGCCGGGCACCTTGCATGCGCGTAGCAGCCCGGCCTGGCCATCGCCGACCTACCGGGGGATCTTCATCCAAGAGCGCCTCATCGCGTGTCAGCCCCCACCGCCCGCGATTGGTGACGTCATCTCCGGCCTGTGCCCCTTCACTCCGGGCCTGTTCGATTGCATGGACCCAAATCAGAAGTATCAATCCAATCGGGACCGCTACTCTGAGCACGTCTCGAACTCGGAGTGCATCGGCTGTCATCTGGCGACCGACTACGTCGGCTTTGCCTTCGAGAACTACGACTCGCTGGGCCGCTATCGCACCTCCGAGAGCGGCCATCCGATTGATGCGAGCGGCGAGCTGCTTGGCACCGACGTCGATCGTCCCGTGGCGAACGCGATCGAGCTCATCGAGGCCATGGCGACGAGCCGCGTCGTCCACGATTGCCACGTCACGCAGTGGTTCCGGTACGCGTTCGGTCGCACCCTCGGCGCGAGCGACCAGGTCGAACTGGAGTCTGCCGCACGACGCTTTTGGGATGATGGGGGCAACGTCACCAACCTGATCGTGAACATCACCGGTAGCCACCTCTTTCGACACCGACGGGTGACCCTGTGAATCGCCGTACCTTCTTGACCTCATTTGGATTGGCCTCGGGAGGGCTTCTCTGGTCTCAACTGAGGTCACGCAGCGCTCTGGCGGCCGGTGCCGAGCCGCCACCGCGCCGCTTTATCGTATTTGTGACCCAATTTGGAGCCTGGTACGACGGCTGGAAGCTCCGGCCCACGGGAGTCACCGAGACAGGAGCGTGGACTCGAGGCCTCGCCGAGCTGCCGATCGAGCAGTTCAGCGAGGGCCTGCGGCCTCTGTTCCCGTTGCGATCGCGCGTCTCGATCGTCGATGGAGTCTCGCTCGTCTCGGCCGCGTTCGAGACCGCCGGTCGACGCGAAGACATCGCCCGCGCGCACGCACTGACGGGTGGACGGGTGCGCGTCGAGGCCGGACGCGCCGTGGGCACGACCGCGTCGATCGACCAGCGTATCGCCGAGGTCATCGGCCGACCGGATCAGCTGCGGTCCTTGCAGCTCGCGCTTGGCCAGGCGCCGTTCCCGGTCACCTATCGCGCGGATGGTCAGGTGCTGTGGCCCGAGACCGACCTCGCCCAGCTTCACCATCGCCTCTTTGGCCCAACCGGTGACGCCGCCGCGGCAACGTACCAGACTGACCTCGCCGCGCGGGATGCGGTCGTGACGCGCCTCGCCTCCCGCCTCGGGGAGCTATCGGGCGCGCTCGGAGTCGTCGACCAGCAGAAAATTGCTGCCCATCGCACACAGCTCGTCGAGTTCAACGCGCGCATGTCGGCCGTGGCGAAGGTCCAGTGCACGCCGCCGCCGGCTCCTGGCGCCAGTCCGTCCTACTCGGATGACTTCGCGTCCATCGTCGGCATCCTCCAGGCGGCCTTCTCGTGCGACCTGACGCGTGTCGCGACCGTGCAGTGCGGCCCTGTCCCTATCACGCTCATCGACCCGAGCATGACAGGTGACCTTCAGGAGGACTACGCGCGCAAGGTCTATGGCTCGGCCGCGGCCCAGCAGGTCATGACCAAGTATACGGCCTATCACGCGCAGCAGTTCGCTCAGCTCATGACGGCCCTCGACTCGGTCCCCGAGGGGCAGGGGACCCTCCTAGACTCGACCTTGTGCCTCTGGGTCTCCGACATCGCCGACGGCGCGACCGGCTTCGAGCGTTGGCCGGTCGTCTACGGCGGCGGCGGCGCGGGGAGCAACCTGAAGATGGGCCAGTACCACTACCTTCCGTCTACGACGCCCATGGACGGATGGGGCTTCAACAAGAAGCTCGAGGTCATGGCGACACCGCATCAGAAGCTCCTGACGACGCTCTGCAAGGCCATGTCCGTGGACCTCGATGCGATGCCGATGACCGAGGTCATTGGAAAGGACTGCGCCTTCATCGATTGTCGCGGGACGCTCGACGGCCTCGCATGAGCCCTGCGCGCGATCACGTGACGGCGCGCTGGAGGCGCGCGACACTCGTTGCCTCGCTCCTGTTCACCTCGTGTGCCATGCCCGATGCGGACCCATCCTCCGACGTGGGGTGCGCCGATACGCTCTCCTCCGCGCGGGACGCTTGCGGACCGTTGCTCGCCTCGCTCGACATCCCGAGCGTGCGCGATGACCAGAGTCAGGCGATTGATCTGACGCAGCACGACAGCGACTCCGCCAGCGCCGTCGTGTGCTGGAAACCCCCTGAGCCCATTGGGGGATTCGACTGCAAGGCCGTGTGTCTCGCGGTGTCGGCGTGTCTTCCCGCAGGGGAGGACTGTGACTTCAAGTGCAGCCTGCTCAACCAGTACGTGCCGAAGGCAGTCGCGTCAACGATCGAGAGCTGTGTCCTCGGGACACCCTGCGGCTACGTCAGCTTCTTCCCGGCGGTCCATGCTTGCCTGCTGAAGCTGCCAGAGACGGGGTATGTGCGGTCGGCCAAGGCGGTCGATATGTGTCACACCATCGACGAAGTCTTCATCAAGTGCAACCGTCCGCACCCAGATGGCGTCGTCAAGTTGTGTGATTCGATGGTCACGACGTTCTCTGAGGTCGCCCAAGCGCAGATCGAGCCGTGCACCAAGGCGACCTGCGACGCAATCGAGCCGTGCCTGAGCGCGGCCAATTGTGCGTTCGCGTTCATGTTCGGCTCGGGAGTGAAGCCAGCGCCGGGCGGCCCCGCAGCGAGCGATGCCAGCCCGTAACCCGTCGCAGGCAACCGAGGAGCCCTACGGCGTTGCGGGGGTCGCGACCGGACGCTTCATGAGCACGAGGTAGAAAAACGACTCCTCGACGGTCTTCTTCGTGATCTTGACCGACTTCCCTTTGGTCTCGGTCGCCGTCGGCGCCTGCGCGGCGCTCAGCTTCCAGTCGGTATCGGTGCTCGTGGAGTCGACCTCGTTCTTCGTCTTGCGCGTCATCGAGCCGGCGTCCGCGTAGGCGTCGCCCGACGCCGTGTGGGAGTAGTCCTCCCGGATCTTGCCGTACGGGTCATCGACATAGAAGTCGTCCCCATCGACGCGTTGCACCGTGATGATGTGCGTCTTGCTGCTCTCCCCGGTCTTGTTGCCCTTGTGGTAGAGGCTGAAGATCACCGAGCCGCCGCCCTCGAGCGTCGTCTTGACCTTGGTCTTGAGGTCGCTCCAGGTCGGCTTCGTCGTAATCTTCTCGAACGTCGCGACGTTGCCCGCCTTGCCATCCGGATCCAGCGATTTCAGGATGGTGTCGAGGTTGCTGTTGACCTCCGTCGGAGCGATGCCCTTGAGGTACATCAGGAAGAGGACCACGTCCTCCATCTGGGCGTTCGCCTTGAACTCACCGGCCCAGGTCTTGCGCGTGTCGTCGGTCGTCGATTTGCCGCGGAGCTTCTGGTAGTTCGAGCTGCGCTCGTTCTCCGCCTTGAGGTAGGCCGTGACCTTCTCCGTCCACTTGGCCGTCCGGTCCGCGTCGGTCGACTCCGCCGTCAGGCCCATGGCGCGCTCACACGCGGAGACCACCTGATTGCGGCTGACGCCAAGGCGCTCCAGGGCCATGGCGAGGGAGGTGCCGTTGCACGTGGCCTCGGGCGAGGCCAAGTTGTCCGACTGCGTGCGGTACTGCGGAATTCCGAGGCGCGAGTTCCAGTCCGTCTCGCTGTAGAGCGACCCCTCGGCGATGCGCGTGGGCGCCGTCGTCGTCGTGGCCGGCGCGGGGGCCGTCGTGCTCGTGGTCGTCGGTGGCGCCGTCGTTGGTGGCGCGGCCGTCGTCGTCGCGGGGGTGGTTGCAGGCGCCGCCGCCGCGGGACCGCCCGTCGCGCCGACAATCGTCTGCTCGATGATGGCGATGAGCGCACGACCGGGATCGATCCACTCGGGTGGGACCCCGCCGCACGCTCGCGCCGCGCCCAGCGTCGGCGTCGTGCTGAGGCCGTTGATGTCGACCGTTTCTCCTGCCTTGATCCGGAACGCGGTGTCCTCCATCTGCCAGAGGAGCCCTTCGACGCGCTGTACCTTTGCGTCGCCCTGGAGCGCGGCGACCTCGGTGACGCGCGCCTCGACCCACGTGCGATAGTCCTTCTGGACCTTGCGGTCGTCGGTCGTCGTGGCCGTGGTGGTGCCAGTGGTGGTGTCGGTGGCCGTGGCGGTCGCCGTCGTCGTCCCTGGGACCGGATCGCGGCGTGCGACCACGACGCCCGCCGCATGCGGTCCGCCCAGCCCCAAGTCTCCGGTCGAGCGCGGCAGGGCGCCGAACCCCGTCGTCTCCGCGAGGCCCGCCGCGCGATCGGCGACGAGGTGCGCCCAGCCCTCCGCTGGCTCGGCGACGCCTCCGATGCGCAGCGACTGCGTCTCGGACACGGGGCCCGGGGTCTCGTAGGTGTGCGCCAGCTCATGCGCGAGCAGCGCAAAGCCGCTCTGACTGTCTGGGCTGTACTCGCCGGCGCCGAGGAACACGTCGCTGCCGACGGTCACCGCGCGCGCCCCCAGCGCGGCCGCCACCGACGCGGCGTCGGAGCCGTGGTGCAGGCGCACCTCACCGAGCGGCAGCCCCGTAGCCTGCTCGACGGCGCGCGCGACGGCCTCCGGTGGTGCGCTCCCGCTGGATCGCTTCTGCAGGAGCGTGCGCAGGCGCTCCAGGCCGTCGAGGCTGGCTTCCGCGCCGGCTCGCTTCTCGCGTCGCACGGCGACCGCGCCCGCGGTGCTGCTCCAGCCCGAGGCGACGGAGGCCCCCGCGTCCATCGTGCCCGACAGCGGGAGCTGCGTCGCGAGCTCCGTGTCGAGGTCGAGTGAGTGCGGTGCGCGTCGGCGATCCAGACGTTCCCGAGCCATGGCGTGCTCCTTCGGCCCGAGGCGTGCGGGCGTGTCCGCGAGTATACGAATGTTCGAGGTACATGAAAAACGCGGACTGGCGCCCCAATCCCGCGGCAAGGAAGTTGCTTGTTGCTGGCTTCGGCCAGCCGCGGAGGATGGACGTCGAACATAGATTGTCGCGCTGTTGGATCAGCGGCAGATGTGAGGGGTGGATCCGGAGGTCGTCCCGCGAGCGACGGGCTCGGACACCGCTCGCGGTCCTCGCGCGGCGCGAAGTGCGCCGTGCTGCGGGGTTCGCTTCGCGTTGCCCAAGCCCGCCGCTCGCGAATGGCCTGGCGTCTCGGCCTTCGCGCACCGGTGGGACTCGGCGTATGGTCGCCGTGGTTTGGTTCGAGATCGGTATCGTTGGTTCGGTGCCAGTCGCGGTCAGGACGTGGACCTCGGCGGCGGAATGACGGCCAGCGTCCAGATGCGGCGTCGTGTGGCCAACGCATCAATGCGCTGAATGACG
>SXOX01000107.1 GCA_005776585.1 Pseudomonadota bacterium | reverse complement strand
AGGTCCAGGTGGTTGGTCGGCTCGTCGAAGAGCAGCGCGGGCGGCCGACCGAAGATGGCCTGTGCGAGCAACACGCGCACCTTTTGGCCGCCCTGGAGCTCGGCCATCCGGACCTCGTGCAGCGCCTCGGGGATGTCGAGCCCGTCGAGCAGCACGGCGGCGTCGGCCTCGGCGGTGTAGCCGTCCTCATCGGCCACGATGCCCTCGAGCTCGCCGAGCCGCATGCCCTGCTCGTCGGTGAGGTGCTCGTTGGCGTAGAGCGCCTCGCGCTCCTGGAGCGTGTCCCAGAGCTTGCGGTTGCCCATCACGACCGTGTCGATGACCCGGAACGCGTCGAAGGCGAACTGGTCCTGCCGCAGGATCCCGAGCCGCTTCGGCCGCGTGACGTTGCCGGTCTGGGCCTCGAGCTCGCCCGACAGGATCTTCATGAAGGTGGACTTGCCGGCGCCGTTTGGCCCGGTGAGGCCGTAGCGGTTTCCGGGGCTGAACGCGACGCTCACGCCCTCGAAGAGGGTGCGGCCGCCGTAGCGCATGGTGATGTTTTGAGTCGAGAGCATGGGTCCGTCAGGGGGTCGAGAGCAACGCGGCGGGGCGTATACAGGGAAGCCGGTCGCGTGGCCAGCAGGAAGTGCCCTCCGTCATGGAGAAGCGCAGAACGACGGACGCACACCTGGGCGCCGGTAGCGCTAGCGCGAAGCGCCCGCCGGGCTGGCGCACGGTGCCCATCGCGCGATCGCGTTGGCGAGGATCGCCAGCCGCGTCATCTTCTGCGCGTACGCTTCGGGCGCCACGGCGCCGGCCACCTCGGCGATCAGCGTCGAGGCGCTCTCCCGCGGGAGGTCCTTGTTGCCCCGCATGGCCTTGAGCTTGGTCTTGGGCCCGACCATCGCGTCGACCTCGGCGAGCAAGGTCGCGGCGTGGGGATGGGACGCCTTGCGGGTGACGATCTGCTTGACCGCCGTCAAGAAGCGGTCGACGTACTTCGAGACCTGGATGCCACAGGTGACGGGGTCGCTGCCGTAGTGTTGCAGGTCCTTCAGGGAGTCGCCGAGCTGCTCGTTGAGCGACGAGATCTCGTCCTGCGGCTGCAGCAGCTGCTTGCCGTTCGGATAGCTCGGGTTGTCCAGGCCCATGGCCGCCTTGACGGCGCCCTGCTGGTTGCCCACCACGTCGATGAGCGCGCCCTCGCTGTTGTAGGCCTCGTTGGCAAAGTTGAGCGCGTAGGCGGTGGTGCTCTTGATGTCGAGCGTGGCACGCCGTAGCTCGTTGGCGGCCTCTATGATGGACCGGTCTTTGGAGCCAGCGCCGCTGACACGGCGTGCGGCGGTGAGCTTGGCCAGCCACAGGGTTTGTCGGTTACGCGCCTCTTGAACCACATCGAGCGCATCCGCGTAGAGGATATTGGACGCCTGAAGACGCACATCCTCTTCGCTCTGAATCGGTCCCGCCTTGCGCAGTGCCTCGATCTTGGCGTCCAGCGCATCGGCGGCCGTGCGGTACTGTGCATCCGCCGAATCCGCATCCCGTTGCAGCTGGATGCGGGCCGGACTGCGCAGATCGGCGCTGACGGCGGCCTGCGACTTCGCGGCCCACGTCTCCCACGCCGTCGAGGTGGAGGCAGGTGGCGCGGGGTCATCATCCGGCATGTAGTGGCGTACCTTGACGAGCGCTGCGACGTCCTGAACCACCGCGTTGTCAACGGCGACGTCGAGCACGGCCTGCGCGACCGGCGGCGCCACGGTGACGCCGGTCGTCGGCAACGTGTCCCCCTTGTCGTAGATGTTGGTGTCGAACGCCGTCCCCGCCTCGCAATGGATCTCCGCGCGAAAGCGCGTGTTGAAGGCGCGCACGACCGCCGCGGGGTTGCCGAGCCCCCTGCCCTTGTCGAAGACCGAGAGGTCATAGTCCGAGGTGAGGTTCGTCGATCCGTTCGAGACGTAGCCGACCTCGCCACCCTGCTCAGCAACGATTGCATTCAAGATCGCGTCAACGGTCACCTTACGAAAATCGACCATGGCCTTCATGCGCTTGCTGTCGAGTCCGTAGGCGGCCTTGATCGCCGGCCAGCCCTTGCCCTTGCCGACGAAGAAGTCGAGGGTCTTGCGCGCATCGACCAGCGGGTCGGGCACCGGCTCGGTGTCCACACCGGGACCCTCTGGGCTGGGCTCATGGCCGCGCTGGAACACGCCGTCGGCAAAGACGCTCTTGCCGCCCTTGGCGGGATCGACCGACGACGCCGGGTCCGGCGTGCCGCACACGGCGCTCGGTGCGGTGCAGGTGGCGCTGCAACTCTGCGCCGACGCGGTAACGACCTCGGCGCTCGAGCCTGCGTCGCTGGCGCCGAGCAGCGCGTCGGCGGCCGAACACGAGACCAGCAGCGACAGGAGCGCCAGGAGCGGGAGCCGAAGCAGCTTGTTCACGGTGGTGTCTCTCCGGCCGGCGGCGTGGTTGGAGTGCTGAGCTTCGCTCGGCGCTGAGCGACGTCGTCTGCGGATGCGCCCTTCTGTTGCGCGGTGGTCCAGGCCTCTTGCGCCTTCGCCGGGTCCCCCGCTGCGAGCGCAGCGTCACCCAGCAAGAGGTGCAGTCCGGCCACGGTCGGGTTGCGCGCGATCAGCGCCTCGTACTCGGCGCGCGCCTTCGCAGGCTCGGCGCTCTGCAACAGGGCATCTGCCCGATACTTGCGCACGGTATCGTTCTCCGGCTCGGCGCGCAGGACCTCGCCATAGCCCTGCGCCGCCTGTGTGAAGCGACGCGAGTTGAAGAACGCGTCGGACACCAGCTTGAGCGCACGGACATCCGTCGCTGCAAGCGCGCGCGCCGTCGCGATGGCTTCGTCGTATCTGCCCGCCTGAAAGTGCGCGATCGCCTCGGCGAGCGCCGGCGGCACGTCCGGCGCCGGGGGAGGAGTCGCGGTATGCGGCGGAGACGGTGGCGGAGGCAGTGGTGAAGGCGTCTGAACGGGCTGAGACAGTAGCGCGGCGATCACGGCATCCATCGTGGGGTCGAGCGTGTGACCCTGTTCCCGAAGCACCGAGAGCGCTCGAATCGCGCCCTCGCGCTTGCCCACGAGCGCCTGACACAAGGCGAGGCCAAGGCGCGCCATCTGGTGCTTGGGTTCGGAATCCACGGCGCGCTGAAACACCTCCGCCGCCGACTGGACCTCCCCGACTGCGAGATGTGCACGACCCAAGCGTGCCAACGTCTCCACGTCACGTGACCCCCGCGCGGACTCCTTCGCGGCGCCGAGCTCTTCGCGGCGCTCCTCGGGCGTCAACGGCGCCGGAGCCGCGTCAGGCGACGTCTGCTTGCTGCACCCGAATGCGCCCACAGCGCACGCAACCAGGACCCGGATCACAGCACTTGACTCATCGTGACCAGGGTCTGTGCCCCGACGTGCTCCACCTGATCCACCCGGAAGCGGCTTCCCGGCGCAAACAGGATCTCCTGCTCGCTCGGGAACACCGAAAGCGGCTGCACGTTGCGACCGGTGATCGACTCGATGATGAACTTGATGTTGCCCTGATACTCGGGGAGGTCGACGGTCGAGGTGCTCATGAAGGTGTGGTCGATGACGATGGCCCCGACGGTATAGGTCGCCAATACGTTCGCCGGCACGTTGGTATTGCGAATCACGGTGCCAACATAGTAGGTAAGGTCGCTGAGCCCTGCCGCGATGCACTGGAGGTACGGCTCATATTGGCCCAGCGCCGGTATCGCCTGTGCCCGCAGCGCGCTGTTGAGGACCGCGTAGTCGGGGGTCTGCTTCTTCGCCGTGAGCGGGCAGCCGTTGTCGGCGTCCGAGGGGACGCCGCCTGCGCAGATGCCCGAGGTATAGCCCCGAATCGCCACCAGATCCTCCGGCGGGACACCCGGCGCCGTCGCGAGGAACTCGCTGATCTGCTCCGCATACACCTCGAAGCGATCCGGCGGCTCAGCGGGGTCCATGCCGGCAAATACGGCTGGAAAGCTCGCGCGCACGGCTGGCGTGGACTCGTAGCTCGTCAGATCGATGGGACCCTCGGGAAACGGCGTCGCGCGGGCGCAGTCGCTGCCGAGCAAGTTGGCGCGGGTCTGGCCGGCCGCGACCAGGTTGTCGGTGGTCTCGCCATCCTGCGTCCGAACGAGCGTCAACTGCGTGTTGGCGCCGAACGACACGGGGAGCGGAAATCCTCCGATGGACGGATGCCAGGCGACCTCGCCGAGAAACTGCATCGCCAGCACACCGTTTGCCGGAGCGCCGTTGAGCACGAGCGAGAACAGAGTCGTGACCCCCGCCTCCCCAGGCGTCGCGGTCAGCGCGACCTCGGCCGTCTTCCCCACGAGCGCCGGCGTCAGCTCCGTGGCAAACAGTCCGGTGGGATCGTCGGTCACACTCGCCGTGGTGACCTTGAAATCCACGAGGGTGGTCTCCGCTCCTTGCTTGGTCACAGTGGCGGACTCATAGCCGATAGCGACATAGATCGGGACACCCAGTGCCCCTTGCAACGCACCTGCGGCGCCGGGATACGGCTCCGAAAGCACCACGCCCAACACGATGCACCGGCTGGCCCCACCACAACGGTGAATTGCGTCCGGGATGCCGTCGCAGTTGACGTCCGGGAGGTAGTCGGGGTCGGTGTCGTTGCAGATGCCGTCATAGTCTGCGTCGAAGCCGTCCATCATCGGGTCGAAGTCGCCTAGGTGGCAGTCGTCGCAGAGATCCTTGTCCACGTCCCCGCACGCCTTGCCGTCGGTCGGCTCAGGGTCCACGTCATTGGCGATACCGTCGTTGTCCGCATCGCTGTCACAGCTGTTACCGAGCGAGTCCTGGTCCGTGTCGAGCTGTGCGGCGTTGGACACGTCGGGGCAGTTGTCGTTCGCGTTTGGCGCGCCGTCGCCGTCCACGTCGGGATCGCACGCATCGCCGACCAGGTCTCCATCGAGGTCGTGCTGGCCCCCGTTGAGGACGTTGGGGCAGTTGTCATTCGCGTTCGGCGCCCCGTCACCGTCCAGATCGCCGTCGCATGCGTCGCCCGCGCCGTCGCCATCGGTGTCGAACGCGGGGACCTCCGTGGCCACGATCGGGCAGTTGTCGTCGATGTCAGAGATGCCGTCATTGTCGTCGTCGTCGTCGCACGCGTCACCGGCCGCGTCGCTGTCGTGGCTCTGCTGGTCGGGGTTGGCGACGCTCACGCAGTTGTCGTCGATGTCGGGCACGCCGTCGGAGTCGCCATCGGGTGCGATGCAGGCTCCCTCGACCGAGATGAAGCCCGGCGCGCACGCCTTACAGTCCTGGTCGGTGGCTCCCGAGCAGCCCTGGCACGCGCTCGCGCACGGCTGGCACTGCTGCAGCGTAAGCTCGGTGCAGGCGACGGCCTCGTAGTCGTCGGCGCCGCAGGCCACGCAGGCGGTGCACGTCCCATCCACGCGGGCAAAGCCGGAGGCACACGAGACGCACTCTGCGGCCGTCGGGCCGAGGCAGCCGTTACATGCCGGATCACACGTGACGCAGCCGGTGCCAATGAGCAACGGGCAGGGGTCCGCACAATCGACGATCCCGTCCTCGTCGGTGTCGACGGTCGCAAGCCCGACCGAGTGCTGGCTGCCGGCCGCGATCGCGTAGAAGTGCGCGCTCGGGGCCCCGAGCTGCGCGCTCGTGTCGTCGCCGAAGCCAACCACGGTCCCGTCCGAGAGCAGCGCGAGGCTGTGGCGCTCGCCCGCCGCGATCGCCTTCACGTTGCCTAGGCTCGCCGGCACGGTGGCCTGACCTGCGTCGTTGTGGCCCCACGCCGCGATAGAACCGTCGGCCAGCAACGCGAGCACATGCTCCCCACCCGCCGCGAGGGCCGTGACGTTGCTCAGGCTCGGCGGCTTCAGCAGGCCCCACGCCTTGAAGCCCACGACGACGAGCGAGCCATCGTGCAGCAATGCGACACTGTGCACGCCACCGGCAGCGATGGCCTTCGCCGGGCCCATCGCTTTGGAGAACGCGGTCTGCCCGTAGAGGTTGCTGCCCCACGCCACGACGGTGCCATCGCTCTCGAGCGCGACGCTGTGGTAGCCGCCGGCCGCGATCGCAATCACCTTGCCAAGTGACGGTACGCTGGCCTGACCAAACGTGTCGTCACCCCAGCCGACCACGACGCCCGACTCGAGCAGGGCGAGGCCGTGCAAGTTGCCAGCAGCGATCGCCGTCGCCTGAGCGATCGCGGGTAGCGCGCCCGAGGTCGCGCCCCACTCGGCGACCGTGCCATCCGCGCGGAGCCCGATCGCGTGGTCCCCTCGCGCAGCGATCGACACAAACGTCTGACCGGTCGGCGCGACGAGCAGCGTGCCAGCGGTGGAGCCCCAGGTAACAACGGGCGCCTCGGGCGGTGCATGGACACACGCGCCCTTCACGCACCCGTCCTGAGTGCACGGATCGCCGTCGTCGCACGACTTAGAGCACGTAGCGGTCAGGCAGGCGTTCTTCGCGTCGCTCGGGCAGGCATCCTCGACGTTCGGCACGCCGTCGCCGTCGAGGTCCACGTCGCAGGCGTCGCCCTGGCTATCCCCATCGAGGTTGGCTTGACTCTTGTTGGCCACGTTCGGGCAATTGTCCGACCCGTCGCCCAGGGCGTCACCATCGTCATCAGGGTCGCAGGCGTCGCCGAGCCCGTCGCCGTCCAGGTTGCCCTGAGACGCGTTCTTCACGAGCGGGCAGTTGTCCTCCTCATCCACCGCGCCGTCGCCGTCGTCATCGGTCTCGACGCAGTCGCTCGTGCCGTCGCCATCGGTGTCCGCGCAGTCCGCGGTGCACTGGCCCGCGACGCAATACTGACCGCTCGGACACGCAGGGCCACACGTCCCGCCGCACCCGTCGTCGCCGCAGGTCTTGGCTACGCCCTCCGGGCCTTTGCATGTCGAGGTACACGTTCCAGACTGGCACGCTGCGAGCAGCCCGGCGCAGTTGGCCGCCAACGCTTCGTCGCACGCCTCCGACGGGGCGCCGCCGCAAGTCTCGGTGATGCAGGTGGCCAGCGCGTTCCAGGTCGCCTGCCCGGTCGGGTCGAGGCCGACGGCGCAGTCCTGTACACAGGGCCACGTCGTGCAAAACTCGGCGCAAGCGATCACCGCACTGCACGGCTTGATGTGGACGCACACGCCCGCGTCGCAGAGCTGCGTCGCGCTACACCCGGGGGCGCACGTGCCGCCACAGCCGTCGTCGCCACACCCCTTGCCGGTGCAGTTTGGGGTGCACGCGCACTGCCCTTGCTGGCATGCCTGGTCCGGACCGCAGCCGGGACCGCAGGTGCCGCCACAGCCGTCGTCACCACACACCTTGCCGCTGCACGAGGGCACACACGCTGCGTCGCAACCGTCGCAGCCCGCGTCCAGAAGCAACGGCACATCGGAGCCGGCGTCAGTGGTATTCGAAGAGGTGTCCGACATGGCATCCACGATAGCGACCTCTGGCTTGGAGGGCGCGTCCTGTGTCACGGCGTCAGCCGTCGCGTCTCCGCCAATCGCGTCGGTCGGTGCGGTTCCTGGATCGCCGCCCTCCTCGCCGGCGCAGGCCAGGAGCACGACCGCCACGAACCCGCCCAGACTCCACGACGCGCGCATCACTTGGCCTTCCCTTGCACGCTCACGATGAACTCGCCGGTCGAGGCGCCAAACGAGCCCACGTCGATGCGCACAGCCTTCGCCTCCGCCAAGGTGAGCGATACGTGAGCAAAGAAGACGCTCCCGGTGTCGTCGTCGGTGACGTCGATGGGCTCATTCGCCGCGTTGAATACCGCCAGCCACGTGTCGAGCACTGAGCCGCAGTAGCTCTCGGTCTTGATCTCCCATGTGCCCGGGGGGAGCGTCAGCGCAAACGATTGCTGCCCAAACGGCGCGGCGATCGCCCCATGCATTCGATCGCCGACCGCGATGGGTGCAGGCGCCGTGAAGTCGGAGCCCGCGGCCGCATCGAGCGCAGGGGCACAGACCCCGGGGAGGTCCGCCACGATGGAGCACACTTGATCGGCGCAGCCACAGCCCGCGTCCGTGAGGCACGTGGCCGGAACGATACGTAATACATACGGACCGAGTGCGCTCGTCTGATCCGTGACGCGCACATACACGAGCTGGCTCTTGGGCGAGACAAAGTGCGCGATACGCGCCTGTCCGAATCCGCCGCCGTCCTTGTCGTGCGCGATCGCCTTGCCGGCCGCGTCCACGAGCGTCAGCTCCGGATCCACGGCGCCGGCGCAGAACGCCTCGGTGGTGATGGTGATGGGCATCCCGCCAATGACGGGTAGCGCAAACCAGTCCTCGTCCCCCGCCACGTCGAATGCCGCATGCGCCGAGCCAAAGCTCTCGACAGGGTTGGCGGTCTTCGGCGCGTCGTTGGGCTCCGCCTCAGCGGCCATGACGGCCTCGCACTTGCCCGCGACGCAGTGGAGCGAAGGACAGCCGCAATCGGAATCCTTGGCGCACGGCGGCTTGGGTGTGACAGTCACAGTCAACAGATAAGCGCCCGTGGCCCCGCCCGACGGCCATGAACCGACGCGCACGCGGTAGGTTCCATCGCTCGGTACCCCGATCCCGTCGACCTGGGCCCAAGCGCCCGCGGGGGTGTTGTCGTTGGCAGCGACCTCCTCGGTGACGAGGCCGCTGGCGCCCGTACCCACGATGCGCAGCACCGACAGCGTCGTGTCCAACGCGACGCCACAGTGGCTGTGCGTAGCGACCGAGAGCGTGTCCCCGGCGTGAAGCATCAGCGTGAACCAGTCCTCCGCCCCTGGCGCGTCCACGAACCCGAGAGCCGTGACCGTGCCGCCCGTGGCAGGAATCACGAGCGTCGTGTTGGTGACAGGCTCATCGAGGAGTGGGGGCGCTTCGCATACTGCTGGCGCCGTCGCGCCGCACATCCCGATGGGCGGCCCGCCGCAGGAGCCCGCCTGGCACTGATCGCTCAGTGTACAGCGGGAGCCGTCATCACACGGCGTCGCGTCCGGATACGGCACCGGGACACATTGACCGCTTGCGAGGTCGCACACGTCCAAATTGCACGCCTTCGTTTGTCCACACGGCGTCTCGACTCCGAAGCAGCCGAGCTGGCCGCCATCATCGACGCACGTCGTCTCCGCGGTGCAGGCATCCCCATCGTCACACGGATCGCCCGCGGACTTCCCCACACACGCCTGGCATCGATTCACGAGACCCTTGCACGCGCCAGCGGCGCAACGATCATGGCCCGTGCAGGCGTCGCCATCGTCGCAGGGCGTGTTGGCAGGCACGTCCTTGGCCACGCACGCCCCCGAGCCCGGCACGCACGCGCCAAACTTGCAGCCCGCGCTCAGCGACGAGCAATCCTTGGGCGCACCGTGGCACTCGCCAAACACGCACCCATCGGCCACGGTGCACGCGTCCCCGTCATCACACGCCGTGCCTGCGGGTCGCGCGTTGGACACACACGCGCCAGTCCCCGGATCACAGGCTCCCACGTGGCATGCGTCGTCTTTGGCGGTGCAATCCTTGGCCGTGCCCGAGCACGCCTCCGTCTGACACACATCGCCCGTCGTGCAGGCCGAGCCATCGTCACACGCGGTGCCGTCCGCTTGGCCCTGGCACTGGCAGGTATTCGTACCTACACACTCGCCATCCGTACAGACGCCGGACGCCACGCAGGCGGTCTTGCACGCGGCTCCGGCCGGCGCCGGCTCGGTCACACACGCACCCGACGCCGGATCACACACCCCGACGAGGCAGCCGACGGTCAGCGACGCGCACGAGGGCGTGTCCCCCGTGCACTGGCCCCCGTGGCAGCTCGACGACGCGGTGCACAGGTCGTGGTCGTCACAGACGGTGCCCTCGGGCAGAGGGGCGGCGCCGCCGCACTTGCCGAAGCTGCACGTCTCGCCTTGCGTGCACGGGTTCTTGTCGTCGCAGGTAGCGCCGTCGGGGAACTGCGTGACGTGACACTCGCCGTCGCTGGCGCTGCATGCCGCCGAGTGACACGCGTCGCTGCCCTCACACACCCGCGGCACTCCCGCGCACTTGCCCGACGTGCACGCATCGCCCGAGGTGCAGCGTTCCCCGTCATCGCATGGCGCGCCGTTGACTACGGGGGTCTCGATGCACGCCTGGGTCGCAGGATCGCAGATGGCGACGTGGCATGCCAACTTGGATTCCGGACAGGCGCAGGGCTTTGGCTGACACGCGAGCGCCGCACAGGTCAGCGGCTCAGCGACGCAGTCCAGCGCCGAACCACGGCACTGCCCCGCGAGACACCGATCCTGCGTGGTACACGCGTTGGCATCGTCACACGCATCGCCTTCCTTGGCGGGGCGGCCACGACAAACGCCGAGGCCGCAGACATCGTCACGCGTGCATGGGTCCCCATCATCACACAAGGTCCCGTCCGCATGACCGTGGCACCAATTGCCCTCGGTCCGGCTGAGCCCGGTCTCGACGTTGCTGCACGCCATGACCGATGCCGCACACAATGCGACGCAGCGTGCGCTCATTGCTCGCTCACCGGCCGAGACGCGTAGCGGAAGTAGACGACGACATCTTCGATGATCGGCCGGTCCTCCTTCTTGAGGCCCGTGCCTAGCACCCACTGCGACTTCGTGCCAGCGCCGTCCACGAGGACCGGGATGATGAGCTTCCAATCGGGCGACGCGAGGCTCCGATCACGCGCAAACATCCGATAGCAGCCGCCGGCCGCGGAGACGTCGGTCGCCGAAGCCACACAGGCCTGGAACGACCCCGAACGGGTGAAGTACTCGGGCACCGTCTCCTTGTCGTTATTGGCGTTGGCCGGGGGGTACGCGACGATGTGCTTCCGAACCGGGTAGGCCAAGATGGGATCCGTCCCGAAATCGAGCTGCTGGTTTTCTGACCCACACCCGCGGATGAAGTCCGTCTCGCCGCGTTGCAGCTGGTAGTACACACTCTCGCCGTTGGCCGTGAGGTTCTTGCCCACCACGGTCACCGCCACGTTGCCGCCGCTCGAGGCGCGCAGGAGCTGATTGCACGAGAACGGATCGATGGACCACTGCGGGCCCTTGGGCCCTCCCTCGGTCTTGAGCAGGTCGACGGCGAACGGCAGCTCGATCTGGTCGGCCGTGTAGGGGCCCCGCACGCGCCGCGTCAGATACGGCGGGCTCGTGATCGCGTTGTGAAACTGCTCGCCCGCGGTCACCACGGTCGTACCGTCGATGCGGTCGCGCAGCGCCGGGAACAGCAGCGTGCGCAGCGACAGGCGCAGCGTCTCGATGTTGCCGAGCGCGTCGCAGTCGATGCCGGAGACTGCGCAGTAGTTGAGCGCCTTGCTGTCGAGCACGGCGGCGAAGTCGAGCACCTCATCGAGCGTGGTGCACGTCAACGCGAGGTTGGTGACCTCGAGCGCCTCGGCCGGCGACAGGTTGTACGCGTGCACGAACGCGACTGCCTGCTTGTAGGCGACCTCGATGATGTGCTTGAAGCCCGCCGAGGCCTCGCCGACGAGGTGCTGCGACATGAGGATCGAGCCCGACTGCTGGCCCCGCAGCAATGCGGCCGCGGTCTTGATGCTCCCCGCCCACCCATCGGCCGCCTTCTGCACCGCCAGGCGCGACGCGCCAATGTCCATGTCCTGCTCGAACTCAGTCTGCGCGAGCGCGGAGGCCTTGTCGATGAGGGCGATGATGTCGAACAAGAGCTGGTCGCGTAAGAAGGCCTCGCCGCCAATGTCGACCGCGGCGTCGATCGCCTGCTTGGCAACGTCCACGCCCAGCTTGGCGGCGAACTTGAACACGTCCGAGATCTGGACCACGGCCTCCTTGACGGTGCGGGTCACGGGCTTGAGCACGCCGCTGATGATGGAGCCCGGACAGTCGGTGCCGACCGCAAGACCGGCGACCAGGATGCAGTCGGTCGCCGTGATGGCGTCGATGAGGGTCTCCTGAACGGTGACTGCGGCCTTGTTCACCTTGGTTGCCGCGAAGTCCATGATGGTAATCAGCTTGTCCAGTACGAACTTGACCTGCTTGGTCGTCTGGCCGAGCGTGAACTTCTGGCCCCCAAGATTGATCTTGCGCAGCATCGCGTTGAGCTCGGTCAGCACGTTGCGCAGCGCGATCTCCGTCTTGGCGCGCGCTTGCAGCTTCGTGCGCATGGTGCCGCCGAGACACCAGCGGGGCTTGCCGTTCACCAGGATCGCCTGGTCCGTCCCGTTCATGCTCAGCGCACAGAAAGGCGGAGCCGCCATCGGAGAGACGGGGATCCCGCCCGTGGCCGGCACGATCCCGTTGGTATCGATGAAGTGGTTGAGACCAATCAAGAGCTTGTTGTGCGCCGAAGAGCAGGTCCCGACGATTGACTCGGTCGGGCAGTTGACCTGGATACCCTCTGGACACCCCGAGGCCCCGCCGACGGCGCAATCGACGGCCTTCTTGAGGTTCTTCAGATCGTCGGTCGTCGCCTTGGCGAAGAAGTAGTTGCAGTAGCAGGCGTTCAGCGCGCCTTGATCGGCGTACTCCGGCTTGGCGGGATCGCACTCCTTCCCGGGCTGCAAAATCGAGTCGTCGCCGCAGGTGTCCTTGATTGTCGTCTGAGCCCCCGCGTTGGCGGAGGCCAGCCCCGCCTCCACGGCCGCCACATCCGCAGCGGCGGCCTTGAGCTGCGCGATGCCGTCGGCGACGAGCTTCTGGCTGGCGCCGACCAAACCGCCGGTGCCGCTCGAACCGATGAGCTGGTTGCGATAGGCCACCCAATTCTGCACTCCCGGGTCGCCGTTCTCGAAGAACACGCGGTTGGGCACGACCCCAATCGAGTTGCGCGTGGTGCGCAGTTGGTCGAGAATGCCTTGGCCCTTCTCGAAGATGCGGCCTGCGGCGCCATCGTAGGAGAACAGCTCCTGCTGCCAACGCGCTTGAAGCTCCATGACGAACACCTGCACCAGGTACTCGAACTGCATGAGGTGCTTCGCAAAACGAAAGTCGTTGTTGTTCGTGGTCATGAAGACGCGACGGCGCAGATCCACCAGGTCGGTCAACACGTCCATGCGGTCGGAGAGCATGATGTTGATGAGATCGATCCACTCCTGACCCGCACCGTGAAAGCCTCGGACCGGCAGGTTGAGGAGCGTCCAGGCGGGCGCGGTCGAGACCGTCTGCTCCACGAGCGCGTCGTACCCCTGCATTGCCGCAGCCAACTTCTCCGCCTTGTACTCGCGGGCCGTGCCCTTCACGAAGGGATTGAATTGATTGCGAAACAGCGTGAGGAAGCCATCCGAGCGCGCCCGGTCGGCCGTGAACTTGCGCGCCTGGGCGAGCGCGCTCCAGAAGCGGTTGTGCTCCTGGACAATGAACAGCGCCTTGGAGGCGTCGCTGGTTCCTGGGCTGGTCGGGCACATCGCGGGGTCGAGCTGAACGGCGTCGGTACAGAATAGGACCCGATCACCAGCCGCCCCCTTGGTTCCCGATGCGCTCAGGCTCGCGGTCGACACCCACCCGCTCGCCAGTGCCCGCTGATACAGGCCCAGGCCACAGAGGGCCTGACCTTCGTTCACGCACACGGGCGAGGGCTGCTGCAGCGACGGGTCGCAGATGGACAGCTGCGCGCCTACCGCGTCGAAGATGTTGAGATAGGCGGCCTGGTCACCGGGCAGGTCGCCCGTCGGTTTGGCGCCGTCCGCTTGGAGCGCGCCCAGCGCCGCCTTGATGTTCGCGCTGTTGAACGTGTCAACCCCAGGAAACAGCGCTGGCACCGACGCGCCTGCACCACACCACGCAGCCGCCGTCTGCCCGGCGCTCGGCCAGCTCGGAGTGTCCACGGGCGTCAGGCGGTGCGCTTTGGAGAGGTAGCAGCTGAAGGACGGCTGCGCCTCGAATAGGCCCGTCGCGGCCGAAAACGCCGGATCCGAACCCGCGCATGCGGCGATCGAACCGACCGCAGTCAACGCATTCTGTGCCGACAAGTTGAGCAACGCGATCTGAGCTGGGGTCTCCGTCGTGGCGAACAACGGCGCCAGTACGATGGGCGAGTCGTCGCTCACCGTCTGGACGAGCGCGAACTGACCTTCGAGCGTCACCACGCTGTCGAGCAGCCCCGAGATGCTCTCGATGTAGGTGCCGTGAAACGCGCCGGTCGCGTCCTCGAACGGTCCGGCGAACTCGATCTGGCGACGTATGCGCCTGCCAAATGGGTTCTTCGCGCGCACCTTACCGTTGGCCGACGGTGAGTTGGCGCAATCCTGGTCGTCCTCGTCACGGCAGAAGGTGCCCGGCACATCGATGACGCCGACCATCCTGATCCGCTTCTTGTCCGGCTGATAGATGCCGACGAGCGGAATGTCGTTTGTGCCGGCGACGCCCGGACCACTGCGGGCGAAGCCGAACGCGGAGTCACCGTCGAGGAGCGCATGCACGCGCAGACCGGTGTTGAGATCGATGAACGACCCTTGCTCGTTCGGAATATGGTGGGTGTCCATGAGCGTCGTCCACTTCACGGTGTCATCGCCGACCCACATGCGCAGCGACAGGCCCATCGGGCGCCCTGCGTTCAGCTTCACGTCCCCGCCCGAGCGCCCCCCGGTCAGCGTGCCCGCGTAGCTGCCCGACGGCGAGGTCTTGGTGAGCACCACGTCGATCGCGTCGGAGCCGCCGTTGTCGAAGATGGCCGTCACCTTGGCCGGGTAGACGCCCGGGGACAGCAAGGCGGCGATGGCAGCGTCCAGCGCGACCTCCACCGTGGCGCCACCCATCGTGTGCACGATGCCCTGCGGCGCCACGAGTCGAATCCACGACTCGGAGCTGGCATCGATATCGCAATCCGCCTGAATTTCGAGACACTGCCCAACCGTCTCCGACGGCGGCCGAGCGCTCCCATCGTTGCAGTCGACGAACGTGCGCGAGATGCACCGCTTGTCGCGCTTGCGCCCATAGGTCGCCTCGAGCCGATAGCCGAAGACCACGCCGGGCTCATTCAACACCTGTTTGCCGGTGACGAGGTCCAGCACGGCGAGTCCGGAGCGATCACTGTTGCGGACGGCATCCAGATCCAGCTCGTCGCGCAAGAACCGCACGACGTACCGCTCGGGAGCAAAGACAAACCCTGCCGTCACGTTTGGGAGCGGGAGCGGCCTGCAGCGATTGGTGGCCGAGCACGTCCACCCCGAGTCCGGGCAGTCGGAGGCGCGAAAGCACGACGGAGCGCACTGGCCGAGGAAGCAATACGTCCCGGGCAGACATTGGCTGTCGGCCTGGCAGGTGATCTTGCGGAACTCCGCGACCTCGACGCACTGCCCACGCTCGCGATCACACTCCTGCGCAAACCCCGTGCAAGGACGGTCCAGCGCGCTCACTCCCGCCTCGCGCGACGCGATCACGCCGCATTCGCGGCTGCACGCGTGACGTGGCGCATCACAGAAGAGCCCCTTGCCGCAGTCGGCATTGGCGTCGCAGTACACGAGATCCTCGTTGGGCGCGGTACACATGTGCGAACCGCTGGCCTTCGTGCACGTGGGCTGCTCTAGGAACGCGAGCACCGCGAGGTCGACGTCAAAGATGTTGAACGCGCCGTTGCCGTCCTGGTCGAGCAGCACATTGAGGTTGCGCGACAGCGAGCACTTGTTTCCCGAGAACGTCGGCTCGGTGCCCTCCAAGAAGTGCTGTACTGCGAGGTCCAGCAAGTTCAGATCCATGCGAAACTTCGTCGGCTTGCAGTACCACGACTTGCCGCCGCTGAGCAGCAAGCCCTCGACGCAGGTCTCACCCATCGAGCAGGTCGCGGGGTTTGCGGTCGATGACACACCGGTGACCGTCGCGCACGAAACCTGGCACGTACCTCCGATGCACGCGAGCGGCGTGGTCGACGTGGGGCACGGTGCGCTGGCGCTGCATGCGGTCCCGGCGCCGAGCGCATCGACGCATGGATCGGGCACGGCCGTCGTGGGCTCGGCCGAACCAGCGGCGGCGCCCCAGAGCGCGACAGCGACGGCAGCGAGGCGGCTCACGGCATGCCCACCACGATGGCCTCTCCGAGGTGCAGGCCCACGGCCGACTCGGACGGCGCAAACATTGGGACGCGCGGCAGGAGGCGGAACGTGACGGGACCCGGCCCGGCGCGGCGAAACGTGATGCGTGCGAGCGGGCCCGAGTCGAGCGTCGCCGTGTTGGTCGTGGCGAACATCGCGAGGCGCACGTCGCCGCCGTCACGAGGCTGCGCGACGAGCTGCTTTCCGGCGGCGGTCAACGCGGCCAGTGCGTCACCGCGCTCGTAGGTGACAGGGCCCTCCGCATGCAGCACGAGCTCGGCCATGCGCGGCCCTAAGGTCGCGGTCGGGCGCGCAAAGTGAACGTCGACCGTGATAACGACCGACGCCTCGGACGCGACGAGCGACAGCGTGGGCACCTCGACCGCAACGGGCGCGGACTCGGCCGACACGGGCACGGCGTCCGGGCCGGGCGAGCAGCCAATCGTAAGCAGAACGCTCGTGCTGACGAGGGTGCGGCTCATTGCATCCCCGTGAACCCGATGCAGCAGCGATATGATCTGGAGTCGCCCTTGCCGGCGACGGCTTCGAAGTCCTTCTCATTACCGCTATTGATGCGCAGTGCTTCATTGTCGCCAACCGTGTTTCCCATCCAGAATTGCACGCTATTGCTGATAATCGAGCTGTCGCCCTGATAATAGATATAGTAGTACTCACTCATCGTGCATACGTGCCCCGAAAACTGATGGGCGCACTCGTACTGAGCATTCATATAGATGTTCGCCGGTTGACTCCCCGTGACGCAGATCTTGCCACGGAGCGTTCCGTCTCTGCACCCCTCCATCTCTACCGGCACATGGAACGCGGTCCTGGTGTAGTGCATTGACGCCAAGCGTCCATTGACGTTGTCGAAGAAAATCGAGTCGGGTGGGCACGGTTGTGTCGCGCAACCCTCCGTGCGCCCGGGAGCGCGAAGTTGGAGGTACTCGGTCTGGGTTGCGAGGACAATGCTGCCGTTCGACTCGATTCCCACGCCAAAGCTACCGTCGCCGAGCGGACCAAAAACCAATGTGTGCCCAGCTTTGTCCGCTGTGTACAACTTGGCGGCGTTGCCCGCGTTCGTCTCGAGCGTCAAGCCGGGAGCGGCAGGTGCCTTGACAAGCCGAATCACGTCCGCGCCGCCGCCGATGGTCAAGGTTCGACCGCTGGGGCCCGTGTTCCAACTGAGCGCGACTCGAGACACATTCGCGGAGTCCACGAAGGACAGAGTCTCCGCCTTGATGGAGATGCCGGACTGGGCTTCGAGCTGCAGCGAATTCAGACCTGTGTCGCCCACAACAAACTTCGCGTTTGCGCTGTCCAAGCGAATTCCGTTGTACGCGGAACCGCCAACCCCGGCGCGAAATCGAAGCGCACCGGGAGTGGTAGGTGCACCGTTGCCGTTGATGCTCACCGCCCCATTGAAGTCCGCCTCCCGATGCACGCTCAGCCCAGGGCCACTCGCGCCAGGGACTCCGACGTGCAGAGTTCCATGCGCAGTGAGTTGATTGTGAACGTCCAGAAGACCCGCAATATCGACGCTATTTGCAAACGACGCCCCAGTCGTCGCCAACCCGCCGTCGAGCTTCGCCTTCCCCGCAACCGTGAGTGGCCCCGCGAGCGTCAGCGTCTTGTCCGACGGGTTGCCGGTCCAGTGGACCGCCGTGTTGTCGACCGTGAGCGGCCCGACGGAGAACGTGGTGCTTGCGTTGAACGACACCGGCACGTTGAAGGTGACGTTGGAGCCGGTTGGCGCGCACGTCGTCGTCCCGGCCGTATTGAAGCATGCGCCCGCCGTCACGGTGGCGGGGCCGCCAAGCTTCGTCGTCCCCGACACATTCAGGGCCGTGTCGACGGTCGCCGTCCCCGCCTGAAGCTTGGTCGTCACGGCGCTGTCGCTCGCGATCTGGCCAGTCACATTCGCGCCGCCCGACTGCACGACGAGGCTCACCTGGCCCGCCGGGACACCGGCGCCCGTGACGACGAGCTTGCCGTTGACATTGACCTCCTTGGCCGCCAGGACGAGCCGGTCGAGCACCTTGAGGGCGCCCTCCTTGGTTCGACCGATGATGTGCAGGACCATCTTGGTTGCATCGCGAATCGGCGTCCACTGCACAAACGCGCTGTCGACGTACTGCTCGCTGCCGCTGGGATACAACGCCTTGAGCTGGTCGGTGCTCGGCGTGGAGAAGTCGAAGAAGCCGATGCCGAGCGCTTGACGCAAGAACAGATCGAGGTCAGCGGTGATCCGATAGGCGTAGGACGCGACGGCGGCCTGGTCCGCGTGGTGCGCGTTCTGCGCCAGGTTGGCGTAGCTCGACTTGATGGCGTACGGCGTGGTCCCCAGCGCCACGGGCTTCAGGCACGACGTCTCCTGCCCCAAACAGATCTGAAACTGCAGGTTGGAGTTGGACGCGACGACTTCGTCGAGCTCACAGCTCATCTGCGCGCCAATGGACAAGTTGAGGACGCTGTCCTTGACCACCACGTTTGAGAACTGCTCGACGCACACCGCCTCGCCGTTGGCGAGCACTTTAGCAAACACCGTCTGAAACTTGCCTTCGCCGACAGGCAGCTTGCTCTGCGCGATGCGCGCCTGGAACTTGAAGACCGGGGGCACCTTTTGCAGCTTCACGCTCTCGATGGCGAACCCACAGGGGTACTTGCCGCCCGCCGCGCCCGTACACGGGATGTCGGCTCCGGCCACGTTGGCCGCGAATATCACGAGCCACCCAAGGCACCGGAAAGCCACGCTCCGGGGGTGTGAGGGTTGGGGAAGAGGTCTCGAGACGAGATCGGGGGTTGCGTTCATGGCTTGACTCCCATTTGGACCGTGACTGTGGCCGCATCGAGCGAGACGCCGAGCGCCTCGCCGATGAGGTCATTCGCGCTGAGGACCGCGTTGCCGTCGTTGTCCTGCCAACACGCGACGTCGTAGGTGAGCCCGGGGGCAGTCGGCAGCGCGGGGTTGACCTTGGAGTTGAGCGCACCGGCGTCGAGCGCGCAGGGCTGACCAGCGGAGCACGTCGCGCTGCTCTCGCCGAGCGCGCCGTCGCTGGTCGTTGCCGGCAGCTTGCCGAGCACGGACGGCGTCCCATGGGCCACCCAGAAGCAGCGCAGCGAACGATCGTTGCGGATGAGGGCGGGCGCAGACGGGACGGCGTGAACGACCGGCACCTTGGCGGCCGCATCGACAGTCACCGGCTGCTGCACGGGTGCGGTCCCCGCTGGAACGCTGAAGGTCACGACCGCCGCGAGATCGCCGGTCGAGAACAGCGGGTCGGTCCCCACGAAATCGGCGTTCGCGTTGACGAGCACGTAGAGCGAGTAGGTCGCGCCCGGCGACAGTGCGACGCTCCCGCTGCCGTTGGGCGCCTTGAAGGTGATGGCTGCCGTGCCCGACTGGATGTTCACGCCCGAGCTCACGCCGACGAGCTCGCGGGCAAATCCTTGTGCCGTGTGCTGAATGAGGTACGCGCGCACCGCCTTGCCGTTCGCGGAGGCGCTAACGTTGACGGTGAGCGTGGCGCCAGGCACGCACGTCACGGCCACATCGGTGACGTCCTTCTTGGCGACCGTGCCCGACTCGTGCGAGACGGTGCACACCTCGGGCTTGCTCACCGGCTGCCGCTCGATGGTGACTCGGTAGACCTCGAACGCGGAGACGCTGGTCTTGAAGGTGAACTTGCTCGCGTCGGCTGAGATGTCGAGGGTCTCCGACGGGTTGGTGGCATCCAGCTGGCCGACGCGCAGCCCGAGGCGCAAGCCACCCGCACCGGCCAGTCCCGCGACCGAGCCGCTGATGACGTAGGCGTCCGAGACCACGGGCACGCTGCAGGAGATGAGCGCCGACTGATTCGAGGGTGTGGAGAACTCCGAGCTGCCGAGCAGGGCCGGGTCTTGAACGATCGGGGCATATTGCACCGTGCAGTTGACCGCGGTTTCGCCGGAGAGGGCGAGGTGGAAGCCAGGTGCATTGCGCGCCTGGAGGCCGGTGAAGCGATGCGTGCCGCTCGGACAGGCCGAGGTGGTCGCCAGCGTGCCCTGCGGAGCACCCGGCAGACACGACGGCGCAATGCAGTAGCAAGTCCCGACCACGAACGACCATGGGACGGGGCTCGTGGCCGACGCGCTCGCCGGCTTGTCCACGCGCTGAAGCCAGGGCGCAGGCACGCTGCTCGCCGCGGCGCCGTCGACCGGGAGGGCCTCCAACGCCACCGCGACGGAGCCCAAGAGGCCTGTGGCGGTGCCGCTCACCCCGAACGTCGCGAGCTTGCTGCACTTGACCTCGATCGTCTTTGGGCCTGAGGTCAACACGCCCGAGAGGCTCTGAGCCGCGCAGTGGTACGGGTAGCGGTCGGGCTGCTGCGTCAGCGTTACATCGTACGTCGTACCGCTCGGGAAGCTGCCGAGAGCGAGCGTCGAATTGCCGGGGAGTACCTCGCTGCTCTTCGCCGGCAAGGCGCCCGTGATCTCCCAGCTCAGTCCAACGCCTAACTCGGGAGTCTCCGTAAACCCAGTCACCTGGACGGCCAATGCGTGCAGTAACGTCTTGGTGCAGGTGATCTTGACCACCAGGGTGTCTCCGCCCGCAAGGACGCCGGCTCCGTTGGAGGCGAGGCACACATAGCCCGACGGTTGCGAGAGGATCTCAACCGAGTACGGGTCGCCTGCGGCACCCGTGAGCGCGGGCTCCTGTGTGGTCGCGGTCCCGGCGACCGCGAGTGACGCACCGCTCGAGGCGTTGATGGTCCCGCGAACCGTGACCAGCGCAGCCGTCGCGGGCGCCACGTCGTAGGTCACCGCGTACGCGAGCCGGGAGGGCGCGCCGCAGTGCAGGTCAACCGTCGCTCCCCCGGTCTGCATCGTCTCGGTCGCGGTCGTAATACACGTGCGCTGAACGCCCACTGGCGGCGTCATCGTGACCGTGAACCGGCGCCCCTTGCGCACGAGTGTGGTGAACGTGTGTGATGACGTGCCGACCGACGACACATAGTAGGACTCGTCGGGCTTGCCCGGTTGCGAAAGCACGATCGTGGCGCCCGCGTCACCGCCAAAGGTCGACGAATAACCCGTGACCGTAACCGCAAACGACGGCAGTGGCACCTCGTCGTAGCCGCCGTCGTAGGCAAAGCTGCGGAAGAGTCCGAGCTGCAGGCTCTGGAAGACCTCGCTGTTGCCGACCAGCACGTTGGCGTTCTGAGGGTCGAGCGACGGATCGTTCTGGAACGTATAGCAGCCGTGCACGAGGCCGGACGCCGTCTCCTCGATGCACTGCACTCCGTTGTCGACCGTGATGGTGCCCTTGGGGGTGGGCACATCAACAATGATGCCGCCGATGAGTAGACCCGCACCGGCGTCGGCGTTGGGGTCGAAGTAGTTGCAGTTCAAGAGCGCCGCGCTGCTCGCGTCGAAGGTCACGAGCGGCTTGTTGCAAGCGGCGCCGCACGCCTTGGCCCATGGCGATTGGTCCGCTGGACCAAAGCTCACCGTCCCATACTGGCCCGCGACCAGCGGCGCGCAGATCGTGTTCACGACGGTCGTCGCCGTCAGCGGATAGAGCGTGCCTTGCACCGTGACGGAGCTCACGATCGCGCCGGGGGCGCCGATCGGAAGGTACGCCTCGGCCAAACCGGTCAACGGCGATCGATCGCCGACCACATAGCCCAGACTCTTGAAGCTCGACTGAGCGCGCGCATAGCAGGCCGAATCAATCGACTTGTCCGCTTTGACGCACTGCGCATAGGGGCCGCCGCTGTAGGCGATGCCGGCGATGCCGCCCTTGTCGAGCCCGGTGGCGGTGCCGCTCACGTCGCTGTAGGCGCCTGTGACCAGCCGGACGCGCAGTGATTTGAATGGATGCGGAGCGGCGAGGGTCAGCGGGGCGGCGTCTGCGCTCGTCCGCGCGTGCACGACCAAACGACCGATCTCGGCCCACGTATCACCATAGAACTCGCCGCCGCGCGCCTCGACCAGCAGCTCGGGGGGGTGGCCGTAGTCGCCATTGCCGAACGCCACGATGCTGATCGGGACGTTCTGGTCGAGCACGGCGGTGGTGGGGGTGCTGACCACGCGGCGCATGTCGGCGACGCCCGCCAACGACGCCGGCGAGAAGTCCGGCCAATCCCAGTCGAACAGGGCACAGAAGCCCCCCTTGCAGTACTCGGTCGTCGAGTCGCAGATATAGTGGCTCTCGCCATCTTGCTGCGAGTAACAGTCGGAGACGCAGGTGCCCTCCTCGCATCGCCATGACCGTGCGTCAGGGCAACCCTCCACGACGGTGTACGAGAGGCCGCCGACCGCCTTGACCGTCTCCTTGCACTCGATGCACGACTTGGTCTCGGTGTCGCAGAAGCGGCAGGGACCGCTCTTGCACGCGCGCGTGAAGCACTGGGCGTCTGCGTTGCAGTCCGACGCGCACACCCACTGCGAGGTGCCCGGCACCGCGAACGGCCGCAGTGAGCACAAGCTGCCGAGCGCATCACAGACGCCGCTCTTGCTGGGATCGCACGGCACGACATGGCAGGTGTGCTTGTTCTTGTCGCAGAGCTGGTATGGAGGGCAGTCGACATGCGTCGCACACGCCGGAGCCTGCGATGCCGGAATCGACGCGTTGTACTTGCATGTCTTGGCCCCGGCGGCCCCCTTGCACCGGAAGTGGGCGGGGCAGTCCGCGTCGCTCGCGCACGTCCCGGGGACGATCACGCCCTCGGGGGCAGGCACGTCCTTGTTCAAGAAATCGAGTCCACGTTCGGCTTCGGAGCGGAACGAGGCGTCGTTGCGCAGCCCGAGGTGAATCTTGAGTTCATCGACACCGCCGTGGTGGGCAAGATAGCGACCGTCGAGCCACAGGGCCTTGGTCTGAAAGTGTTGCTGTGCGCCAAGCCACTGACACGCGAAGTAGCGGTCCTCGCGCGTCCACGACAGGCCGAGCGTGGCTTGCGGCGTCCCAAAAATGGGCTGCGCGCCGTTGGCGGTCCAGGCCCCGTCCGCCGCATGCGGTGCGCTGCGCAAGATGACGGGCCGCGACTCCACGATCGCCGCCAGCGCCACTCGCTCGCCGTCGGGCGACAGGGCCGCCTCGACCACGTGTTCGAAGCGGCCGTCCGCGTCGAACGTCTCCGTCTTGCTCACGCCGTTGGCGGTGTCGAGATCCACGACGAGCACCTGATCGCTGTTGGCGTGCTTCTTCACCACGACGGCTGGCAGCGTCGCGGGCGAGGCGCCTGGCTTCTTCTTCAAGCAGAGGCGGGCGACTGTGGCGGACAAAGCGAGCGGCGGCTGGAGCGCCTGGTGGGGCGTGCAGGTCGCGGCCTCGGTGGTCGAGATGGTGCCATCACCGTCTAGATCGCGGATGTCGCAGGTCTGAATGCCAAACAGGTTGTTCGGTGTGCCCGCAATAGCGGCGATCGACTTCGTGGCGGAGGACCCGAGTGCCAGTGCCGGCGGCTCGAGCTCGTAGACGACGCCCTCGGCGGTCAGCACCGACGCCACGCCCGCGTGAGCGGCGACGGCAACCACGTTGCGAGGCGTGAGCGGCGTACCCGCCTTTGGGCTGATGACGACACCGGCCGGGTTCGAGGGCGAGAACACGGTTGCGACGCCGAGGTTGTACTGCTCACTGCGAACCACGACCCGGTCGGCGGAGGCCGCGATGGCGGTGGCGTTGGCCACGACGGTTGTTATCGGAAACGCGCCCGTGCCCCATCCGACGAGGTCGCCGGTCTTGCGTAGGGCCCACGCGGTGGTCGGTCCGGCGGCGATCGCGACGACGTCGGTCGGCAGGGACGCCGGGACAGTCGCGGCGGCGCCACAACCCCATGCGATGACGCGACCGTCGTCTTGAAGCGCGAGCGCGTGCCAATTGCCGGCCGCGATGGCCTTGATGGGCTTGGCGACGACCTTCGCCAGCTCGACCGCGCAGCCCGCGGCGGTGGGATTCGCTTGACACGCGCACCATAGGGGCGCCGAGCCCGGTGTACACGTGGGCGCCACAGGAACCGCGCTCGGAGTCTGACCGGCGAGGCACGTTCCCGGAGGCGGAGAAGCGCCGCCCCACGCGCGCAGTGTGCCATCGGTGAGCCGCGCCAAGGCGAAGCCCTGCCCTGCCGCGACCGACTCGACCCCCGTGAGGCCCGACGGGACTTGGGTCCGACCGTAGAGTTCCTTCCCCGTGGCGACGACGTTGCGCTCCTCACCGACAATCGCGAGGAGGTAGTCGTCGTGCGCAGCCAGGCCGACCGGATGCGTCGCGTCGGGGAACAGCGCCCACGAGGGCAACTGATACAACGCGACCGCTCGACTCGAGACGACGGTCATCACGGGCTCGACCTGCACGGAGGCCGAGGTGCCGTCGGGTGCAGCGGCGGCCTTGGCGACCATGTTGGGGCCCGCGGTGACACTGCTCGTGAGCACCTTGGTCTGCGCATCGTCGATGGTGTAGCCCGAGGCCGCCGCCACCTCGACGCGCACGTTGTGCAGGCTGGCAGGGTAGCAATCGGCCACCGTGCAGCCGTTGTCTCCGTTGGCGTCCTCGGCGCCGACGTCGCACATGCCGTTGCCATTCAGGTCGAAACACTGCGCGCCGTAGGCTCCGCCCGCGGGACTGAACGCCACGGTGGCGATGGCGTCGCACGAACCGGTGGAGGCGGTGACCGTGGTCGAGAGGCGATCATCGGCCACCCATGACGCGCTGTGCTTCTGGACCAGCATGCGGCGCTTCTCGGCGGTGGTGGCCCCTGTAGCTTGCACACTCCGGTGGGCTGCGAGCAGGGCGTACTCGGTGGCATAGGTTTCATCGACCAGCACCTTGGACACTACCGCAAAGTGCGGCCCTTGCACGGGGAGGTCGATCTTGTAGACGGCGCGATCTGAGAAATCGAAAGCAGAGCGCTCATACAGGATGGTGCCGAGCGACTGACTGGCCTTGGACGGGCCCGTGATCCACTGCGCGCGCGTGGCGTTGAAGTCGGTAGCACCGGCGGTGAGCCGGAACGAGCCCACGTCTTGGGCCGTGAGGAGCTTGCTGTAGTCGAGGCGGTCACCGGCCTCCGGCGTGGGCTTGTCGTTGCTCCACGCGAGGTAGTAGAGGTGAACGACCTTGCTCGTGTCGTTGTCTTGCGCCAGCGTGTCGAAAGCGTCGCTCTCGAACACCAGCGCGCTCCCGTCAGGCGCCCACCGAGGCCGCCGGGCCTCGAACCCGAGGAACGCGTCGCCAAAGCCCTCCGTGACCCGCCGAGGTACCGAGCCATCGCCGTGCGCGACCCAGATCTCCATATTTCCGGACACGTTCGAAGCAAACGCGATCCGGTCGAGGACGGGGCTGTAGTCCGGATCACGAAAGGTGTGTTGACCGTCCTCGATGACCGTCTTGGTCTGAAGCCCGTACGGGTCGGTGCGCACTACCGTGTACAAGCCGTTCTTCTTGACCGACGTGTAGATGAACTCGGGCGGCTGACCGCCCAGGACGTCCCCTTCGTCGTGGAGCAGCACGTCCTTGCCGGCGAGGAACTGCGGGCACACGACCGGCGGGCTCGTGATCTCCTTGTCGGTGACGACGCGCGCGCCGTCGAGGTAGAGGCTCACCTTGGACTTCGGTCCGCTGGTGTTGATGACGAAGCCCACGTGATGCCATGACAGCACCGGGACCCGAGGGACCGCGCCACCCGTGATGGGGACGATGCCCTTGGTGAACAGCCCGTCATCGAACAGGTCCCCGTCGAAGAAGAAGAGGTCGATCGCGCTCTTGTCCGTCGCGGCTCGCCAACCCAGCCCGAAGCGGGATCGCTCGTCGAAGGTCTGCTGCGCAAACAGAACATGAGGCAGTGCGTCCTCCGCGCGCTCCGCGTAGAACCACGTGGAGAACGAGAAGGACTGGCCATGCGTCGAGAGATCCTGGTCATTGTAAATGACGGGAAGGGTGAGGTGATCCGCCCGCCCGTCGAGGAACGTGGCCTGCTGCTGCACGCCGGTGACGGATTGGCCGCCAAACGTGGAGCCAGACTGCAACGCGGCGAGGCGCGCGATGACCCGCGACTTCGTGGCCACGTCCTGCTCGTTCGAGCACTGCGCGACGCGAGTGCAGAGCTGCTCTGCCGTTGGCGCCGCGGTGTAGACGATGGGCTGGGCGGGGTCGTTGAACCCGTACCACAGCGCCAGCCGCGTGGGCGACGACTGCGGGCTGTGCAGCAGGACCTTCGGCCCCCATCGCACGAACTGGCCCTCGACCCTCTCGTCGAGCGCAAATCCCTGTGCCGGGGCGATCGCGTTCCGGAGCAGAGACGCCTCCTGAGTGAAGCCGACCGACCACTGTGCCGCGGAGGCGCCGTCACCGTTGGCGACGAGCTTTTGGAACACCAACTCGACGATGGGTCCAAACGGAATCGGCGTCGAGCTCGTCTCGTCGAACACGGTCACACGCAGCGTGCGGCCGTCCGCGAGGATTGAGTGAGCCACACGCTTGCCATAGGCGGCCAACGACGCCAGAGGACGGACGTCTTGTAGCAGCAGTGTGGTACTCGAGAAGTCGAAGTACAGGTCGAGCATCCGCGCCGGCACCGGCGAATGATCATAGTGGACGTGAATGAGCGCCTGTTGGTCGTCCTGAGACGCGACCTCGAGATGAAACGCCGTACAGCGCCCTCCCGTGCAGGGGCGTGGCTTGCAGACGCCGCCGCCTAGAAACGGCGCGATGGAGGCGCAGTCATGGTCGAAGCCACACGGATTCGACGCCGAGCACAAAGTCGAGGCCGCTTCGTCGCTGAGTCCTGCGGCGATCTCGAGCCAGTTTGGCAAGCCGTCGTTGTCTTTGTCCTGGCAGCGCGACTCCCCGGCGGGCAAGACGGGATGGAGCCAATGCTGACACACGAAGTCCGTGCAGCGCGCGGGCCGCGTGATGGGCGTCGGCTCGTACCAACACGCGCTGGAGGCTCCACCGCCGGGCGCACACGCGGGCTCGACCGGCGCCAGTGCGCATTGGGCGTCCGTGCAGAACTGATCGGGGTCATTGCAGAGCGTCTTGCAGAGCGGGCCGCCAGCGACCACGGTGCTCGCGGCGTCGACGTAGCAGTACTCGGCGCCGAAGTTCATGGGGTTGCCAACCGCATCGCCATAGAACTCGAGGAACGCCAGGTCGAGGTCTGCGCGGTCGAGCGTGCCGTTGCCGTCCTTCTCCCAGTTGCGCGTCGGCACGTACTTCGCGGCACAAGCCGCCCTGCAGGTGTGATACGTGGCCCACGCGGGGTACTCGGCAGTCGCAGACGGAGTGCTGCATGGAGCGGCCCCGGACGTTCCGTCCATGCACTCGAGCCACGAGCCGAAGGCGTGCAGCTCGGCCAACGAGAGCCGGTTGGCGTGGGCCTCTCCCGAGGTCGAAACGGCAGTCAGCGCCGCAGCGCACGTTGCAGTCAAGGCGAGCCATCGAACCATCAAGGCGTGTCTCCCGGCGGAGGCAACACGTTGATGGGCCACACCACGACCGCTCCATCGATGGGCTGCGACCAGAGCGGCTGGTCGACCTGAGTCGGAGCGAAGATCTCGTTGTGCGGCACGAGGCGCGCGACCAACGGGCGATCCGCGGGGGCCTCGGCCGCATCGGCGGCGGCACCGAGCGAGACCTTGAGCAGGATCCAGCGGCCCGGGCCGATCGGCTTGCTGTTCGCGGTCGACATGACCAGCAGGCGAATGGTGCCGTCCGGGAGCACCTGATACACGTGTCCGGTGTTCGGGTTGGGGTAGAGCTTCTTTCCCGCGCTCGTGAGTGGCTCTCCGATGCCGACCTGCTCGAGCTTGGCCGGGCCGGCCAAAGTCAGGTGAAGGTCGGCCAGAGTTGGAAGCGCGGCGCCGGCGGGAGGTGCGTAGTCGATCGCCAACACCACCTGTGTGGTGCGACCGTTGGACTTGACGCGATCGACCACCACAAGCTTGAGCCAGCAATCGGTGCACGAGACCTCGGATGGGCACGGACCGCACGTGCCCCCGCACCCGTCGGCATCGGTGCAGGACTTGCCGTCGCACTGGGGAGCGCAGGTGCATCGACCGGCGTCGCAGGACGCGCCGGCCGGGCACGTGCCGCACGACACGCCGCAGTGCTGCCCACAAGTGAGGCCCAAGGCACCGCAGCTCTTGGTGCAGTCGGCGACACAAGCGCCCGCCACGTTGCACAGCGCGCCGTTGGAACACGATCCACACGTGCCGCCGCAGCCGTCATCGCCGCACGCGCGGCCTGCGCACTTGGGCGTGCAGGCTGCCACGCCCTCGCTCGACGCGCTGTCCTGGGGCGAGCACGCACCAGCGACGATCACGAGTCCGGCGATCAGGATGATTTGGCGACCCATCGTATCCTCAACCCTCACACCACGCTCCCGGAAGGCAGCCTTCTCAGGTCCGGGGGACGCTACGCGACCGCGATAGCGGCTGTCAATTGGGACGGACCCGCACGGTGCCTGCGCTGCTCACGATGGTGGTGATGCTGTCGCTGCTTCGGCGGAGACCCACGGGCGACCGATGGAAAGATGCGACCTGCCCGGAGCCTGTCGGCCTTGGCGACGTGACCTGGGAGAAGACCGCTATGGCGTGGCGCAGACCGGACTGATGACGTCGTCGCCGGGCAGCCCCGACAACCCGCCGTGCAGTACGCCGCTGCCGCAGACCTGGCCCGCCGGGCAGTCCCCAAGACCGCCGGGGCACGGACGCGCACAGACGTCGTTCGCGCAGAGGAGCCCGGGCGCGCAGCTCGGGCCGTAGCACAGGTCGCCCTCGCCGCCGGACGGAAGTCCCGCACACACGTACAGTGGCTGAAGGGTGCTCGGGTGGATGGCAACGAGGCACATGCCCTCCGCACCGCAGTCGGAGGTCTTGGTGCAGTCGGGGCCGCCAAGCGCGCCGTCACAGACGGCCACGACCCCGAGCGGGAGGAGGCTCAGCCAGTCGACGATGGGGTAACCCACGCAGCGCTGGCCGGAGTCGCAGTCGGCGTCCTTCCCACACGCGTTTCGGCAGAGGCCCCCGGCGCAGAGCCCGGCCGCGCAGTCCAGGTCGACCTGACACGACGCCCCAGCCGGCTTGCCGACCGGGTTCGGCACCTGGCAGACGCCCTTGCGCAGGCCGGTGCCGGTTGGCCAGTGACCGACACACCAGCGGGGCGCGGCGCAGTCGCTCGTGACGTTGCAGCTGGCGATCTTGCAGAGCCCGCTCGGAGTGCAGGCGACGTCATAGGGGCAGCCGAACGTGAGCGCGTACTTGGCGCAGTCCGGATCCGGCGCACCGCACGCGCAGTCGCATGCGGAGTCATCGCCGTAGTACACGTCGAGGCAGCTCCACGTCGGGGGGACGCAGACGCCGTGCAGGTTGCACGTTGCGCCGTCCGTGCAGGCACCGCAGCTGCCACCACAGCCGTCGGGGCCGCACACCGCGTCGCCGCAGGACGGTGCGCACGTCGCGCCGCAGGACCCGTCGGCGCCGCAGAACGGGGACGCCGGCGCGAGGCAGTCGCCGCACGAGCCACCGCAGCCATCGGGCCCGCAGCTCTTGTCGACGCAGTCGGGGGTGCAGGTGCAGAGCGCCGCGTAGTCGGGGCAGCAGTCACCGACGAGCTCACAGCCGCCCGTGCAGGAGCACCCCGCCGGGGCGAGGCCCTTGCAGAAGCCATCGCAAGACGCGCCCGGCTGCGGCTGACAGACGCCGGCGTTGCAGAAGGCGCCATGGGCGCAGGTGCCGCAAGTGCCGCCGCAGCCGTCGTCGCCGCACTCCGCGGTCTGACACGCGACCGGCACCGGGAGGCAGCCCGGCACGCACTGACCCGCGACACAGGCGTAGTCGTGCTTGGCCGGGTCGCTGTGGGTCGAGCACTCGCCGCACAGGCCGTCGCAGCCATCACTGCCGCACTCCTTGTTGGTGCAGTCCGGTACGCAGGCGCCGCACACGCCGCCGTTGCAAATCTGCCCGGACGCGCAGCCATCGAGCAGCGCTCCGGCGGCGAGGCAGTCGGGATCCGCCGCGCCGCAGCCGCACTGACAGAGGCCGCCGTTGCCGTACTTCCACGGCTCGCAGGTCCATGCCTTGGGGACGAGCGGCTCGCAGACGCCCAGAGTGCACACGGCGTCGACGTCGCAGCCGAGGGTGACGAGGGACGTCAACGCGCAGTCCGGATCGGTCAGCCCGCAGCCGCAGTCGCAGTGATCGGCGGCGTCGTACTTGAGCTTGTCGCAGGTCCACGCCGTCGGGACGCACCACCCGCCCGTGTTGCACAGGGAGTCCAGGCCGCAGACGCCGCAGCTGCCCCCGCAGCCGTCGGGGCCGCACGACTTGCCAACACAGTTCGGGATGCACGCGGCCACGCAGTGTCCGCTCTGACAGACGGGCAGCTCCGCGCCGCAGGTACCGCAGGTGCCCAGGCAGCCGTCGCTGCCACACTCGGCCGCGGTGCAGTCCGGGATGCAGCCAGGCAGCAGGCAGACGCCGTCGGTGCACGCCTTGGGCGCGTCACACCCGCCGCAAGAGCCGCCGCAGCCGTCGGAGCCGCAGGCGCTGCTTGGCGCGCACTGGGGGACGCATCCGAGCTCGGGGCCCACGGTGGCGTCCGTCAGAGCGATGACCTCGTCGCCGCCGGTGAGGTCGGTCACCGGAGTCGTGTCATCGACCGGCTGCGTGTCGTTCGGGTCCGAGAGGTCTGTGCTCAGCGTCTCGGAGGGCGCAATGTCGGGTTCCGCGGTGTCGGGTGCCGCGGTGTCGGGTGCCGTTGTTTCGGAGGCCGCAGTATCGGTTGCGACAGCATCAGGCTCAGCAGTATCGGGTGCCGCAGTATCGGGTGCCGCAGTATCGGGTGCCACAGTATCGGGTGCCGCAGTATCGGGTGCCACAGTGTCGGGCGTGCTGGTGTCAGGCTCACTGGTATCGGGCGCCGCAGCATCGGGCGCGGCCGTGTCGACGGCGCCCAGGTCGGGAGTGTCGGCAGGTCCGGAGTCGATCTCGGCCGTCGCGGGTCCGAGATCGGCGCCTCCGTCGGCCGCCGCGGCGTCCGTGTCGCCCACGTCGGGGAGGACATCCGCAGCGGGCGCTCCGACGGGCACTTCGCCCTTCGAGCATCCCAGGCCGGCGACGAGCGCGAGAAGCGCCAATGCGACACGCAGGCTCACGGCGCGACCTCCGCCGCAGTGGACGGCATGTGCTCGTGCGCGAGGCCCGCCAGGATGCTCTTGACCTGCGGGATGCGCTCTCGGTCGACCGCGGCGAGGAGCTCCGTGCGGAGCGCGGGCGTCGTGACGGCCCACGTCGCGAGCGTGTGCGCGGCGCCAATCCGCACCGAGCCATGCACGTCATCCTTGAGCGCCTTCAGCAGCGGCGCCTGGAGCACTTGCTGCGGGTGGTAGAGCGCCGTCTCGGCCGCAGCGCGTCGATTGCGCGCGTAGGGCTCGAGCAGCAGCGCCTTGGCCAGCGCGACGCGCGCTTCCGGCATTGGGACGAAGCGGAGCGCTTCCAGCGCGAACATGCGCGTGTCGGCGTGCGCCGCCGTGACATGGGGCGCAATCAGCGGCCACGCGTCCTTGCCGCCGCGATTACCGAGCGCGCGGAGCCAGAGCTGGACCTCGTCGTCCGGGCTCGCGGGCGTTCCGGGGGGCGGGTTCAAAACAGGCGTCGCGCGACTCATGAGGCCACTGTCGACTGCAGCGCCCAGCGCCGCATCGCGGCTCGGCTGGACCCGCGCCTGCGCCGCGAGCGCCAACGTCGCTGGCAGCCGGAAGTCACCGCCGGGCGTATCGACATGGGTCCACAGGGCCGCGACGAGCGCCGGGCTCGGACTCGGGTGGAGCGTGACCGCTGTGAGCAGGGAGAAGCGCACCGGGTAGGGCGTCGCGGGATTGGCGACCGCGGCCGCGTGGGCCTCCCGCGAGGCCGGAGTGTCGGCCGCGATCAGGCCCTCGACCAGCGTGCGCAGCCCGTCCTCGTCCACAGTGTTGGCCATCAGCCGCGCAACGAGCGCCGTCACGCGTCCGTCCTCGCCCGCGAGCCACGCGCCAAACGAACGCACGACCGTCACGCGCTGGTTGAATTGCAGCGCGACGTGCGCCTCGTGCGCGAGCTTCAGGTAGCCCTCCAGCGTGGTGCTCAGGGGCGCCGGCGTCGTCGAGGGCGGCGTCGCGGGGGGCGCCACGTCGGGGACCAGGTCCGCGAGTCGAACTCCCGCGGCCCACGCCTCGGCGGGCGACGGGGCCCGCGTGAACGTCACGCTCCCCTCGACCCCATGCGTGACGCCCGCGACGGGACCGAGGCCAAGGTTCACCTCCAGCCGGTACTGGTAGTCCGCGCGGAAAAGCCCGTGGGCATCGAAGGCGAGCGTGCTCGTGCCCTGCCCCACCGGACCGCCCGGCGTGCTCTGGGCCGTGCCGCTTTCCCAGCGCTTGGTCAGCGCGCCGCCCGGCTCGCGGGCAAAGGACACGTGTCGATTGCCGCCGCTGCCGTCGGACTCCAGGCTCGTCCAGGCCGCGTGGGCCTCGGCCGGCTCTCCGGAGACCGTCACACCGAACAGCGCGGTCGTGAGCGTGTTGCGCAGTCCCGGCGCCATGTCGCGATGAAACCGCGTTGCGAGCACGCGCCCGGTCGCCTCGACCTCGAGCGCGAAAGGCAGCGGCGCAGTCGCGATACGATGCGCATCGCCCCAGAAGGCGCGCTCCAGGACCGGTGCCCCGGTGACCTCGACCTCGCGCACGCGGCCGAGCAGTCCCGAGTCTCCCGCGCGATCGACGGGGCGCGCCGGGTCGAAGTCCAGGTCGACCAACGCCCGCACGGTGAGTGCGCCGTCGGGCCCGGCCTTCGACGTCGGCAACGTCGCCTGAACCTGGAGTGCGAAGGTGCCGACGAGCACCTCCCGCGCGTGCAGCGACCGCACTGGCGTCTCGGCCGCGGTGTGCGGCTTGGGGACTGGGGAGTTTGCGACCACCTCCGGCAGGTGCAGCGCCCCGCTCGGGACCGCGGGGCCGTCGAGCCACCACAACGCCAACGCGATGAGGCCGGCGGGAGCCAGCAGCGCCACGATCGCGCGCATTCGGACAGAGTTCAGCGTCTTCATGGTTGGTCCTCGCATCTCCTACTGCGCCTTCTTGCAGTACGAGGTATCGCAGCTGATGGTGTTGGCCTGCTTCGGCGAGCCGAGGAACTTCGTGCCGAAGTCGATCTTGGTCGAGAGCAGCGCCTCCTCGCTCAGATCGAAGGTCAGCAAGAGGCCCGCCCAGCTGAAGATGCGGAAGGTCCACTCGAGCGAGAAGAACCCGACGCTGAGCTCGGCGTAGAACGAGAACTCACCGGCGAGCAGCGTCAGCTCGAGCGCGATCTTCTGGATGAGCGACAGGTTCAGGATGCGCTCGACCGGCGAGAGCGTGGTGCCATTCTGATCGGTGGCCTTGGCCGGCGTGAGCTGGAGCAGCCAGGTGATCGGGAAGGCGACGTCCACGATGGTGAGTGCGAGCTTCACGCCCACACCGAACTCGTACGCGTTGGTCTCGGCAAGCCCGATACCGGCCTTGGCCTCGATGCCCACGCCGACGTTCGGTTTGATCTCGAACTGCGGCATGTAGGTCTCGTCGAGCGCGAAGGCGAACGAGATGCAGAGATCCAGAGTCGGTCCAAACGTCACATAGAGCGGGACGAGATACTCCTTGAAGTCCTTCTTGAACTCCGGGAGGAGCGAATTGCCGTCCTTGTCGGCGATTGGCACGCAGAACTTGGCCTCGGGGATGAGCGAGCCCAGCGCGTCGTTGAGAACCTGTTTCGGGTCGATCGTGCACTTGAACTGCTCCTGCTTGCACGTCACGCCGGTGCCCGGCTTGCTCTGATCGTCGCACTGGACGATCCCGCCGATGGGCGAGTCGTTCGCCTTCTGCGGCATGGGGATCTCGAAGCCCACGACGAACATGCGCGCCGTGTTGTCCGAGCAGGACTTCTGGCCGAGCGGGTCGAACGAGCCGTCCTCCACCTTGTCGATGTGGAACTTGGTCGCGAAGATGCCCCCGCCCTCGACCTTGCCGCTCGCCCCGGTCGTCACCGGCGGGAGCGGATTCCCGAGCACGCACGCCACGTGCACCTGCGTCAGATCGGCCAGGTAGCGCGCGCGGTCGGCGCCGGACTTGTCCTCTTGGATCTGCACGTCGATGTCGTCGACGCGCACGAGACCGAAGGCCACGCCGTTTCCCTTGTTGCCCTTGCTGTCGCCGTTGCCCTTGAACTCCTGCATGGGGTTGTCGCCCCGGGCGCACATATGGGTGTCGCGGGCGCAGTAGCCGGAGAAGCACCAATCGTTCGGGAGAGACTTCGTGTCAACGCCCGCGGGCGGGCACGGCGACCCGTTGGGCTGGCGCTTTGGGCGACATTGCAGCCAGTTGGCACCGTTGTGGTAGGCAAAGGCCGCGGGGTCCTTCGGCGGCGCGAGCTTGGCCTCGTTGAGAGCGCAGGCCTTGAGCGGCAGGAACGCGCCGTGCTCCTTCTCCATCGCCGCTTGCTGCTTCGGTGACCCCACGTAGGCGATGAGCAGCGGCCCGACCCCCGCCTTGAGCAGAAGCTCGAAGTCTGTGTTCTTGTCGTAGGCGACGCCCTGCGGAGCGCCGAGGACCAGCTCCTTCAGCTCGGTGAGCGTCAGACCCTTGGCTTTGCTCGCCAGCAGCTTGCCGCGCGAGTCCACCGCACTCGGGAACTTCTTGTTGTTGCAGCCGGGCGCGTTGCCGCCATTGCAGGAGCCGGTGATGTCCTGGCTCATCTTCGCGAGGATCACCTCGCACGCCCCGGAGCTCAGGACCGGGTTCTCGGGCACGTAGTTTGCGGTGCAGTTGGTCGGGGCCTTGGGCGCCCACGACGGCGCCACTTTGGGCGCCGCGCAGTGAAAGGCGACGTCCGTCGATCCGTCGGGCCGCACGAACGGCTGCGTCGCCGAGCCCAGCCGGTTGGTGGGCTCCGAGGTGCACTCGTTGAGCGTCGTCGCGAGGCACCGCTTCTCTTTGGCCTCGGACGTGGTCGCCGTCGAGGTGACCTTCGTATAACTGGTCGTGCACGTCTCCTTGCATGGGCCGTTCGTGTCCGACCGGACGTCACTGGCGGCGCCGGACGCGCTCGTCACCGTCACGACGCTGCCCTGTGCCTGCTCCTCACACTTGCCGGCGGTGCACTCGCTGTCCCGCACACAGGTCTCCGGCCAGCTCTTGGTCGGGCTCCAGTAGCAGGCCTGGAGCTGCCCGTACGGTCCCGTGCCGTCTTCGGTGCGAAAGTCGGGGAGGCACGCGCTGCAGTCCCACGCCGCCGACACCGGACCTGCGGCCGGTGTGTGCTTGCACGTGCGGCCGCGCTTGCCACACCACGCGTCGCAGTCGGCTTGGTCCTTGGGCGCACAGACGCCATTGTCGCAGCGCCCCGACGCGCACGTCTTTCCGCGCGCACACTCCTCGCCCGCGAGGCCGAGCGGCGCACAGTCGGTGTCGGCCGGAGACACCATCATTCCGCCCACCGAATAGGACCCGGCAACGCACGACGTGCACAGGTCCCCCAGCGTGAACCCATTTCCGCTGCAGTAGCGACGCTGCTCGGCGCACCGCTGCACCGACGGGTTCGCAGCCCCACCCACACCGCAGTGCATCCCGTTGTCGGCGATGTCCCGGACGGCGCGGCCGTAGATGCGCGCGTGAGTGAGCTGAAAGCGCGTCTGGTTGGGCACCTCGGTCTGGCTCACGTCCCCGAGGACCCAGGTGTTGACCGGAACCGTGGGACCCACCGTCACCGATCCCCAGAGATTCCCGACGATGTGCTGCGGGTCGGTGGAGTACCGCTGGTTGAGGATCTGCGAGTCAATGGCAATCAAGGGCTGGACGAGGCCGTAGACGATCTTGGGATCGCCCGGGGAGAGCGGCAGCGTCTGAACGTAGGGCCACGCGACGCCGATGCGATAGGTAACGCCGACCTGGAGGATCTTGTTGACCGTAAACGACGTCAGCAGCCCCTTGTGGGGAGTGGCATCGACCACGATCTGGCATTGGCCCTTGGCCGCGTTGCAGTTGGCCACGCGGATGGTGAAGTCGCGCTGATACGGCGGGCCCTGCGTCGTGTCCATGCGCGAGATGAGCGGGAAGCCACTGACGCTCGGATCGAGTGCCGTGAGGGTGAGCTCGAAGCTGGCGGACGCCTCGTGATTGCTCGGGCTATCTTTGCCCGCGAGCAGATGCGTGGCCGTGACGCCGCCGACCACGGCGGCGATGTGGCGCGCCTGGCCCGGCGCCGTGAAGCCGGTCGTCCAGTCGTTGGAGACCGGGAACCCGCTGAGATTGCTGAAGATGACGCTTGGGGGGAGGAAGCCTGACAGATCCGTCGGATCGGCCGCGCCGGTCAGCCACAGAGAGGGACCCGGGCTGGCGAGCTCCGCCACCTGCGGCGGGGTACGCGCATCACCCGTCACGGCGACCCATCCGAGGCGCTGCTCGTTCGGCCGCTGCCAGACGAGCTGCGACGCGCCGACAGCGGCCGTGGGCAGGCACAACAAGGGCTCGGTGAAGTAGAGGTCGACGCTCAATCTGAGCTCGGAGGCGCTCTGCGTCACCGACACGAGCCGAAAGTTCGCGAGGCTCTCGGTGCCGATGACGAACATCTCGACCCACTGCTGGGTCGCGGCGCAGGTGAGCCGGAGGTTCTGGCCCTGGCGCGTGAGCGCCCAGCCGCTCGTCACCGACCCGGTCGGGCGCCACTCGGCGACGCCGCCGTCGGTCGAGGGCAGCGAGGCCCAGGCCGCAAAGGTGTGCTGGCTCAGGCCCTCGACGTTCGACGCGGCGCCTGAGGTTCCGGTCGAGGTCGTGCGGTTCAGCGCGAGGAGATCGATGGGGGTCGGCGAGCTGGTGAAGCCAATGGCGCCCTGGGTCGTCGTGTGTTGATAGCCCTTGACCAGCACCGTGCCGGTACTCCAATCGGACCGCTGACCGTCGACCTGGGGCGCCTGGAAGCGGAGATGGTGCTTTCGCGCCGAGCGGATGCGGCCAAGCTCACTCTGGCTCAAGGCGCCGTCGTAGACGAGCAGGTCGTCGAGGTCGGCGAGCGTGTTGAGGACCGCCCCGTTCGCATTGGTCTGGCTCCCGTAGGTTGAGACCTCCGCGGCGCTGAGATCGAGCTGCCCGACGAGGACCTTGGTCAGATCGACCCCGACCTTGGCGAGCCGCTCTTCACGCAGCACGTCATCGACGAAGAGCGACAGGAGCACCGTCGTGTTGGCGGCGCAGCTCCCGAAGGTGCACCCGGGCCGGCCCGCTCGCAGCGCGAGGTGGTGCCACTCGCCGTCGTCGATGGCGCCAAAGGCCGTCTTGCCCGAGGAGACGAGCGAGTTGAGCCCGATGACGTCCGGCTGGTCTCGCAGGTGCACCGTCGGCTTGCCGTCGACGAGCGCGAGTCCAAGCTGCCAGAGCGTCGACAGCGACTGGGAGTCGCCCTTGCCGACCATGACCAGCGGGTTGAGGCCCTTCTGCTTCGGGTAGCCCTTCGGGTGTCGGTACCATACGGACAGCGTCATGCCGTTCTCGGAAGGGTCGCTGCTCAGGTTGTTGGCGACGGTCGTCAGGAACCGATAGGTCGGCAACGTAGTCGAGACGACGAGGCGGCCCCCCGCGCCCTTGCCGCCCTGGGCCCGGAGAAAGCGGCCGGTCGCTTCGACGGGCGCCGACTCGAGGGACGCGGCGTTGGTGACGGCCCCCTGGAAGCCCGGAAGGGTCCAAAGCGTGGCCGTCCCCGGCATGTGGAGGACGAGCCGACCGGTCGTGATGGGCATGGACTCCGGCAGGACCTGGTCGTTCGTCTGGACCTGCGCGGCGGCGGTGCCGCCGAGGCAGAGGACCACGCCGGCGGCGACGGTGCGGCCCACGGTGGGAACGAGACGGACGAGCGCATGGAGCGCGGGACGAGCGGCGAACATGCGTGGCCTCCTGATGATGCCAAGGGCTGCTGGGCGGAGCGTACGTGCGGACGGCGGGGCTTTGCAAGCGGCTGGCGAGCCAGCGGGTCGGCCGGTCGCTGCTGCGATTGGCGGATCCGGAGGTCTTCCCGCGAGCGACGGTCTCGTGCACCGCTCGCGGTCCTCGCGCGGCGCGGTGCGCGCCGTCGGCGCTGCGGGGTTCGCTTCGCGTTGCCCGAGACCGCCGCTCGCGGTGGGCCTGGCGCCTTCGACTTCGCGGATCGGTGAGACTCAGGAGTGTTCCCCGGACGCCGCGTTGTTTCCATAGACGCTATGCGTGCGAACCAGGGAAGCTCGTCGGTGCCCCTAGGAGCGCGTTGGGCATAGCGAAACGGTGCATGGCGTGAACGTCCTCGTAAACGTCCTCGTGCGCGTCCACGTGCTCGTGCTCGTGCTCGATTCGAGCGGTCCCATGTCGCGCCGGCTTTCACTGGCAGCTCAACACCGCAGGAGGCTCGGGCAAACCCAACGGTCCCAACGGAATGCGCACCGTGGCGATCGTACGAGGCTCCGCGACGGAATGCCGCGCCAGTATTGATGCCGCCCGAATCCTCGAAGCAGCCGCGCAAAGCGATGCGAACAAGGCCAAAGTCCTCCATGAATGCATCGTCTCGATGCTCAGCCGCATGTGTCGGTAGGATGAATCGAGCACGAGCACGAGCACGAACACGTGGACGAGCACGTCATCGTGAACGTCTACGCGCACGATCGGGCAACTGCGACGCTACGCAGTTCTATGCGCAACGGGCTCCGAGACAGGGTCCACCCTGCTCTTCGGAGCATCTGGTCACAGGCCTCTCGCTCCGTGAGCGCATTGAGCGCGTCTTCCGTGAAGGCCCACGCGGCGAGCGGCGGTACTCGCGCTTGCGACCTTTGTCGTCCGTGACAACGACGGCCTCCGCAGGCGAAGCCGGCTTCAGCGCCCGCGACAGCAGCCCCTTCCACGATCGCAAGTCGGAGTCTCAGCAAGAACCCACGTCGTCGGTGGCATGGGACACTTTCCACGATCGCCGTCCGCACGTAGGGTGTCGTACTGAGGTGCCTTGTGACCGAGCCCGTCGACGAGCTGCTCATCCTGGCCCAATGCCTGAGCCCCGAGGGAATGGAGGACCTGCTGGTCCACGCCCGCGAAGTGGCGCGGCGCGAACAGGTTGCCCCACTCGGCATCGGCCCACTCGACGGCCCCGCATGGAGCGCATGGTTGGCTTCCAACGCTCGACGCGTCAGCGCCGAGCTCGCTGAGGAGTCCGAACGACTGCGAGGCCTAGGAGCAGGTGCTACCGCCGCGCCTCCAGAAGATCAGGTCGAGGACTGGCCAACCGACATGCGCCCGTCTCAGGCGGCCTGAAGCCACCCTGCGCTCGAAGACGTGACGTTCATCGGCCTGGCCTGCCCGCCTTCGTGAAGCCTCGGGAATACGTCTTCGGCGAAGTTGGCCGCTTCGGGTGCCAGCCTCTGGTGGACCATCAGGCGGAGCAGGCGCTCCGCGACCGTGCCCATCTTCTGCTTGCCGTTCTCCCACCGAGAGAGGGTCTTCTGGTCCACACCCATCAGGTCCCCAAGGTCCTCGGCGGACTTGTCCAGAAGCTTCCGCAGAAACCGGATCTCCTGGGGGAGGATCGGTCGGTCCAACTCCACGATCATCAGGCCCAGCAGCTGATGCAGACCCTCGGGATCCGGGATCGTCACGGCCTCCTCGCCGCACAAGGGGCACTTCTGCAAGGGAACCCCCGAAAGAATCACGGGGTATGGCAACCCGGAAGCCCGGTAGTCGTGAACCCCCCGGTGTTCGACGAGGTCAGCCTTGCCGCACTGGTAGCACTTCATGGT
>SXOX01000106.1 GCA_005776585.1 Pseudomonadota bacterium | reverse complement strand
GAATGGGGACCGAATACGTCATCGTGGCCATGTTGGCATTCACTGCGACGTTCTGACCGATGCCCTCCAGGCCACCCGGGCCCGTGGGGAGGCTGACGCGGTCGTTCGAGACCCCGAGCTGCGCGCTGGCCAGCGTCGGCAGAAGGAGCGCAAGGGCGCTGAGTGGCGTGAGGCGCGTCATCGGGCTGCGATCTCCACTTTGGCGCCGGTGAGCGCCGCGTTATTCCGGTCCATCGACCTGGTTCGCTGACTACTTCACGAGCGTCGCCGGATCGAAGCCCATGCCCGTCGCCCACGCGTGCGCGGCTGCGACGCCCTTGTTCGCTGCGTCGACCCGCGCGTGTGCCCGCTCGAGGTTGGCGTCCAGGCGCTGGATCTCGCGTTGCTTCGAATGCGCCCACGCGCGCCGCACCTCGCGTGCGACGGGCCCAGGTAACGGCTTGGTCGCAATCTTTACTCGGTACATCGTGGCGTGGACCGTGTCCGAATCAATGACCGACCGCTCCTTCTGGGCGGTGTCCAGCGCTTTGCCAGCAGACGTGAGCTCCTTGTGCGCCCCCCGGACCGAGTCGGTCACCTGCTTCTTGATCTGTCTATGGACTTGCTGGAGCGACTTGTCCTGACCCGGCACCGCGCTCTTGCCTTTGAGGCCATCGGGATCCACGACGTTCTCCGGGTCGTTGCCAACGTAGGCGTAGGCGGACAACGCCTCGGCGAGGTGGTCACCGAGCGAGTTGGCGTCGGTCGCGAGCTCAAATTCGGGGTCGATGCTCGCCCAGCGCCCAAGCTCGGTGTCGAGCAGCCGGTGCCTGAAGTGGGTCAGCCCCGACGCGTCGCGCTCCTGGCCCGTGAAGCCATACTCGTCGACCCAGCCCGTGCTTCCGAGGCGCTCCTCCCCAAACGGCGAATACGTACGCGCCCCCATCACGGCTCCGGCCTGCGTCGCCAGCGTCGCGCTGCCGAGGTGGTCGTGGTGCAGGAACGTGGGCTTGTCCGGCGCCTCGAGCAACATGCGGCGCGCTGCCGAGTGCAGCAGGCGCGGCACCGACGTGAGGTCCGACTCCGTCAGCGTGACGAGCTTCTCGCCATGAGCCCAGGCAGCCCACGCGTCCGCCGCCCGAATCAGGCCATCGGGCGCGCCGACCGGAGCAACGTCGGAGTAGACCGCGCTCGCATACTGCGGGTCATCGAGCCGCGCGACGCGCTCGCGACCGTGCCGAACGTAGAGCGACGCGATGCCGTCACGCACGACGAAGTCGCGCCCCACGTAGTGCGTCTCGCCGTCCGCCTCGTGCTTGGCCACACGCGTCTCATCGTCGCCGTAGAACGCCGCCGTCGATGACGTGGTCATCCGCTTCAGGAAATCCCACTGGAGCGTGACGGCTCCGCGCGCCGTCATGTTCCCGGCAGCGTCGTACCCCAGGGTCAGCCCACCCGCCTTCTGGACCGCGTTCGGTCGGCTGGCGTCGGTGACGTAGGTCCCCTGAAGCTCGGGACTCGTCGTACCGAGTGACGACGTTCGCTCCACGAGGTTGTCGATAGTGTCGTACGCATAGCTCAGCACCTCCGCCGCGCCCTGGGGCCCGAGCGTGGCTCCGGTGAGGCGATACCAGGCGTCATAGGTGAAGCTGGCCGTCGCGTTGCGCGCCGGAACGGGCGTCGTCGCCAGCTCCGTCACGGTCTGGAGCCGCCCCGTCCGGCTGCGCGCATAGCCGAAGCCCTGCAGCGTCGTCCCCCCCAACGCGGTCGTCGCGGAGGCCGGGCGCATCAGCGCGTCCCACGTGCGCGTCAGCAGTGTCTGGTCACCATGGGTGCGCGTCGCCTCGAGGCCGCGCGCGTCGTAGGTGATGGCGAGCCCCACGTCGGGCACGCCGACGAGCCGACCGGCGCCATCGTAGCTCCGGGTGAGCGTCTCGCCGTTTGGATAGATGACCGAGACCTCGCGGTCGGTGTTGTCGAACGACGTCGTCGTCGCGTAGGTCACGCCGTCGATCCGGTCAGCGCGCCGCACCCCCCGGCCGCGCACGTCATAGCCGATGTGCGCCACGCCCGGCTGTGCGTCGCTCAGGCCGGTCTGCGGCCACGTCGTCGCGACGAGCCGTCCTTCGGGGTTGGAGCACAGGCTCGCGTCACAGTCCCCCGCCGCGTCGTAGCGGCGCGTGAGCCTCGTCCCCGCCTCGTTCGCCGCGTCCCAGCGGGCCGTGGGGCGATTCAGTCCGTCGTAGGTCGTCTTCGTGACCACGCCACGCGGGTCGGTCTCGGTGATCAGGTTCCCGGCGTCGTCGTAGGCCAACGTGAGCGGCCCCGTCGCGTTGGGGTCGTCCACGCTCAGCACGCGGCCCAGGCGATCGTACCGGTTGACCTTGCTGTGCCCCGCGGCGTCCGTGGTGCCCATGAGGTGCCCGAGCTCGTCCCAGAGGAACGTCGTCGCTACGGCCACCCCCTTCTGGAGCTGCCGATCGATCCGGACGATGCGACCAAGACCGTCCATCACCCGAACGGTCGGGGTCTGGTAATGCGGGCTCTGCGGCGCCGTGTCCTCCTCGTCCCAAGTCTCCGTGACGATCGGACGGTACGTGACCTCCCGCACCGACGCCGTGCCGTGGAGCGCCGCGTCCGGAAGCGTCGTCGCCTTTGGACGGTTGAGTGCGTCATACGTCACCGCCGTGTGAAGGACGTCATTCGGCGGGGCGCTGTCACAAGCAGCCGCCCCGAGATACGGCTGATACGCCTTGACGGTACTCCCGCGCTTGTTGAACACCGAGAAGCCGCTGACTTGATAGCTGGTGCCCGAGAGCTTCTCCCGGGTCTGGTACGCGCGCCCGCGACCATCGAGGCACGTCACGTGCTCCTGGTCGATTGGCCCCCCGACCTTGGAGCGACGCTGCGTCAGGATCTGTGTCTTTGGCTTGCCCATCGCGTACGAGTACTGTTCGGTGGGTGTCGCGAGCGAGTCGCCTCCGGGCTTGACCAGGGCCGAGATGCGGCCGAACTCGTCATACGCGAAGAACGTACTTCGTCTTGCCGAGGTCGTCTTGCCTCCGACCATCCGGAGCCACTCCGTGCTTTCGCTCGGCTGATCGAACAGCGGCTCGTACTGAACCTCGTGACGTAGTGTGTACGCTCCGCCGGCGTCGCTCGTGTAGCGGTCGGAGGCCACGATGCGCAGGCCGTCGGCGTCGTAGGTGTCTGTGCGCCGGTGCGTATCGCCGCCGGGCTGGCCGAGGGGATCGAGCGACTCGACGACGTTGCCGTGGCTATCGAACTTGGAGCGCACGGTCGCAATCAGCGTGGTGTCATCCTTTCGGGTCATGACGCGCGACACGTTGCCGAGCGTGAGCTGGCCCTCCGGGAGTCCCACGAATGGCTCCCCGTCGTAGGTGGTGACGACCTCGGTGAAGACGGTCGCGTTGGGCGAGCCACGGGTCGTGACGCGCACCGGCCGGTTCAGGATCCAACGTCCGTCCGTCTTCGAGGGCGCGACATATGTTGCTTCAGTGAAGCGCTCGTCCCCGAAGCAATCGGGGCCACACGGTCCGCCCGCACTGAACGTGTCCTGGGGCTTCTGAGCGGGGCACGGCGCGCACCCCGAACCGCCCACGGTGAGGACGCCGTGCTCCGTATGCACGGTGACGTTGCCATACCCGTCGTAGGACTTGCTCTCGCTCGTGACGACCCACTGTGCCTCGGGGCTCTGCTCCGCGAGCGTGACCTGCGTCTGCGTCTCGCACAGCCAGCGAATCGGTAGCGCCGTCTGCGCCGGCACCTCGGCCAGCGGACAGTCCCAGTACGTGTGCGCCTCGCCCCGAAGGACCCCGCCTTTGGCCGCGACCTCGCGCCCGAGCAAGAGCCCCTTGCGATAGCGATCCGTGGCACCGACGTCGTAGACCTCGGTCGTGTGCCCCGACTCCTGCGTCGCGTCGCCCACCTCGATGGAGTCCACGCGCGCATAGCCTCGGTACTGCTTGTCCACGCCG
>SXOX01000105.1 GCA_005776585.1 Pseudomonadota bacterium | reverse complement strand
GTCGTGTACCGCCAGGCTGTGGGCCCGGGCCCGCACATTCTGGCCGCGAGTGCGCGCGTCGGCATGGTGGTCTATGGCCATGACCACGACTCCGCGTACGGTTACTCCGGGGGCAAGCGTGTCCGATGGAGATCTCAGCGGTCGATCCCTGGGGTCTACCCGTGACGCTCAGATCAGAGCCCCGCGGCCCAGCGTAGGCCCGCGAGCAGATGCGCGCGGAACAGCGGCTCGGCGTAGCTCTCGCGGGTATGGCCCATGGCCGTCGTGAACGCGCGACCTTGGCCGACCGGGTGCGCCCAGGCGATCGGATGAGGCGCCCCCATGCCGCCGCCGTGATAGCTCGCCTCGTCGACCGTCAGCAGCACGGTCACGTCGGGGGCTGGCAGGCGCTGGAAGTCGTACCACTCGTCGGTGCGGACCCAAGGGTCGGGCACGGCGACCGCGGCCGGATGTGCGACGCCGGTCGCGCGGACCGTGGCGGACTGCACCTCGGGGTGGCGCGCAAACCACGCGCCGATAAGGCTCTCGTACCACGGCCAACCGTATTCGCAGTCCGCGGCGGCGTGGATGCCGACGAAGCCGCCGCCTCGCTCCACATAGCCTTTCAGCGCGGCCTGCTGCACGTCGTCGAGCACGTCGCCCGTCGTGCTGAGAAACACGACCGCGGCAAAGCGGGCGAGGCTCGCGTCGGTGAATGCACCCGGGTCCTCGGTGGCCTCGAGGACGAGTCCGTTTTCGGTGCCCAGCTGTCGGAGCGCGGCGACCCCGTCGGGGATCGCGTTGTGGCGATAGCCGGCGGTGCGGGTGAACACCAACACGCGCGGCGGAGGCGCCGTCCCTGTGTGGTCGGACGCGGCAGGGTCGGCCGCTGCGGGCTCGGGCGCACGGCGACACGCCGGAGCCGCCACCAGCGCAAGGGCCACGGCGACGTGGGCTACGGCGTGGTGCACGTGGGCGCGGGGCACGTCGTCGCCTTCACGAAGCGCAGCGGGAGGACCGCCGCCTGCTTCTTGCCGGCGATGGTCAGCTCTGCGACCAGATCGGCGCTCGGCGGGTCGCCCGCGAGCAGTCCGCAGGCAAACGAGACGGTGACGGTCGCCCGCGGCGTGGTGGCGGTGGTCGGAGCGACGGTGAACTGCTCGCGGGTGAGCTTGAACGACCAGGCGACCGAGGCGCCGGCGGGGAGCCCTTGGACGTCGACGGTGAGAGGCCACCCGGCGCTCGGGCAGGGGCTCGGGCAACCGATGACGGCGGGTGGCACGAAGCTCAGGTCACAGAGCGTCCCGCCGTTGGGGAGCACGATTGTGGGCGTGGGTGGACCCGGGTCGAGCGCGACGGGGACATCGACCGCGGCGGAGCTATCGACCGCGGCAGGGACATCGAGCACGGCGGGCGCGTCCGCCAGGGTGGTGACGCCCGAGTCCCCTGGAGGCGCGGTCTCGACGACGCTGAGGGCGCCGTCCGCCGCGCCCTGAAGCGCCAGGCCGTCGACGTCCAGCCCGAGGGAGCAGCCGGTCGCGAAGGCGCAGAGCCAGAGTCGCCGCAGCCGGGTCATGGCGCGTCCTCGATGACCCGGGAGGAGGTCTGCGGTCCTTGCCCCACGAGGCACAGCACGAGACCGGTCACGCCCGCGCCGATGGCCAGGCCCATCGCCACGTCGGCGCCTATCGACAGGCCGCGGATGGCGCTGCGGCGATCGGCCAGGTCAGCCTCGGTCGCTGCCGACGAGGCGTTGGCGCTGGCGAAGTCCCGCGCGTCTCGAAACTGCGTCAAGGCGAGCGAGCCGAGGACCACGGCGGTCACGGTCGCCGCGGCGGAGACGCCCACGAGCGCGTAGCCCGCGACGCGGCGACGCTCGGCGCTCGTCGAGGACATCAGCCGCACGTCGACGTCGCGGATGCCGGTCATTGGCACCTCGACCTCCACGTCGAAGGGCGTCTTTCCAGGCGCTGACACGCGCACGCGGTGGGCGCCGGCGGGCCAGCTCGTGGTCGTGCCGGCGGCGACGGTCGTGCCGTCGACTGCGACCTGAGCGTTCGGGACGTCGACGACGACGCGCAGCCCGCCGTGCGGCCGGTTGGTACCGACGTCGAGCGCCGCCGTCCAGGTCGCGGCCGCGGCCACGGTACCGGCGGCATCGACGCGACGCCCCCCCAGGTCGCCCGCAACAGACACCGGTCCGGGGTCGACACGGACCTCACACGGGGTCACGCAGCGCCGAACGCCGTCGATGGCGCGGACCTCGACGCGAACGCCGCGCGCCTCGGCGCTCACTCGCACGGTGCCGCGCTCGCTCTCCCGGGTCGCCGCGACCACCTCCCGGCGGCGTCGCACGTCGGCGGCGGCCGGCGCCGTCGCAGACACGGCGAGGAACCGATCGTAGTAGTCCAACGCCAGCCGCCACTGGCGCCGGCGCTCGTAGCAGAGCCCGATGTTGAACAGGAACGCGGGATCGGCCTTCTTGGCGTAGGCGGCGAGGAACGCCTCGGCCGCGGCGTCGTACCGGCCCGCCTCGAACGCGCGCGCGGCCTCCTGATGGAGCGCCTCGACGTCCTTGGTCGCCGCCGGCGGCGCAGCGAGCGCCGTGGACGAGACCAGGGAGAGAAGCAGGAGCCAGCGAATCACGGTTGGAGTCTAGTCGGGGTGGTCACGACTCGCCAGCCCCAGATTAGTGTACACAGACTACGGTTGGGCGAGGCGCGGCAACGTGCGGTATGCTGCCCCAATGAAGGTCTGCCTGACCTGCCGGCGCACGACGCCCGACGCGGAGGCGCTCCGCGACCTCTGCCCCCACGACGGGAGCCACCTGCACCCGGTCCTGCTGGAGTACCCCAAGGACGCCTCGACGGTCGCAGGGCGCGTCCTCGACGGCCGGTACCTGCTGCAGTCGGTGCTCGGCAGCGGCGGCATGGGCCTCGTGCTTCGCGCGCGGCACCTGTTCCTGGAGCGACCGGTCGCCATCAAGGTACTTCACCCCGACGTCTCGGCCATGCCGGCGCTGCGCGAGCGCTTCAAGCGCGAGGCCCGCAGCGTGGGCGGTATCCGCGATCCGCGCATCGTGGAGGTGAGCGACTTCGGCGTCACTGAGGAGGGGCTCCACTACCTCGTGATGGAGCTCGTCGACGGCGAGCCCCTCTGGGAGGTGGCGCGCGCGCGCGGCGGGCTGGACGTGGCCACGGCCGCGCGCATCGGCATGGAGATCGCGCTGGCGCTGGCGACGATCCACGATCGGGGCTACGTGCACCGCGATCTCAAGCCGGACAACGTAATCGTCAAGCTGAGCGCCACGGGCGAGGTGAGCCGGGCGGCACTCATCGATTTCGGTATCGTGGGCCACATGGGCAGCCCGGACGAGGACACGGCGTTGGAGCGGCGGCTCACCCAGATTGGGACGACCGTCGGAACGCCGCACTACATGTCGCCGGAGCAGGCGCAGGGCGAGCCGCTCGATGGCCGCGCGGACCTGTACGCGCTCGGATGCGTCCTCTACGAGATCGTCACGGGGACGACGCCCTTCGACGGCAAGACGCACGCCGACGTGCTCGTTCGGCAGGTCATGACGCCTCCCAAGCCGCCGTCGGAGCGGTCGCCGCGCGCGACCCTCGCGTTCGATCGGGTCGTCCTGCGCCTGTTGGCCAAGCGGCCCGAGGAGCGCTACGACACGGCGCGCGAGGCCCACGCCGCGCTGGCGAGCCTCACCGCGGACCCGACGGTGCTGCCGCTGAGCGAGCCGGACCTCCCGCTCGCCTTGCCTCTGCCGACCGCTCCCGAGGTCTCGGCACCGACGGTGACGCACGTGACCCCGCGGTTGCGCTTTGGCGGCGTCGGCGTCGCGGCCATCGCGGTCGCGCTGCTCGCATGGGCGGGGGTGACGCAGCTTCAGGCACCGCGCCCAACGGCGGCTCAGCCGAGCGCGCCGCCGCCACCGCCCGCCGCGGTCACCGCCGAGGCCCCGCCGCCAGCGCCACCCGCCCCAACCGTCGCGCCTCAGCCCGCTCCGGAGGCCGAGCCGACGCCGCGTCCCTCGCCCGCGGAGTCCGAGGTCGAAGCGGAGCGCGCAGGTCGGCGCCCGCTGGAGGTGTGGAGTCCCCAGGCGACGACACTCGTCGACAAGCCCGGCCGCAAGCCGCCGCGTCCGCCCACGTCGGTCCCCAAGGACGACCGGCGCCATTTGATGGCCCCGACGTTGCCTTGACGCGACGGAGAGGCGAGCGCTCCCGCTGCGGAGCCGCCCGCGGTGCTACCAGGTCATGTAGGCGGTACCGATATCGAAGTTGGCGTTCTTCACCGAGTCACGCCACGCCACGCCGACGGTGCAGCTGGCATCGACGGCGATGGCGGGGTTCATCTCATCGCCCTCGAGATCGTTGGCGACCGCCTCATTGGTGGACCAGGTCAGACCCCCGTCGATGGAGCGAGCGGCGTAGATGTCAAAGCTCTGCTTGTTCCGCATGTCCTGCCACACGGCGTACACGGCGCCCTTGCACCCGCCGATCATCCCCACGGCCAGCGACGGATCCTCCTGGTAGCGCGCGTCGTTGTCGTTGACCTGCACGTCGACGCCCCAGGTCAAGCCATCGGCGCTGGAGTCGGCGAACACGTCGTTCTCGTTGCCCGACTTCTGCTTGCGGTCGTCCGACCAGATGACCACGACGCGCCCTTCGGGGGTGCGGGTCATGAACGTAGCCTTTCCGACGTTCGCCTTTCCGGTCACGTCATTGATCTGCACCGGAGCGGACCAGTTGACCCCGTTGTCGGTCGACCGCGCCACGAGGATGTCACCGTCGAATCGCTGCCACGCGAAGTACAGGGTGTTCTTGCCGTCGCCGACGATGGCGACCTGATCGTCCTGAAAGGAGTCGCCATTGACCATCGTGCCCGTCGAGAAGGTCCCGCCCGCAAACATCTTGGTGCCCTGGGCGTAGTAAGTGTCGTACTGCTTGAGCGTGGGGTGGTGACCGCGCCACGCCGCGTGGACGACGCCCGCCGCGGGGACCCACAGCGCCGGATCCTGGCCATTGGTGCTGGTCGTCACGAGCTCGATCGGGGTGCTGAAGCTCTTGCCGGTCTCCGACCACGCAAACGAGATGTCCTTGCCCTGAGTCGAGGACTCCCACACGGCGTAGAAGTTGCCCTCCGGGTCCGACACGACCGCGATGCCGCCCCAGTAATAGACCTCGCCCTTGGTCGTATTGACCTGGAAGGGCCCCTCCGCCGTCTTGCAGTCGGCGGGGGACTCCCAGGTCAGCATGAGGTTGCCGCCCTTGGCGACCCAGCTCACGTAGAAGTGACCATTGCGGGCCGGGCTGATGTAGGGGTTGACGGTCCCGTCGAGGTTGAGATTGACGCTCTTGGCGCACGGCAGCTTGGCGAACGGCGCGAAGGTCGGACCCGCGTCGATCGGGGCGGTGTCCTGGCCGGCGTCGGCGGTGTCGCCCTCCGTTCCGGGTCCAGCGTCGGGTCCGGTGTCGGGAGCAGCGTCTGGAGCCGTATCCGCGAGCACGTCGGCCGGCGCGTCCGGGGTGACGTCGGGCGGCACGTCCGAGGGCACGTCGGTTGGGGGCGGCGACGTGTCGGGCTCCGCGATATCGCCCGGAAGCTCGAGCGGAATGTCGACCCCCGCGTCGGGTGCCACGTCGGGAGGCGCGACGGGCACGTCGCTCGGGACGTCCAGGGGAGGCGAAGCCGCGTCGCCGGTCGGCAGATCCGGCTTCAGCGCGGTGTCGGCGATGACGAACTGGACGTCGGCGGTCGAGCCCGAGTCCTGTGACCCGAGCGTCTGCCCTCCCGAGGTGGAGCACCCCAGGGCCGTGAGTACGAAGCACAATGACGAGAATCCAGCGTATCGCATCGGGAAGTCCTCTTCCGAGCCGTTCTGTTCGTCGCGGCTCCATGACCTGAGTACACGTGACGGTACGCCCCATCCGGTGAACCGGTCAAGACCAGCGCAAGCGGGCAGGCTTGCGTCGTCGCGACCGCCATCGCAGAGTCGCACGCGATGAGGACTCCGCCGAACCCAGCCCAGGCGACCGTCATCGGCATGGGGCCCGTCGGCTCCTTGCTGGCGTTGGAGCTCGCGCGGCGCGGAATCACCGTAGACGCGTTCGAGCGAAGGCCCGATCTGCGGGCCAAGACCATCTCCGCCGGGCGCTCGATCAACCTGGCCGTCTCGGCGCGCGGTATCGCGGCGCTCCAGAACGTGGCCCTCGCCGAGACCGTGCTCGCCGAGGCCGTCACCATGCGCGGCCGAATGATGCACGCGGTCGACGGTACCCTCACCTTTCAGCCGTACGGCGCCGATCCGAGCCTGTGCATCCACTCCATCTCGCGCGGCGGGCTCAACAAGACGCTGCTGACCGCCGCCGAAGCGACCGGGCGCGTCACGGTGCGCTTCGAGGCCCGCGTCGAGGCGTGCGACCTCGCGGCCGGCTCGCTTCGGGTCAATGGCGAACCTGTCGCCATGGGGGAGGGGCCGCTGTTTGGGACCGACGGTTCGGCCTCGGTGCTCCGGCGCGCGCTGCTCGACGATGTCTCCGGGCACGCGACCGAGGACGTGCTCGATACCGCCTACAAGGAGCTGCACGTCGCGCCAGGTCCCGGCGGTACGTTTCGGATGGAGCGCAATGCGCTGCACATCTGGCCGCGCGGCGCGTTCATGCTGATCGCGCTGCCGAACTTCGACGGGAGCTTCACCGTCACGCTCTTCATGCCGTCGCAAGGGCTGGTGAGCTTCGCGCAGCTGGGCTCGCCTGATGCGGTCGAGGCGTTCTTTGCAACGCACTTCGCCGACGTGGTGCCCCTGCTCGAGGACCTGACCGGGACGTTCTTCCGCAACCCCACGGGCCAGCTCGTCACGGTGCGTTGCGCGCCGTGGACCGACCAGCGCGGTCGCACGCTGCTGCTCGGAGACGCAGCGCACGCGATCGTGCCGTTCTTCGGGCAGGGAATGAACGCGGGCTTCGAGGACGTCGCGCTGTTGTCGGACGCGCTCGACGCGGCGCTGGAGGGGACGCGGGGCCCCTGGACGGAGGTGCTCCGGCCATTTGCCACGGCACGCAAGGCGGACACCGACGCGATCGCGGCTCTCGCGCTCGAGAACTTCGTCGAGATGCGCGACCGGGTCGCCGATCCCGACGTCCTGCTCCAGAAGGCGGTCGAAAAGCAGCTCGAGCGCACCATGCCCGGCGAGTACCTGGGCCGCTACGCACTCGTCTCGTTTCACCGCGTGCCTTACCGCGTGGCGCTCGAGGTCGGCCGCGTCAGCGACGCGATCTTGGCTACGGTGTGCGCCGGCAAGTCGCGGCTCGAAGACGTCGACCTCGCGTGGGCCCAAGCGCTCGTGCGCGAGCGGCTCGGCGCGCTTCGCGGGATGGGCGAGGGCGTGCCCGCCAGGCAAAAGGTCACCACGCGTTGACGGGTCCAAGGACTCGTGGAATGGAGCGACCATGGATCTCGGACTCAACGACAAGAAGGCCTTGGTGCTCGGCGCCTCGGCGGGGCTCGGCTTCGCGGTCGCGCGCGCGCTGGCCAGCGAGGGCGCCACGCTCGCCGTCTGCTCACGCGATGCGGTGCGCATCGGCCGCGCGGCACGGGAGCTCGGCACGCCACACGCGATCGCCGCGGATCTCGGCCTGGCCGGAGCGTCGCGGGGCGTCGTACAGCAGGCGCGCGCCGCGATGGGCGGCCTCGACGTGCTCGTGGTCAACACCGGGGGCCCGCCCAAGGCCACCTTCGCGCAGACGACCCGAGCGCTCTGGGAGCAGGCCTTCGAGAGCCTCTGGATGGGCGCGGTGGAGGCCGTCCAAGAGGCGCTCCCCACGCTGGTGGCGCAGCGCTTCGGGCGCATACTGATGGTGACCTCGGTGGCGGCCAAGGAGCCGTTGCCAGGCCTCACGCTGTCCAATGGGCTCCGCGCCGGGCTGCTCGGGCTGGTCAAGACGATTGCGACGGAGGTCGCGCCGCACGGCGTCACCGTCAACGCCCTGCTCCCCGGCTACACGCGCACTGAGCGGCTGATGGAGCTCGGCGTCGCCGAAGAGAAGCTCGCCGCGCAGATCCCCATGGGGCGCATCGCGGAGCCCGAGGAGTTTGCCGCCGTCGCGGCCTTCCTCGCCTCCACGCGGGCTTCCTACGTCACGGGCCAGGCCATCGTCGTCGACGGCGGCGCCACGCGGAGCTTCTGAGCCATGGCTGCGCCTCGCTACTCCGTCCTGGGTCTCGCCAAGAGCGGCATCGCCGCTGCCAACGCGCTCGCCGCGCGCGGCTTCGACGTGCTGGCCTCGGACACGCGCTCGGAGCGTGAGCTGGCCGAGCACATCGGTCGCCTCGATCCCAAGGTCGAGGTGTCCACGGGCATGAACGTCATCCGACCAGGCGACATCGTCGTGGCGAGCCCCGGCATCAAGCCCAGCGCGCCCATCCTGGCGGAGGCGCGGCGCCTCGGCACGGAGCTCATCGGGGAGATCGCCCTGTTTCATCGGCTCAAGCCGCCACGGGTGCCCGTGCTCTCGGTCACCGGCACCGACGGCAAGTCCACGACGACCGTGTGGCTCGGCGAGATGGTGCGCGCCTCGGGGCGGCCCGTATGGGTGGGGGGCAACCTGGGCACGCCGCTGTGTCAGGCGCTCGACACGCTGACCGACGAGCACGTCGTGGTCGCCGAGATCTCGTGCTTTCAGCTCTCCACGTCGCCCGAGTTCAAGACCATCGCGTGCACGGTGACGAACCTCGCCGAGGACCACCTCGACTATTACGGCTCGTTCGAGGCATACGTGGCCGCCAAGCGGCTGCTGCTCGCGGCCCTCGGCCCGGGGGACACCGCGGTGCTCAACGCCGACGATCCGCTGCTGGCGGAGTGGGCGGCGCCGCCCGGAGCCAAGACCGTGCGCTTCTCGCGCCGGCAGCCGGTGACCGAAGGCCTCCATCTCGATGGCGACGGGGCGATCGTCTGGGTGCGCAGCGGCCACACGACGCGGCTCGCCCACCCCACGGAGCTACGCATCCCGGGGGCGCACAACGTCGAGAACGCCATGGCGGCCGCGGGTGTGGCGCTGTCCTTCGGCATCCCGATCGACGCCGTGCGCACGGCGCTCCGGAGCTTTGGCGGGCTCGAGCATCGCATCGAGTTCGTGCGCGAGCTGGACGGCGTGCGGTACTTCAACGACTCGAAGGCGACCAACCCACACGCCTCCGAGGCCGCGCTCACGGCGTTTCCGGGCGAGCGGCTCGTGCTGCTCGCGGGCGGCTCCGAGAAGGGGAGCACGTTCGAGGGTCGCTGGGTCGCGCTGGTGGCGGCCAACGCGGCGCAGGTCGTCTGCTACGGTCAGACGGGTCCGCGGATCTCCGCCGCGCTCGGCGACCGCGTGCCCACGACGCGCTGCGAGACGCTCGCCCAGGCGCTCGAGCACGCGCGTGCGCTCGCGGCGACGAAAGGCGTGGTCGTGCTGTCCCCTGCGTGTGCGTCCTACGATCAGTTCCAGCACTACGAAGACCGCGGCTGGCAGTTCAAGGCCATGGTCCATGCGCTGGCCAGCGCGTCGGTCGAACCCGCGGCTTGAGGCTATGGCGCGGCGTTCAGCGCGACCGCCGCCAGGATCCACGCACCGGCGCCAAAGCCGCACATGGGCACGGCTCCTTGGGCCCACCCACCCGGATCGGGCGCGCCGATGGCGTCGTCCTCGGATCCCGGCTCGGTGACCCCATCGGACAGGAGCTCCGGGAGGAGGCCGTGGTTTGCGGCTGCGACCGAGGTGAGCCAGTCGAAGAGCGAGGCCGCACGCGTGCGTTGGCCCATGCGGACGAGCGCGACGACTGTGCGCAAGTCGCAGAAGACCCACTCCTGGCGGTCATACCAGGTCGGATCGTCGTTGCGGCGATAGCCGGGCGAGTGCGGCCCGATTCTCAGGTGCGCGTCGAAAGCGGCGAGGGTGCCAAACGCGAGCGGCGTGCCTGGATGGACGAGCTCCGTCACGATGGCCTCGACCGAGGCGACGTCGAGATAGTAGGTCTCGTAGGGCAGCTCCTCGACGTTGCCGGCCAACGCGGGGAGCCCGGTCTTGGGCACGACATGCGCGAGCTTGCTCCGCACGGCGGCACGCAGCCCGTCTGCGGCCGCGGTGTAGGGCTGTCCCTCGGGCCCGAGCAGGGCGCCGAGATGCCGGAGCCCGCGCTCGGCCTGGATGTTGGAGTAGGCGTGCCGTTTTCGGGTCTCTGGCTCGGCACACTGACCGTGCGGGCACCAGTGCCGCTCCCAGATGGACGAGTCGGGGTAGAGGAGCCCGGTCGTGGGTTCGATGAGCGCCATCAGGGGCTCGGCCACGCGGACGCGGAGCCACGTCTGGGTCGCGTCGTCGAGCGGCGAGGTCGCGAGCGCCAGGGTCGCACCCCAGCCGTCCCACTCGAGGTTGGGCCCGGCGGCGTTCGTGTCGACGTCCTCGGAGCCGTCTCCGAAGTACCGCGTGAGGGAGACGCCATACGGTGCCGGCAACGCCGCGCCCAGGCCCCAGATGCCCGCGCTGGGGTCCTTGCTCTCAATGTAGGTCGACTGGTAAAAATTACTGCCGTCTGTCGCGAGCTTGGGTTTCCCTGTGCGCAGGAAGGAAAACAAGGCCTGCGCGCGGAGCCCGGCCTCGGGCCACGCGGGGGCGAGGGCGTGCAACGCCGCGGCAGCGTAGGACGCGTCGCGCGGCCAGGTGCGACCCCATTGGCCTGGCGGCAGGCTCGCGACGATCTGACCGGCGCCCGTCTCGCCCGTCGGGGTCTGACACGCCCGCAAGACCGCGAGCTGGCGACGGAGGACGGCCTGGGCGAGCGAAGACAGCGACCCCAACGCGGCGACCGGGTCGGCCAGGCTCGCGCCGATCTGCTCGGAGGCGTCGGCGAGCGCCTCCGGTGTGGTCGCGAGGGCCGCGAGCCCGGAAGCCAGTGCGGCGGGTTCGAGCCCGGTGCGCAGGTCCACGAGGACGCCGACCCAGCGACTCTCGCCCGCGAGCAACGGCTTCGCGTGGAGCCGCCACTCCAGCCCGGCGACGAGGTCGTCTCCCGGGCTCGACTCCACATAGTCGTCGAGCGGTTGGCCGGCAGTGCCGAGCACGTAGGGGTTGTGGGCCGCGCCTCCGTTGTCGGCGGCGACGTGCACCTCGCCATCGCCGATGGCCAGAAAGGCCGCGCGACGTCCGCTGGCCAGGTGCGACTCGACGAGCGCGCCCGAGGCCGGATCGCGCGTCATCGCCTCGCCCTGGCCTTGGCCCACGCCGTCCAGATGGAGGTTGAACACGGCCGTGAGCGCCAGCCCGGTGACTGGAGTCGGGCCCTGATTGGTCACCCGGACGACCACGGCGAGTCGACCTCCAAGTACCGCCGGGCTGGTCAGCCACCGGGTCTCGAAGCGTAGGGCGCCGACCGTCTGCACGGTGCGCACGTCCAAGGTCCCGTCAATGTAGCCAACGTCATCCAGTGGCGGTGTCGTGAGCCACGGGCTGCCGCCGACGCCGTCTGCGCGAAAGCCGAAGTACGCGTCGTAGAGCACGTCAGGGACCGGAGTCGTCGCGTCGCGGGCGTCGTAGACCTGTTCGCGGAGGACGGTGAGCTTGCGGGCGGCGAGCGAGTAGGCGGCGGTGAGCCGACCTGCCGCGATCGGCAATACGCGGACGCTCGGCTTGGCGTCGTAGGTGGCCGCGGTCGAGACGTCGATGAGGGCCGCGCAGTCGGCCGCGCACCAGTCGTTGGCGAGGAGGTTGCCGTCATCGCAGGCCTCGCCCGGGTCGATCGTGCCGTTGCCGCAGAGCGCGGCGAGCACGTCGGCGCTGGAGTCGGCGCTGGAGTCGGCGCTGGAGTCGGGGGTGGTGGCCGCGGTGGTGTCGGGGACAGTGTCGGCGGCGAGCCAGGCCGAGTCGGGAACTGCAGTAGCGTCGATGGCCAGGGTCTCCGGGGTCTGGGTCTTCGGAAGGTCCACCGCGTCGGCCGCCATGGACGGGTCACCCGAGCACGCCTGGGAGACGCCAAGCAGCGCCAAGAGCACGGTCGCGAAGAGCCGGGGACGCATCACGCCACGCTACGTCGGCGACTCCCGCATGGCCAGCGCCCACTTTCCCCCCTTGTCCCGCAGGTGCGCTTGCCCTAACCTTGCGGCCCGATCCCCCAAGAACGGCTGGGTCGGACAGTCACTGCGGAACGCGGCAGGCCTGCGCCGACCTGGGTAGGTGTGGGCGAACCAATACGGAGGACCATGAATCGGCTCATCGGCAAGAAGGTTTGGGTCATCCAGTACGACGACGACGATAACTCCGTCTACGGCACGGTCGACGCCATCGGCGACGGCTTCATCGCGATCAAGGTCGATCAGGACCCCGATCCCACGATTTACGTCAACCTGCGGGGCGTCAAGGAGATCGAGGTCTATCGGGAGCGAGAGCGCGAAGGCGAGCTGCGCCTGCTGCACTTCCCCACCGATCGCGACAAGGGGCCGCCCAAAGAGCGACACTAGACCGCATCAGGCCGCGTCGTGGATGGGGTGCGCGTCCGTCGCGTTGGGCCCGTCCTTGGGCGCGGTGGTCTTTAGCCTCCACTCCGGCTTGCCCCACCACGGCGGGGACTTCTCGCGCTCGAGCGTACGGCCGAGGCGATCCCAGATGGCAAAGACGGCCGCGAAGTTCACGTTCTTGAGCCCAAACGTGTGATGCAGGTTGTGGTCCTTCGTTGAGAAGAAGAACCAGTTGCCGGTGAAGTTCATCGAGGAGTGGACCACTAGCGCCCAGCCCATCAGCGCAATGTTGAGCGCGTAGACCGTGTAGGTGTGAAACGGCAGGAAGAAGAGCGGCGCGACGTAGGGGAGGATGCCCGAGAACACCGTCTCGATGGGATCGATGGCGATCCCCGACCACGGGACGGGTGGGCGACACGCGTGGTGCCGAAAGTGCGAGAGCCGGTAGATGGGTCGCCAATGGAGCGCGAGGTGGCCCACGTAGAACCAGAGGTCCCACAGCAGCACGTAGATGGGCAGGCTCACCACCCACCAGACCCAGCCGTACTGCGATACGTCATTGTACATGAAGCCCAGCTGCCACTTCTCGGCCAGCATGGAGAAGCCCTGGATCATGGGTGACCCCGTGACCAGCGAGACGATGCCGAGCTTGAAGTCGTAGCGCCAGATGTCGCGCGAGACGGTGCGGTTCCATCGGCGGGTCACGATGAGGCCGAAGGCGACGTAGAGCAGGATGGCGATGCTCCCGCTGATGAGGCAACGCAGGGCGAATTCGGCGAGCATGGTCCTCCTTCCCCGCGGCGCGCTCGGGGATGGCGAACCCTAGCCGACTCATTCGACGGGCGTCAACGACTCATTGGATAGCGTCTGACGTGGGTCATACCAGCGGCAGCTGACCAGTCGCCTGGGGCGGCTCGAACCCGACGCACGTGGGACGCGCAAACGCGAGGCGGCGAGCCATGAGCGCGACCGCTTCGGGGTTCCGATCGATTGCCAGGAACTGGCGGCCAGTGCGCGCAGCGGCCTCGGCCGAGGTCCCGCTGCCCGCGAACGCATCGACGATCAGGTCCCCCGGCTTGGAGTGCACCCGCACGATGCGATTCAGGATGCCGAGCGGTTTCTGCGTCGGATAACCGGTCCGTTCCGAGCCGCTCGTTGGGACGATGGTGTGCCACCAGACGTCGGTTGGGGTCTTGCCCCGCGCGGCCTTCTCGTCGCCGACGAGCGACGGCGCCAAGTAGGGGATCCGGTCGATTTCGTCGAAGTTGAACGTGTAGCTCTTGGGGTCCTTGACGTACCACAGCAGCGTGTCGTGCTTGGCAGGCCACCGATTGGTGGACCTGCCGCCGTAGTCGTAGGCCCAGATGATCTCATTGACGAAGCGCTCGCGGCCCACGAGCCGGTCGAGCCACACCTTGACGTAGTGAACCTCGCGCGCGTCGAGATGGACGAACAGCGCGCCCTGGGCGTCGAGCACGCGCCACAGCTCGACGAGTCGCGGGACGAGGAACGCCTCATAGTCGTCAAATGCGTCGTCATAGGCATGCGTGTCGCCGCGCTCGGTGCGGTAGCGGCGGCCGCCGAAGCCCGTGCGGTCGCCGTCGGTGTCACCGGTGGTGCGCAGCGGGGTATGCGACTGCGCGACGCCGGTGTTGAACGGCGGATCGATGTAGACGAGCTGCGCCGTTGCGTCCGGCAGCGGGCGCAGGACGTCGAGGCAATCGCCGAGGTGAATTTGTCGCAGGTCGCTCATGTCGCTTGGCCTCTCCAAGCGACACCTGCCACGGCGGAGCCGGCGAATCCAGAGCACATCGGAGTGCCCGTGCATCAATTGGCACGAGGCCACGACAGAAGCGCATGCCAATTGGAGCAGCCGTGCTCCAAGAACAGCGCACTGAGAGGTGGTCTCAGGCTTGCAGCGGAGCCTGAGCATGGCGGGCCGAGGGTTCGGATGCCTGTAACTCGAAGAGACGGGGGTGACATGAGCAACAACCGACTTGATTCGCGTATCGGAATGACACGCGCGACGCTGACCGTTTTGGGCGGGCTCGGGCTGTCCGCGTGCGACCCGCACTTCTGGCGCACGGGCGTCGAGAGCACGCCGATGCCCACGGAGGCCGTTGCCGCGGCACTGTGTGGTGACTCGCCAGGGCAAACGCCTGCGAAGGAGGCGTTGGCCGAGGACAAGCTCCTGGACACCGTCCCAACCGAAGACGCGAGTCGACCGCATTGGCTAGCCAAACCGTTCAAGGCGACGTGGACGAGCAGCCATTCGTTGGTCGTCGCCGGTGAGCGGCTCCATGTCGTCGACCGCGCCAACGAGGTGCTGGTCACGCTGGACTCCGCGACGCTCACACAGACTGCCGTCGTCCCGCTGAAGGGGAGACCTGAGCGCATGATCGCGGCCCCGAACGGCGTGCTCTACGTCACGCTGCGGCAGGGCGCCGGGATCGCTCGCGTCGACCCGAACGGGACCACGGTGCTCGAGGTCATCCCGGTCGGGGTCGAGCCCACGGCGGTCGCCTTGGACGCCGACCGAAAGCTACTCTACGTCGCGACAGCTGGCCGGAACGAGATATTCGCGATATCGACCGAGACGCACACGGTCGTTGGGACCGCGACCGTCGACGCGCGACCGATGGCGCTCGTCGCGATGCCGAGCGGCCACGTCGTCGTGGGGCATCAGAGTGCGGACGCGCAGCTGCTCTGGTTTGCAAAGAGCGGATTCAAGCGGATGCGGTCGACGCCGCTTCGGACCTCGCCCGGGTTCGACCAGCTCGGCGACACAGGCCGTCGAGGAACGCGGGTCGCGGCCGGGACGCTCAATCCACATGACGACTCGGTT